>CAYTBC010000001.1:0-108390 GCA_964435765.1 uncultured Desulfosarcina sp.
AGCTTCCCCGGTCACCCGGGGAACTGGTGCGCTCTTACCGCACCGTTTCACCCTTACCCGGCACCAAACCGCGGGGTTTGGCACCGGGCGGTATACTTTCTGTTGCACTTTCCTTCGCGTTGCCGCGACTTCACGTTATGAAGCACCCTGCCCTGTGGTGTTCGGACTTTCCTCCGGATCCGCTAACGGATCCGGCGATCGTTTTGGTTACTCCGGCCGATCATCTTCATTTTGCCAGTAAATAAGTCTCTCACAGCTAGGACAGTTTTTCAAGCTGTCGCGACGCTGGAGTTCATTATACATCTGAGGCGGAATATTCATATTGCAGCCCTGGCAGACGGCGTCTATTACCCGGGTAATCCCAACACCGTCGGCCTGTTTGGCTCTTTGGCGGTTAAACAGTTCCAGCAACCTGGCATCCAATCCATCCGTGACAAGACGGCGATCGGATTCCAGTTTGAGAAGCTCTTTTTTTCTTTGCTCGGCGGCCTGGTTGATGTCCTCCTTTTCCTGATTGGTTTCTTCAGCGATGGATAGGTAGTGTTTCCTGCGTTCTTCCAAATCCTGGCCGGCCAAATCGATTTTATCCAAAACCGCCAACATCTGATCCTCCAATTGCGAATTAATGGCTTTCAAATCGTCTATTTCCTTGAGCGATGACTGATATTCTTTGTTGGTCTTGACCGCCCGCAGTTTTTCTTCACTTTTTTTGATCCTGCCGACATTCACTTGGGCATCGGATTCATAGGTCCGATATTTTTTATTAAGTTCGTTGATAAGTTCCTCATCGCTGTCAACGCTGCGCTCAATCTCTTTCAGCTCCAGATCGAGGGTGTCGATTTGGGCAGGTAGACTGTCCAAAAATGCCTTTATCTTTCGAATTTCCATCTCGATCATTTGCAGTTTCACAAGCGTGACGATCTGTCCTTGGGTGATGTCGGCCATTTCTTTTCCTTGTTCTGTGGGGGAATAGTCGCGGGAAGGAAGTGGGCCCACCTGGGATCGAACCAGGGACCGACCGGTTATGAGCCGGTGGCTCTGCCAGCTGAGCTATGGGCCCTTTCAACGAAGTTCTTACTATCCAGCCAGAATCATTTTGTCAAGTTAGATGGTGAATTAAGTGTCAATAAAGTTTTTTAACTTTCGACTTCTCGTCGGGTGCCGCAACTTTCTCAGCGCCTTGGCTTCAATCTGACGGATCCGCTCGCGGGTGACGGCAAAATCCTGCCCAACCTCCTCGAGGGTATGATCGGCTTTTTCACCGATGCCAAATCGCATGCGCAACACCTTTTCCTCACGCGGTGTCAGGGTAGCCAGAACTTTGCGCGTCTGTTCGGCCAGATTCATGTTAACCGCCGCGTCTGAAGGAAGCATAAACTTCTTGTCTTCAATAAAATCACCCAGGTGGCTGTCTTCTTCTTCGCCGATCGGGGTTTCCAGAGAAATCGGTTCCCGGGCAATCTTGAGCACCTTGCGAACCTTTTCGAGCGGAATTTCCATTTTTTCGGCAATTTCCTCGGGAGTGGGCTCGCGCCCCTGTTCCTGAACCAGGTAACGCGAAGTTCGAATAAGCTTATTGATCGTTTCAATCATGTGAACCGGAATTCGGATGGTTCTGGCTTGGTCTGCGATGGCCCGCGTGATGGCTTGTCGAATCCACCAAGTGGCGTAAGTACTGAATTTATACCCTCGGCGATATTCGAATTTATCAACTGCTTTCATTAAACCGATGTTGCCTTCCTGGATCAAGTCCAGAAACTGTAATCCGCGATTGGTATATTTCTTGGCGATGCTGACCACCAGGCGCAAATTTGCTTTCGTGAGCTCGCTTTTGGCCAGTTTGGCCCGAAAGCGCCCTTCCTCCACGCTGCTCATTATCTTTTTTAACGAGCGGATATTGGCTTTGATGTTAATTTCCTTGGCGCCAATCTCCTCCTGAGTCGTTTTGATTTCAGTGTAAAGATTGTCCAACTCATCTTTGGTCGCCTTGCGGCGGCCGCCGGCCCATTTTAAAAAGCTGGTTTTTTTAATTGATTGATCAATAAGCTCCTTGGTCGACACATCGAGTAGTTCGGCAATTTCTGAGATCCGTTGATTTTTGGCATCAAACCAGCCGATTTGATGCCAAATTTTACTTTCGATATCATCGATAACACTTGATTCAAGACGCCAGTCCTTGAGCAATTCAAAAATTTTAGTGGCGCGGCGGGCAATATTTTTTCTAATTTTGCGTTGTTTATCCGCGTCCACATTTTGATTGTAAAGATCTTCCCGATAGGTCTTGTTTTCTTCATGAATGTCTTTTATGGCCCGGATGGTCTCCAGAAATTTCTCAGTCTGTACGATTTCATCGGCATAGGTGTCGCCCTCGTCAATGTCTCGCAAAACATACTTAGGACGCAATGCTCCATTTTCAATGTCATCACCCAACGCTATGATAGACTCCACCCCCACGGTGCTTTCCAACAGCGCCCGCAGAACTTCCTGCTCGCCGGCTTCTATTTTTTTGGCAATTTCAACCTCACCCTCCCGGCTGAGCAGGGTGACCAGGCCCATCTCGCGAAGATACATCTTAACCGGATCGGTTACCGTTCCAAATTCGGATGAGGCCGCACTTTTGGATACAGACTTTTTCTCCTTCGCCTTTTTGAGCTTAACGACTTTCTTCTTATGTTTTTCATCAATAATTTCGATGTTGTTGTCATAAAACAACATCAGAGTCTCATCAATTTGTTCAGGGTAAAGCATATCTTCCGGCAACAGTTCGTTTATTTCGTCATAGGTTAAATACCCCTGTTTTTTGCCTTTAGCCATAAGGTTTTTTATTGCTTTGGGGGTTGCCTTGTTGGGTCCTGCCTGCGTCTCGACACTCTTGCTTTTTACCTCCTTTGGGGCGGACTTTTTAGCGGTTTTCTTTTTAGCAGCATCCTTTTTGGGGGCTGCCTTCGCGTGCGTCTTATTACTGCCTTCGTTTTTTACAGCAGATTTTCTGACCATAAAATCATGCCTCCCGAACACCTCAATTTATCAGCCGCAGATAAATAATATTTGACAGATTGCACCGCTGCCCTGCAGCCCCCATGCCGTTCCATTCATCGGCCGGCGGAAAGCGGGCAGCGGAACCATTTTTTAGATTTGGTCAAACCTGTTTCCGAAGCGGAAACACGCCCGACATTATTTCTCATTTAAAATGGCCATTTTTAGCTTTTCACTGCGTTCGGCCATTTTTTGCTTCTTTGCTAACAAGGTTAACAGCAGGGTCTGATCATTGCTGTCTTCAGCCGCTTTAATTTGCCCTTCCAACAAACCACTGTCACGCTGCTTTTTTCGGGTCTCCACAAATTTGCCGAGCAATGTCAGGCAACCTTTTTTGTTCCACGATTCATTCTCCATTGCCAAGGAGGCGATTAAGGCTTGTGTTTCGCGGTTTTCCATTTGGGAAATCAGCTCAGATACTTGGTCGGCGGACGTTGGTTTGATTTCCAGAACAAATTCACCAACTGACTTCAGATCTATATTTTCAAAAAATTCCAGGACGTTCTGAGCAACAATATCAGGTAATATCTCAGGAAACTGCAGCATCATCGCAATGATCCGTCGCTCAAAACGGCTGCCGGCGGCACCACCCGCCCGTCCGCTGCCCCCGTGAGGGCGTTCGGACCCGGCGTTTTTTGGGGGATGCGCTCCGATTTCAGCCGGTGCCAGGCCGGCACGTGCGCTCCCAAATTTAGGCGTCGCAATCTCGCGCACGCGGCCCATGACAGCGGATTCAGCAATCCCGATTCGTTCGGCCAACTGCTGAATGTAAATCGACTGGGCAACCCGATCATTGATGGCCGCTAAAGGTTGTTGCAGTTCTGAAATTATGCGAAGCTTCCCTTCGGTTGAGAGGCCGTGTTTGCGAACGGCACAGTCCATGAGGAATGTGACGATACCCGGCGCATTCGAAGCAGCTGTCAAAAAAGCATCCGGTCCATTTTCGAAAATGTATGAATCCGGATCATGTCCGGCCGGCAACACCAGAATATGCGTATCGGCATTTTCCTCACTAAATACATCCTCTCTGCGAAAGTCCACATGTTCTTTCCAGAAAGTTTCGATGCAACGTTGCGCCGAACGGATACCGGCTTCATCAGAGTCATAAACTAGAATCATACGCTTGGCATAGCGGATTAATAATCGAACATGTTCCGCCGTCAATGCCGTTCCCAGCGTTGCAACGGAATTTTCGATGCCATGCTGATGCAGCGCCAAAAGGTCCAGATATCCTTCGACGATAAACACCGTTCCACCGGCCCGGCATTTATCTTTTGCCCGGTGAAGGCCGTAAAGAGACCGGCGCTTGTTGTATACCGGTGTCTCCGGGGAATTAAGATACTTCGGCAGAGCGTCATCCAGCACCCGGCCGCCGAATCCCACAACCTGCGTATTGGCATTGAAAATCGGAAACATAACCCGATTGCGAAAACGGTCGTAATGACCGCTGCTGTTCTTCCTGGGCATAACCAGGCCGCTCTTTTCAAGCAGAGCCGGCGAAATCCGTTTTTCGGCAAAGAATTTGAAAAGATGATCCCATCCATCGGGAGCATACCCCAGATGAAAGGCATCAACTGTCTGCTGGGAAATACCCCTTTTTAAAAAATAAGATCTTGCTCTTTGGGCAGAGGGACTACTCAGCAAAACCTGATGAAAAAACTCCATTGCTCGACGGTTAATGTCGAGCAGTTTTTCCCTTTCGCTGATGGTTCTTCTTTGTTCCGGCGAAAGCGGTCTATCCGGAATTTCAACACCATATCGCTTGGCCAGATGTCTGACTGCCTCCGGAAATGTCAAACCCTCCTGTTTCATAAGAAAGCTGAAGACATTGCCCCCAGTGCTGCATCCAAAGCAGTGAAATATTTGTTTATCCGGGCTTACCGTAAAAGATGGAGTTTTCTCGGAATGAAATGGACAAAGACCAATGTAGTTTTGACCAGCTTTCTTCAGAAGCACGGATTCTGAAACAACGTCCACAATATCGGCCGCATTCTTGATTTCTGAAATTTTATCTTCAGGAATAAAAATCGCCAATAACAGCAACCTCCATTGCTATTGAAGAGGTAAGACAAGCGTTAACGGAAGGGTCTCAAATGGGATGACTCTTTGCCAATTGCACTCTAGCTTAATCCAACCATAAGATATAATTCTATTTTTAAGTTTTTTTGCGGCTAAATCTTAATTTTTATCGAAAATGCTTATCGGCCAAGTATAACCGCGAAGGTTAATTCTAAACAACTAATTTGTCAAGACTTATTTCCTCGCAGTGGCTGCAGCGCACCTGCCCGCACCTTGAATAAAATGCCTGCAAGTTTCAAAGATTAGACCGCGCCGCTGCCAATGCTTTTTTAAAATCCAGTGTTCCGCTATACAATGCCTTGCCGGTTATGACGCCGACAACCCCGACAGCTTCAAGCGGCAAGAGGTCTTGAATATCTGCAATGGTCGCAACCCCACCGGATGCAACCACGGGTATATTGACGGCTTGGGCGATTCGCCGGGTTTGCTCAATGTTTGGTCCGGTCTGCATCCCGTCCCGGTAAATATCGGTAAAATTGATCGCGGCAACACCGCAATTTTCAAATCTTTTGGCTAAATCAACCGCCTTGATCCGAGTGGTTTCGGTCCACCCCTCGATCGCAACCCGGCCGCCGCGGGCATCGATGCCGACGACAATTCGGCCGGGATAAATTCCGGCGCATTTTTCTACGAATTCAGGGTTTCTGATCGCCTCTGTTCCGATAATCACCCGGCTGACTCCCATGTCCAAAAAAGCGCGCACCGTCTGCTCATTGCGAATGCCGCCGCCCAGTTGAATCGGTGTGCCGACGGTTTGCAGAATTTTTTTAATGGCCTCGATGTTACGGGGCCTTTGTTCGAAGGCACCGTCCAAATCAACCACATGGATTAATTCCGCCCCGTCCTGAGACCACTTGAGCGCCATCGCTGCCGGATCATCCGAAAAGACGGTTTCGTCCTCTTTGCGTCCCTGGACAAGCCTCACGCATCTGCCATTTTTTATATCGACGGCGGGAATGATGATCATGGCTTCGGAAATTTCTCGAGAATATTTTTCATGCCGGTGTCGGCCATCTCATCGGCGGTTATCCAGCGCCCGCCTCTGCTCAGAAAAATACCCAGTTGAAAAAGATTTTGCCCCAGCGTCTGCTGCGTTTCGTCAAAATTTCCCGACCATATTAAACGGCGATCCATTAAGCGAATGAGATTCATGCCGAAGGCCACTGAGGCCGGCGATTCAACTGAAAAACCTTTCCCAACACGTTCTTTAAAACGATAGACGAAATTGAGCATTACCGCATCTGCACCAGTTTCCTGTCCGAGTCTGCTCAATGCGCTCCAATCCAGCACTTCACGGCCACCCACCGCCGAGAGCACTGATTCGGCGCTTTGCCGGGCACTGGAGATGATGACCGTATACCGCGTGTGATTTTGCAACCAGACTATCAGGTTATCGGTTAAAAAGTCCGATGCTTGCTCAGCCACCTCGCCGGTGATAAATACCCGGCCGGAGACCGGACTCCTGACATCCGGCCGATCACCGGGAAGATCGGAAAGGTCTTCAAACGGTAAAACCAGGATTTTAGTTATATTTAAGGGACCCGCCGGAGCCTCCGAGACATTTACAGTTGCCTGTTGACAGGCAAACAAGAACCACCCCATGGATAGAAGGGCCATCCGTACCCAGTTGCTGCGGTGAAACAAACATTTCCGAGTTGAGAACTTAATTTCGGTCATCTGGTATTCATTTAAATTCGGTAATACGACATTTGTATCGAAAATAACCGACGTCTGCCGCAGCTAGATACTCAAGGATCTGGGCCCGAAGCATTTTTCTTATTCACCCCAATCGGGTCAAAGAAAGCCTTTTGAAGATGGCACCCCGGTTGTTCGACCATCAATGGATGCAGCCTGATCCAGCGCTCGACCGAAAGCTTTGAAAATAGATTCAATCACATGGTGGTCATTTTCTCCATAATCGACATTTATGTGCAAGTTCATGCCGCCCCGATTGACGAGGGCTCTGAAAAATTCTTTGGTTAAAGATGGATTTAGCGCACTCCCGGATAATTTGTAATCCGGCGTCCGATAGACTAAGTAAGGCCGATTGGAGAGATCAACACTCACTGCAGCCAAAGCATCATCCATGGGAATAACGGCATGCCCATAGCGCTTAATCCCTTTGCGCTCTCCGAGCGATTTGCTGATGGCATCGCCCAGCACCAATCCCACATCTTCAACGGTATGATGAAAATCGACGTTCAAATCCCCTTCGGCATGCACGGTTAGGTCAAAATAGCCGTGAACTGCAAACAGGGTGAGCATGTGATCGAAAAAGGGGATTCCGGTGGAAATTTCTACCTCACCGCCACCGTCCAGTTTCAGAGAAATTCGGATGTTGGTTTCCTTCGTTATTCGTTCAACTTCGACGAATCGGTCCATTTTTTTGTTATCCTGATTAAGTGATAGAGGTTGACAGGCCGCGCCCGTTTGAACCGTCAATGATCATCGGAATTTGTGTGCAAAAGATAAATCATATTCAGTAATAATCAATGCACTTTATCAAAGTTCTGAATTTTTCAGGATTTTTTTAAATAAATCCCAAAAAAATGGGTGGCCCACTATATCAGCGAACCACCCGTGAAAGGAGGTCAGAATGAAGCACTGTGACGTACCTACTCTGAGATGGATCAATTGAACCATCAATCTTATAGAACCCACAAGGGTTAAAATAGTTACAATTTGATTTGGCGTGCCACGAATGGCACTTTAATTTCCTATCAGTTTGGTATATAATGCGCCCTTATTTCAAAAAAAGGCAATACACACAGCCGTTTTATCCGGGTTGGATGGATGAGTGGAGATGAGGGGGCTCGAACCCCTGACCTCGGCGTTGCGAACGCCGCGCTCTCCCAGCTGAGCTACATCCCCACATATGGAAATCCCTCCATATCAAATCAAAAATAATCGGTCAATTGAAAAACGAAATGAATATTCCACTGGAATTTAATATTTAAAGCTTTATCGCTGAACAAAAATGGATTACCTTCTTTTGGGTTTTATATCCGATAAAAGACTATCAGGAGAATCTAAATGAGACACACAGTAGCGTTAAATGACGCCTATAAACAATTTACCTTAGACCAGGACAAGATATTTTCGCCCCGCGAGACGGTCAAACGATTCAAGGAAAAATTAAAGGCGATCGATCTGGATATTTTAAAAGGCGCGATTCGCATCGATAACGGCCGGTTGGATATCCCGGTATATTTCAGCACCTGTGGTGAGGATGCCGTGAAAGTCATCGGCACCAAAAAACAGATGGGTAAAGGCGGCACCCCCGACCAGGCAGAGGCCAGCGCGGTCATGGAACTTGCCGAACGATTCAGTTTTTTCAGTTTTGCCAAAAATCAGGAAAACTTCTTCACGGATCAGTATGCCAATGTCAGAGAAAAAGCCATTCCCTTTAAACAAATCGCCCAATCGGTCCACGATGAATCCGAAGATTTGCCGGTCGCCCGTAAAATATTCGAGCGTCTACCGCTAAAATGGACCTGGGGCTACAATTTAACCCTTGAAAAGGAGCTGTTGATACCTTTTGACTGGTTTTTTGCCATCAATGAGTTTAATGGGCCATCTGCCGGCAACTGCGTCGAGGAAGCGTTGATTCAAGGAATTTGTGAAATCGTGGAACGTCACACATCATCCCTGGTCAGTCAAAAGAAATTAGAAGTCGCTGCAATTCGACCGGAGTCGGTGACCGATCCGCTGGTACGCGAAATGTTTCGAAAATACAGCAAAGCCGGTGTAAACCTATACCTGTCGGATTTTTCTCTGAACACCGGCATCCCAACGGTGGGCGTTATGGCGTATGATCCGGTAACTTTCCCCGAATTAAGTGAGATCGTCTGGACCGCCGGCACCGCCCCCGATCCCCAAAAAGCCCTGAGCCGGGCTTTGACCGAGACTGCCCAGCTTGCCGGTGATTTTAATACCGGTGCCAACTATGTTGCCAGCGGACTACCCAAGTATACCCGGCTCGAAGATGCGCAGTTTGTCATGAACCCGGGCAAAACGGTTGATATTTCCGATCTACCCGATCTTTCCGACGAAAATATTAAAACCGAAATTCTCAACAGCGTGTCGGTCCTGGCCCAAAACAACATGGAAATCCTGCTGATCAACACCATGCATACACAACTTCAGATACCTGCCTTTTATACCATCATTCCCGGCGCTCATTTCAGAGAACGTTCGCTGGGAACCAGCGTGGCAATGTTTTCTGCCAAACATATCTATGAGAACGATCCGGCCCCGACGGCCATCAAGCAACTTCATGCCATGGATAAGGTACTGCCGGGCAAATATTACGTTCAATTTTATTTGGGTGCCAGCCATCTAAAGCTTGAAGACCCTCGGACCGCCGCCGCCTGTTTTCGCCGTGCACTGAAACTGGACCCCACCGAACAAGACCTTCCCAGCATCTATTCTTATCTGGCAGTGGCATTAAAGGATTTGGGAGAATACCGCCAGGCCCTTGATGTACTCCAAACGGGTGAAAAGCTGGATCGGGAAAGAACGGACATCTACAATTTGAAGGGATTCTGTCATTTTAAGCTCAAAGAACACCCGGAGGCCATTGCGAACTTTGAAAAAGTGCTCCAATTAGACCCCTCGTCGGCCATCGATTATGCCAATATCGCGGCCAACTATCGTCAAATGGGCGAAACCGAAAAGGCCATTCGATACTTCAGATTGGCCCTGACGCTGGATGATTCCATTCAATTTGCAAAGGATAATTTGGAGGCTTTGCAGAGATAATTTGGTGGTCGGAATTTTGCCGCAGGCTTTCAGCCTGCTGCTTCGATTTCCCCTCGAATGCGGCTGATCTTCTCACTTAGATCCTGTATAATGCGATCCATTTCGTCAAGGATCCATCTGGTATTTTCCTTATCGCTTTGACTGGTGCCGATGTGTTCAACAGAGGCCGACATATCTGTAAAATACATCTGAAACCGGTCCAGCACTGCTTCAGCATACCGATTGGAAACAGCCTCGACAAGTTTGAACAGATAACCAAATTTCAAATTTTCGCGATAGTCCTTAAGGTGGAAAACTGCCGACTTTTCGGTTTCACGCTTCATTCGCCGAACCGCATCCTCCAGTACCTTGAGCCTTACATCACCCTGGTGCACGGCTGTTTTTCTGAAGACAGTTTTGGCATTTCGCATCGCTTTATAATATCCCAATCGCACGATGGCCTCAGCCTTGATCCCGGTTGAGTAATGGATGGCAGTCACAAGCGCGGGCGGTCTCAGGCCGCTTTCATTGAGAATTACATCCAGATCCGGTGGCTTGTTGGGCGAAGACTTTACCGTGTCGGACGCAGAAAGGTTCCGGCCGCCCCGCCAGTTAAATTCAGCGTAGGCGTCATTCACCATCGTATCGAATGGCACCATTAGGGAATCGAAATACTCCCCGATCCGTTTTTCATTCTCCTGGATAAATCGAATGAGTTCCGGATTAATTGCCTCTGTGATATGCGAGTCAATGGATTGCTTGAAATCCTGAAATACCACATACAGGGTTTGCGAAAGATCTGAATTCTTGAGGCTTTCCAGATAATTTTCGGGCACCAGGGTGTAGTCCCGGATAAAGCGGCCGATATTTTGAATGACGCTGCCGGCATGTACATCGAAAAAACGATTGACTTCTTTCTGCAGCACATTTTTAATCTCCGGCATCGCGCCGGAGAGCGCCCTTTTAATAGTTGTTTTTGTTTTTTCGAGTCTTTTTTGATGCGCTTTAATTTTTTTTAAAATGCCGGCTGCGTGGTCTGTATCTTTGACAAGCACTTCTTGATTGAGGCTTGTCCATTCGCCAAGCCCGGTTAAAACAACCCCCATACGTTCAATGTGATTCTGCAACAGCAGTGCGGTTCGTTTGCGGGTCAGACTGTCGGAAAAGGTAGTCTCAAATCTGCGGGTTTCGCGGTTGGACAACTCGGCAAAGGCCTGATCGACGTTCCATTGGGCCATTCGGAGCCGATCCTTGTCGGAAATGGATTCACGATTGGCATCGAACAAATTGTAGAGGGCCGAAAATGAATAAATATCCGGATCCGTTTTTAGCATGGAGAGTTCTTCTCGAATGCGGTCCACCAGCATGTTCAAATCATCAATGCTGTCGTGTTCGCTGAAATCACAATTGACGACAAACACGATATTATCCAGTATTCCCATCTTTTTTATCATTGAAAGAAATCGGATATCAGCCCGCCTCAGACCGGTTCGACTGCTAATCACGTAAATCATCAAATGGGTAAAGAGCAAATAATCCTGGATCATGGCAAGATGCAGCGGGTTCGATGAATCACTGCCCTGGCAATCTGCGATTTCAATATTACTCTTGACGCTGTCGGAATTTATTTCCAGCAGGACATCCTTCAAATACACCGCCAATGATTCATTGCCCACAAAGGCTTTATGGTCTGAGAAGCGATCATCCTCGTATAGCTGGATCGCATTTCCGGAATTTAAAAGAGGACTGACCGTTTCATAGCCTTTCAGATAAGAAGACAGCAAAACCGTGTTGATGTTTCGTGTTGACCGGGTGATAAATTGATCGGCGCTCAGCTCACCCAATGCCCGCTTTAATGCCTGTCGCTGTTTCTCCTTGCGGAGATCAAATGAGATATTTTCGGACCGCCAATTGGCAGCAGGAAACAAAACTAGGGCCTGTTCCATTTCAGCGTTGATTTCATCCCATGATTTAAAGAAGAGCTTTGCACGCAGACGACCTCCGTTGCGAACTCGCGTAACGATAGAAGTGATAACTCCGGCACCCCTTTTGACGTATTCCCCTTTGAAAAGCGAATTTAAAAATGTGCTTTTGCCGGATTTGATCGGTCCGACAATTGCCACCCGAATGGTATCTTCGGCCAGCTGCCGGGGGAGGTGTTCACAGGCTTTTTCCCACTCCCCAAAGCTGTAGTCCGCCATACCGGGAATGGATTTAGCCTTGGAAAACAACATCGAAACTTCATGATTGATGTGCAGAATTTCATCTCTCAAGTTGCTGTAAGTATGCATAGTTATCTGGGTGCGAGAGTGCGCTGTACTTAGTGCCTTGTAAAAGTAAGGGTTTAATGCTATAAGGGATTTCATCCGATCCGGAAAATCATACATGAAGGGAAAAACGTGATTTATGTCCGACAAACATCCTGAGTGTCCCCTCTATAATCCTTTAAACTGCAAGGAGTATTATAATCCGAAACTTTGCGCTTTTGTCAGGAAAGATAAAGTCTGTCTCAAAAAAAAAAAGCCCAAAGTTAAAGCTAAAGCCAGTGGATGAAATGGAGGTATTGACGCCTTAGGCATGACCTGCCGTATCCGATAGCAGCAACGGGTCTATTCCCATCTTCTTAACCGCTTCCTCCCAACGTGTTTCAATCGGCCTGTCAAATATATTTTCCTCGAATATCGGATAGTTCAACCACGCGTTCTCTTTAATTTCGGCCTCCAGTTGTCCCGGACCCCAACCCGCACACCCCAGTGAAATAATAAATTCCCGCGGTCCGCGTGCCATCGCAATCGCTTCCAATATATCCTTGGTATTGCTCATGGCCAGCGAGGGGGTAATCATCAGGCTGGATTTCCATTTGAATGGCGGTCCGTGGAGTATAAATATCTCGCCAATATGGACCGGGCCTCCCAGGTGAATCGGGATGGATTCCGCACCGGGTGCGTTCTCAATGGAGAGCTCATCAAAAATGTCTTTCGCGGTCAAGGAGTGATGAACACGGTTGACAATAATACCCATGGCTCCGCTTTCGTTATGCTCACAGATGCAGGTGACCGTCTGATAGAAATTCGGATCTGCCAAACCGGGCATCGCCAAGAGAAACTGTCCTTTCAAAGTAATAGAATTTTGCATTACCATGACCGCCTCCAACAGACCGATGAACGTTGCATGTTAAGGGCTCGCTCAAAAAAACTCACACTTTATAGGCCGATGCACCCCGCCAAGCGTCGAGAAAACTGCAAGCTGCCGGATATTCCTTCATTTACGCGGCTTGCCCGACGCCCGGCGGGTAGGCAAGACCTGAAATTACGAACTTACTGATTCGGAACCCCAAAGGGTGTGCTCAAACCTAATTTTATCAGCACCCTTTGTCAAGGTTGCATCATGGATTTTCTGATGAGGCGGGAAAAAAACAATTTCATGGGGCCATCCGTTAATTCGCCAAGGCGACCTTCACTTTTTCCAGTCGACGGTCCAACAGCTCATACACTTTCATTTCGCTGATTTCCCTGCCGACATGGTCGGGCATCGCCACCTCGGCGACTTCCAGCCGTGAACGCACGGCACGATGGGTATTTTCGCTGATCAAAATTCCATTGGGAATGGATTTTGTCAGGTTTTGTAGTCTAAATACGGTGTTCACCGCATCCCCTATCACAGTATAATCCATTTTTTTATCAAATCCGATGTTGCCCACAACCACTTCCCCGGTGTGGATGCTGATGCCCATCTTGACGGAGGCATCCAACTTGCGCTGCAGATATTTATTGACAGCCGGCAGTGAGTGTTTCATCTCAAATGCAGCGGCAACCGCATTATCGGCGTCCTGGGTGCTGGCGACCGGCGCTCCAAACAGTGCCAGAAAACCGTCCCCCAAATATTTGTCGACGATGCCGTGATGCTTGAATACAATTCCACCCATCACCGAGAAAAAGCTGTTGAGCAGCGAAACGGTTTTCTGGGGACCGATTTTTAAGCCTAAGTGCGAAAAGCCTCTAATGTCAATATTCAGCAGGGTGATCGTTCTGATTTCTTCAATGATCGGTTTACCGTCGGAGGAGCCGTGAATAATCTTATCCAATACTTCCTTGGGAACAAACTTTTGAAACATGTGGCGTACATCACGCTCGTGCTCCGCCATGGATACGGTTTCCTTATACAGCCGGGCATTTTCCAGCGCGATGCAAACGGAAGTGGCAATGGCCTGCAGCAAATCTTTATCATCGATGCTGAATTCACCGTTAATTTTGTTTAAAACTTCGATAACCCCAATCACCCGTCCCTGGGATATCATCGGCACACAAAGCGCCGATTGGGTCGTAAACCCGGAAATTTCATCAATCACCGGAAAGAAGTGCGAGGATTTCTCCGTGTCATTGACGATGATGGCCTCTCCCCGGGCGGCCACATAGCCGGCGATGCCCTGCCCCAGCTTCAGTCGAAATTTTTTCATGGCCTTGATTTTAATGTTAAAGGCAACAGCAATTTCCAATTCACTGTCTTCCAGAAAAAGAAGAGAGCCGGCCTCCACGTTCATAACCTCGCGAATCATGTCCATGGTGTATTTTAACACCTTGCTGATATCAAAGGTCGATGAGGCCAGGGCGCTGCCGATCTGGCGGATGGTGTCCAGTTCCTGATTGCGCTTGACTACGGCCGCTGAAAGCCGATTGCGCTCGAGAACCAAAGAAAGTCCGCTGGCGACCCACTTTAACAGGTCCTTGACCTCGTTGAACATACCGCGATCCTGGCCGGCCAAAGCCAGGATGCCGCATACCCGCCCCTCGATTTTCAAGGGAGTCAGCAGACAGAAATTACAGCCGTGGTCCTTAAAAATAATTTGATCCAGGGAATTATCCGCCGCAACGTGGCCCTGCACGATCAGGGCGTTTTCCTGCTTAATGACCTTTTCAACCGCTGAATCCTTATAGGAATAGAACCGGCCCTTGACAATAGTGGAAGGTCCGTGGCTGAGAAAATCGGATATTTCCAGGTGGCCGGGTTTGGCCGCATTGATCGACATGACGACAGCAAGATCATAGGCAACCACGGTGTGTATCTCGCTGAGCACGGCATGGGTGAGTTCACTGTCGCGAAAACTGGAGTTGTAAAGTTTAAAGATTTTTTCAATAAACTTGTAATAAAGGGTTTTCTGTTCATTCTCCCTTAAAAGACGCAGATTTTCATAGGTAAAGGCGGCATTGCTCAATAGCGGCGTTAGGACTTCGATGTCGCTCTGGGCATAGACCCGACTGTTGTTGCGGGATGAAATGGTGAGAACCCCGATAATATCCTTGCTGGTCTTAATCGGCATACAAACGAAAGATTTGGTACCGTACTGGGCATGATTGGCCCGACCGAAGCGTTTATCCTTCTCAATGTCTTCGACCACCAGCGGGGATTTATTGATAACGGCATACTTGGCGATGCTGGTGTCAAAATCGATGCGGTCGCCGGCCTTGACAAATTTTCCGAGCCCAACGGTGGCTTTGACGACGAAAGTTTTGGATTCATCATTTTCAAGGGTTAAAATCGAACCTAAGTCCGAATTTGTTAATACCAGGGCGCGTTCCAGCGTGACATACAAGATCTCTTCCGGGTCAAAGGTCACATAGCACAATTCCGAAAGCTCTTTTAAGATGGAGATTTCGGTTGCTTTTTTCTCAAGTTGTTTGAAAGTATTGCTGAATTGTCTTTCGATGGCGGTAAAGGAGCTGACGATGGAGTGCAGTTCGTCCGTACCGTGCCCCGTTTCGCTGTCTGAGAGTTCGGCCATATAATTGGTCGACATTTTCGCGGATATGTTGGCAATTTTATCAAAAAGATTTTTGAGTATGTTAAATCCAATAAACGAAAAAATGAGAATTCCGAGAAAGAAATAAGGTAGGTATTCATCTTCCAGCATATGATATCTGATGCTGAAAAAGATAAAACCCAAAATCGGAAATAAAAAAAAGAGCCCAAAAATTAAATTGAGCTTGTAATATATATTGCGGTGTCTCAAAAAGCGCTTTCCGAACCACTTAAAAATTTGCATGGGGCTGTCCTTCTGATGCTCCGGATCCGTCTCAGGATTTTGAGCATATACAATCTAATTTATATACCAGAACCATACTTTCTTCAAGAAAATAAATACCCTATATTGAAAGTGATTCCCATCTTCTTTCCCTTGACTTTCTCTGCTGGCCCGCCTATATGAACAGCTCGATTTTTTAAAATCATGGCGACCGGCGTTTGGAGCGCTGCAACATTAAAGAATAGGAAACAAAATGATCACCCCCCATGTTGAAAAAATATCCCTGGAACTCGGAATAAGGGATGCCCAGGTAGCAGCGGTTTCAGATATGCTGGCGGATGGCGCAACGGTCCCCTTTATTGCCAGATACCGCAAAGAAGCAACCGGCAGCCTCGATGAGGTGGCCATTACCGCCGTGCGGGATCGCTTGCAACAGCTGGCGGAGCTGGATTCACGCAAAGAGGCAATCCTCAAATCCTTGGAAGAGCACGGTCACCTGACGGACGAACTCAAAGAAGGCGTCCTGGCCGCACAGACCCTTGCCACATTGGAGGATCTGTATTTGCCGTACCGGCCGAAAAGAAAAACACGTGCAATGATCGCCCGCGAAAAAGGCCTCGAACCTTTGGCACGGATTCTTTTCGACCAATCCGGAACAGACCCTCAACAAGCGGCAACCGAATTTGTGGATCCGGAAAAACTCGTTGAGACCATTGAAGACGCCCTGGCGGGCGCCAGAGACATAATTGCCGAATGGATCAACGAAGACCAACAGGCCCGGGACCGAATCCGACGGCTGTTTTTTTCGCGCGCTGTCATTCAAAGCCGGCTGGCTTCCGGCAAAGAGGTGGAGGGTGCCAAGTATCGGGATTATTTTGAATGGCAGGAACCGGCGGCCATGGCGCCGTCCCACCGGATTCTGGCCATGCGGCGTGGTGAAAAGGAGGATTTTTTAAATCTGTCCTTTTCTCCGCCTGAAGACCAGGCCATTCAAATCCTGGAGGATCTGTTTGTTAAAGGCGACCGGGAAGATTCTATCCAGGTTGGCCTGGCGGTCCAGGATTGCTATAAACGCCTTTTGTCCCGTTCAATGGAAACAGAAATCAGAATGGATACCAAGAACCGGGCGGATATCGAAGCCATCATGGTTTTTTCCAAAAACCTGCGTGAATTGCTCTTGGCCCCGCCCCTGGGTGCCAAACGCGTTATGGGAATAGACCCCGGCTACCGCACCGGATGCAAACTGGTCTGTCTTGATGCCCAGGGAAAAGTGGAACATCACGATACGATATACCCCCACACTTCCAAAAAACAACTCGAGGAAGCCGCCCGTAAAGTTCATGCCTTGGTGGAGCGCTACCAAATAGAAGCGATCGCTATCGGAAACGGGACAGCCGGCCGAGAGACGGAAACTTTCATTCGGAGCCTCGACCTGGATCGACGGATTCAGACCGTTCTCGTAAATGAAAGCGGCGCTTCCATCTATTCAGCTTCGGAAACGGCCCGCCAGGAATTTCCCGATCTTGACCTCACCATCCGAGGTGCGATTTCCATCGGCAGACGACTCATGGACCCCCTGTCCGAATTGGTGAAAATTGATCCCAAATCCATCGGCGTCGGTCAATATCAGCACGATGTCGATCAGACAGCCCTGAAACAATCCCTGGATGACGCCGTCGTCAGCTGTGTCAACAGTGTGGGGGTCGAAATAAACCAGGCCAGTGTTCAATTGCTGACCTACGTTTCCGGCCTGGGCCCGCAGCTGGCAAAAAACATTGTCGCTTATCGCGAACAAAACGGGCCGTTTATTTCCAGAGACCAGCTGCCGAAAGTCCCGCGGCTGGGACCCAAGGCCTTTGAGCAATCCGCCGGTTTTCTGAGGATTCGCAACGGGGCCAATCCGCTGGATACCAGCGCAGTGCATCCTGAGAGCTACCACGTTGTCTTTGCCATGGCCAAGGACCTGGATTGTACGGTAACGGATCTGATGCAACGCCCGGAAATCAGGGCTCAAATCGATCTTAACCGTTACATCACGGCGCATATCGGCGCGCCGACCTTAAACGATATTCTCACAGAGCTTGCCAAGCCGGGCCGCGATCCGCGCCAGGAGTTTGAAAAGTTTGCCTTTGCCACTGATATTGAAAAAATATCCGATCTGGCAGCCGGCATGAAAGTTCCGGGAATTGTGACCAATGTCACGGCCTTCGGCGCCTTTATCGACATCGGTGTCCACCAGGACGGTCTGGTGCATATCAGCCAACTTTCGGATAAATTTGTGAAGAATCCAGCCGATGTGGTTAAGGTACATCAGAAAGTGGAAGTCACCGTCGTCGACGTCGATTTGGAGCGCAACCGGATTTCACTTTCGATGAAATCGAATCCCGGCCAATCTAAACCAATGGCAAAATCACCAGGAAAATCCAAAAAGTCGAAACCACCGACCCAAAGCAACCAGAAGAAAAATACGCCTTTTAACAATCCATTTGCAGACCTTCTCGGGCGTTAGTGGATTCCGTTGGATGGAAGAAAAGTGTATCTCTACAAAATCTAAACCAATTATAATTGTTATTATAAATAGTTAAGACAAATAATTAATCTATAGCATTATAAATTTCCAAGCACCAAAAATCAAATATCAAACAAATTCCAATGACCCAAATTCAAGATTCCAAACGAATTATCCTTGTGCAGTTGAACCCAGCAGCATCATCCCCGGCCAACCTAAGTTCGCAAAGCCATAGAATGCAAATCCAATGATTATTTCGGTCATTGGATATTGAAATTTGGTATTTGCTTGTAATTTGGTGCTTGAGGTTTGTGGCTTTATTGAGTATATCTCCCAGGTACTAAATCCATCAACAAGTCAGCGAAGCGATTATTCAACCCATCAATAAACGATCTATGCGTGCCGTTATCCAGCGAGTCAAAGAGAGTTCCGTCAAAACCGGCGGCGAAATCATCAGCCATATCGGCCGAGGTCTTCTGGTGCTGGTGGGGGTCGCCGTCGGAGACGGTCCGCCGGATGCCGAATTCCTGGCGAATAAGATTGCCCATCTCAGAATTTTTGAAGATGACGGCGGCAGGATGAACCGCTCATTGCTGGAAACCGGCGGTGAAATCCTGGTGGTTTCACAGTTCACGCTGCTGGGAGACTGCCGCAAAGGACGCCGGCCTTCGTTTACAGCAGCCGCTGAACCGGCAAAGGCCACCGCGCTTTACGAGCACTTTGTCAAACAGCTGGCCCAAACGGGCGTAATTGTCCAAACCGGACGTTTCCAGGCCGAAATGGAAGTCGCTCTGGTCAACGACGGCCCGGTAACGCTCATTCTGGAAAGCCGAATTTGAAGTCGGAATTCGGAATGCGGAATTCGGAATAACAAACGTGTTACCTTTTTCATTCCGCCATAATCTATGGCGCCATCATTTCGGGAGGGTGGCTGCAATATCATTGCTGACGCTAGTGGCACTGGTATTTGAGGGAGCCATCGCCAAAGTCGGCGCATCCGACTGGGAAGATCTAAAGTCGCTTATCGGCCCACAGGACTCTCTGCTGGTTGCAGACCCCTCAGGGCAAATCATTGTTTCCAAAAATGACGATAAAAAACTGGTGCCCGCTTCCATTCTCAAAGTTTTCACCTCGCTGAGCGCCCTGTACTACTTGGGATCGGATTATCACTATCAGACCGAATTTTTCCTGGACCAAAATTCAAATTTAAAAATCAAAGGATATGGGGATCCCCTTCTGATATCCGAAATCATCGATGTGATCTCACGCCTGCTGGCAGCGCTGATCGGCAGCAAGGCAGTCCTTAACGATCTGATTGTGGATGACTCCTATTTTGATCAACCATTGACCATTCCCGGCATCAGTTCATCATCCCAGCCCTATGATGCCCCCAACGGAGCCTTGTGCGTTAATTTCAACACGGTCTATTTTAAGCGCACCCCATCCGGCTACGCCAGCGCTGAGGCTCAGACGCCGTTGCTGCCTTATGCCGAACAAAAACTGCACGCATTAAAACCAATAAGCGGCAGAATCGTTTTATCGCGTATTGAAAAGGAAAACACCATATACGCCGGCAGACTGTTCCGCTATTTTTTAGAGCGCCACGGGCTTCAATTTGGTGGAACGGTAAAATTGGGCCGCGTAAACTCGTCCGAAGACCAGCTCATCTATCGGTATGTCTCCCGCAATTCCCTGCCCCAGATTATCGCCAAACTATTGGAGCACTCCAACAATTTCACGACCAATCAGCTGATGATTACCGCCGGTATCAAAAGGTTTGGTTCACCCGGCAACCTCGAAAAAGGCGTCGCGGCCCTGGTGGACTACGCCGCCAAGGTTTTAAACATCCAGGACATGAGCATCGTTGAAGGTTCCGGGATAAGTCGCAAGGATCGAATTTCGGCCGCTCAAATGGATCGAATCCTCATCCGCTTCGAACCCCATCACCTGCTGATGCGCCGCCAAGGCCGGGAGTATTACAAAACCGGCACCCTTTACGGCATCAGCACCCGGGCGGGTTATGTCGAAAGCGGTCATGGCGGCTTCTACCGGTACGTTGCCATGTTCAACACCGCCGGCAAATCCACAAAACCCCTGATGCGCAAACTGTTGCAGAGGCTGGAGTGATAGTTTGGAATGAGGAATTAAGGTGTTCTTCTCAATTGAATATTGAAGATTGCAGATTGAAAATTTGCAGAATCGCTGCGCTCTATCTAAATGAAAAAGCGATGAGTGCTGAGGACTGAACCTGTGGCTATTTCAGTCGTTCGAATTTTCATTAACTCAGTCCTCAGTCCTCGTTACTCAGTCCTAATGAGTATCCTTCTTTCGACATTCGAAATTCAGTATTCGTTATTCGATATTTATCCGCCTTGGGTGGATTCGCTTTTTGATAAAGCCTTGGGGCTATCCGGAGGTGATGCTGGCGAAGGCACTGTGATTGTGGATGGACTCGAAATTCTCGGCGCTGACTGAAAACCAGGTGATGTTGTCGTCCGCTCGCAGTTTTTTGGCAATATCGCGCACGATGTCTTCGACAAACTTGGGGTTGGCGAAGGCTTTTTCCGTGACCCGCTTCTCGTCAATCCGCTTCAGAACAGAGAAGACATCACTGGATGCCGAGGCCTCCACCAGTTCGATCATGTCTTCCATCCAGATAAACTTTTTAAAGCGGGTGCTCAGACGCACCTCACCGCGCTGGTTGTGGGCGCCGAAGTCGCTGATCTCCATGGAACACGGACAAACCGAGGAGATGGGAACGACGACTTCTGAAACGAGGTCAACCTTGCCGAACGGGTCGCTGGTTCCAATAATGCTGCAAGTGTAGTCCATGAGGCCGGGAGATGCGCTGACCGGCGCTTTTTTCTCGATGAAATACGGGAAAGTCATTTCGAGATGGGCCGATGCCGCCTTTAAATGCTGCTTCATGTTTTCAAGGATCATCGAAAATTTCTTCAGCGAGACTTCCGGTCCCAGCAGATGGAGCAACTCAACGAAGCGGCTCATGTGCGTGCCCTTGTTATTGTGGGGCAAATCCACATACATATTGACAGCCGCAACCGTATGCTGAGAACCATCCCGCCGATCACGCACGGTAATGGGATAGCGCAGATTTTTTATCCCGACTTTATCGATGGGAATATTTCGGAAATCAGGCTGACTCTGGACATCCTTCATAATATTATTTCAAAAGGTAATCGGGTTTAACATGACTCATGGCCCGAAAGATATTTCCCTTAACCTTCTTATTGCTGCGATATAGTTGATTGAGCAGATCTTTAATTTCCCGACGTTTTGACGTTCGGGCCGTCGGACAGGGATTTTCAAAATCCGGAAATTGCCGGCTCCTGGCAAAGCGCCGGATCAGGTCGGAATCGGCGAATGCCAATGGCCTGATGAGCGTAAGCCTTTGTTGAAAAAAAGACTGGGCCGGCATCATCGTGCTGATTTCCCCCGCGTAACACATATTCATAAAAAGGGTCTCGATGATGTCATCCTGATTGTGGCCCAAGGCCAACTTGCTGCAACCCAATTTTTCCGCAATTTCGAACAGTCGCTTGCGGCGAAGTCTGGAACACAGAAAACAGGGGTTTTCCCGGTTGGCGGCACTGTGTCCCAAAACACCGTAATCCGTGTATTCAACCCTTAGCGTAAATCCGAGTTTTTCACAATAGGCTTGCAGCGGCTCGGCAACACTGTCCTCAAAGCCGGGATCAATGAAAACGGCAAACAAATCATACTCGATGGGAATTCGAGCCTGACGCTCCTGCAAAAGCCACATCAGGGAAAGGCTGTCCGCACCGCCTGAAACTCCCACCAGGATGCGATCGCCGTCCGCTATCATCTGATAGTGATGCAGCGCCTTGCCCACTGCCCTGTTCAAGGCTTTGTATGTGTTACCTCGAATTGACAAAAAAAATCATTTGTCTGAATTTTTAACAGCAACCCTTGCTTCGGATAAACTGCGGATATAAACGCTTATTCATTGTTGGCTAAAATACGTTCAAAATTCAGGTATTAGCTGTTGGTCCGGTTTTTATTCTGTTTCGAGAGTGGCCTCCTTGGTTGTAACCTTGCCGGCGGCAACTTCTCGGAGCGAAATCACAATGTCTTCATTTTTCGGTGAGCTGACAAGATAATCCGATCCTTCACGGATCTGTCGCACCCGTCGGGCGACCATGTTGACCAGTAAAAATCGGTTATCTACTTTTCTCAGACAATCTTCAATCGTAATACGCGCCACGGAAAACCTCCAATTATATTGATAATATTTAAAGCTGTGATTTATAAAATTTCCAACAATTCATAAACACGCCGGCCTCCAGGCACCTGGAGCGTCAACTCATCGCCCGGCTTTTTTCCCAGAATGGCTTTGCCGAGAGGCGAAGAGATGGAAATCCGTCCCTTCTCGATGTCGGATTCATCCGGGCCGACCAACTGGTACTCAACGTCTTCGCCGGTGTCGACGTTTTCAAGCAGAACCTTACTGCCGAATACCGCTTTATCTTTGGTCAGCCTGTCCGGAATGATGACATCGGCGTTGGCCAGTTTGAACTGCAATTCCCGGATGCGTCCTTCAATAAAACTCTGGCGATCCTTGGCGGCGGCAAACTCCGCATTTTCGCTGAGATCACCGTGGGCGCGAGCTTCCTCAATCGCCTTGATATTCTCCGGGCGCTTAAATCTTTTCAGGTTCTCCAGCTCTTTTTTTAGAGCTTCATAGCCTTCTTGGGTAACCGGTATCCTTTCCAAAATGAATGCTCCTAATCTATGTATTCCAACATTGAAAACCTGGTCTTTGGGACCAGGATTCTTTACAAATGATCCCTCTTTTAAATTTTGAAACGCCCAATTTAGGATAGATATTGCTCTGCCAGCAGCTGGGCGATCTGCACCGCATTGGTTGCCGCCCCTTTGCGAATATTGTCGGCAACGATCCACATGTTGATTCCGTTGGCAATCGACTCGTCGTCGCGAATTCTGCCCACCAGCGTTAAATCCTGTCCGGCTGCCGCCGTCGCAAGGGGATAGAGGTTGTGCTCCGGATCATCAACCACTTTAATCCCAGGTGAGTTTTCAAGCAGAGATTTGACTTCCTGAGCGGAAACGGGCTCCCGGGTTTCCACATTGACAGATTCAGAGTGACTATAAAATACCGGCACCCGCACCGTGGTCGCGGTAACACCGATGGAATCATCTTCTAATATTTTGCGGGTTTCATTGACCATCTTCATCTCTTCTTTGGTATATCCGTTTTTTAAAAATACGTCGATATGCGGCAGACAATTAAATGCAATGCGATGCGGATAGACCTTTTTTTCCCAGTCCAGAAAGTTAATCAAGGACCGGGTCTGGTCAAATAATTCATCAATGGCTTTTTTGCCGGTACCGGACACCGCCTGATAGGTGGACACCACAATTCTTTTGATTCCGTATTTTTTTTGGATGGGATTCAGGGCAACGACCATCTGAATGGTCGAACAATTTGGATTGGCGATAATTCCCTTTTTCGTATATTGGGCAATGGCTTGCGGATTTACCTCAGGGACGACCAGCGGAACATCGGGGTCCATCCGCCAGGCACTGGAGTTGTCCACCACGACGCAGCCGTCTTTGGCGGCATGCGGGGCAAATTTTTCACTGGTGCCGCCGCCGGCTGAAAATAAGGCGATATCCACGCCTTTAAACGAGTCTTCTTTGAGTTCTTCCACCGCGATCAAGTCGCCTTTAAATCGCATTTTTCTTCCCACCGAACGGGCGGAGGCTAAAAATTTGATGGATTGAACCGGAAAATCGGCTTCCTCCAGGCACTTGATCATTTGGTTGCCCACTGCCCCGGTTGCACCGGCCACGGCAACGTTGAATTTTTTTCCAGACACGTTGTTCACCCCCCTATGCAAATTTTAATAAATGACGCCAGCGATCCAATTGGGGTAAAACCTAACATATTCAATCTTCAATCATTTTCAAACCGGCCTAATACGGATTCGCCCGCCTTAACTTTTTCGCCCACCGCCACTTTGAGTTTTATCTCCGCCGGCAGATAGACATCAAGCCGCGAGCCGAAGCAGATAAGGCCGAAACGCTGCCCCCGAATGACTTTATCCCCCGGCTGCAGGTTACAGATAATTCGTCTGGCAATCAGTCCGGCAATCTGAACCACGCCTAATAGTTTTCCGTTCCCCATTTCAATCAAGACGGCATTGTGTTCGTTCTCCGAAGAAGCCTTATCGAGGTTGGCGGAAAAAAATTTGCCGGGGTAATATTTTATTTCTTTGACCTGTCCATCAAATGGCACCCGGTTGACATGCACATTAAACACCGACATGAAAATGCTGATCTTCATGGCCGGCCCGGTATAAAACGGGCTGTTATCCACGGGGCTGGCCGCAACCACCTTCCCATCTGCGGGGGATACCAGGACACCCTGCTTGTCGGGGCTGACCCGATCCGGGTCCCGGAAAAATCCGCAGATGGCAAAGGTCACCACCAGACATATCAGGGTCAAGGTGGTAAGACCCAATAAGGCCAACACAAAAGTAGTGAAGGCCGCGCAAATAATAAACGGATAGCCGGCTTTTGCCACTGGAAATGCGGTAGGGCTACCCGGATCAGGTCTGATAAAATTATCCATCTAAATGCCGGTGATTGAATTTAAACGAAAAAACACGGAATCTTGGAAGACAGCTGTTTCGTTAAAAATTTTTGAATAGCATCATTGCTCAGGCTTGTCAAGGAAGACCATAAAATTTCAGGACATTATGCCGCGCCTCCGATGTTAAGCACGGCATCGGATTTTCGAATATAATGCGGTACCAGCAAGTCGACATCATCGGTTTGATTTTGCTGAAACCTTCCCAGACTCAACCAGGCAACCGTTGAGGCCCGGATGGTGTGCTGTCCCTGGGCGGCAAATTGAGCCAGCCTTCCCAGCATGGAAACTATTTTCTCTTGATACAGGCTGGCGCCGTTGCCCACAAATACAGACATTTCATTTATATCACGCACGGCTTCAACCGGTGTTGCCACCCGTTCGCCGCCTTCGGCCTTCATTTGACCGTTGTGAAAACGGTAGCGGCCAAAATATACTTCTTTTTTGCGGGCATCAATTACCGGGCAAATCAGGTAGGGGCTTGGGTTGCATTGCCAGGCCAGGGCCGCCAGACTCGATATACCCACCACCGGTTTTCGCAGGGAAAAGGCCAACCCTTTGACGGAGCTGATACCGATTCTCAATCCGGTAAAAGACCCGGGACCGATGGATACGGCAAATCCGTCTAATTGCTCGGCTTTCAGTCCGGCCAAGCCTATAGCGGTTGAAACCATGCTCAACAAATGCCGGGAGTGAGTCTGAGCGACGACCGTGGTTAATTCCGCCAGCAACGATTCCCCTTCGATCACCGCAACGCTGCAACTGGCGGTGGCCGTATCCAGAGCCAAAATTCTCATTTCACCAAAACTTGCAAATCAATTGATCAGCGAATGGTGCAAAACCTGCTCCATGTTCCGCACGGGTATAAATTTAATTTTGCGCTTCACCTTCGAGGGTATCTCGGTCAAATCTTTTTTATTCTTTTCAGGGATTATAATCTTTTTAATCCCGGAACGCAGGGCGCCCAGTGATTTTTCTTTTAACCCGCCGATCGGTAGAACTCGACCCCTTAACGTGACTTCACCGGTCATAGCGACATCATTGCGAACCCGCCGGTTGGTTAAAGCTGAAATCAGGGCAGTCGCCATGGCAATACCGGCCG
Source organism: uncultured Desulfosarcina sp. (assembly GCA_964435765.1). Lineage (GTDB taxonomy): Bacteria > Desulfobacterota > Desulfobacteria > Desulfobacterales > JAFDCJ01 > JAFDCJ01. The sequence goes on from CAYTBC010000001.1 coordinate 26,138, forward strand.
AAGGGCCATCCTTGGGAATCGCTCCGGCGGGCACATGAATATGAATATCCACATTTTCGAAATCCTTCTTTTTAATTTCGAGTGAACGCAGGTTGGCCCTGGTGTAAGTGACCGCTGCCCGGGCCGATTCCTGCATGATCTCGCCCAACTGCCCGGTGACAATCAACTCGCCCTTGCCCCCTATCAGCGATGCTTCGACATAGAGCACTTCACCGCCGACCTGGGTCCAGGCCAAACCGGTTGCCAAACCCACCTGGCTCTTTTCCTGATCCATTTCGGGAATATACTTGGCGACACCGAGAAACTTATGCAGATTGCCCTTGGTGATCTTGAAAGTCTTGTTGCGGCCCTCCGCTATTTGGCGTGCCGCTTTGCGGCAGATGCTGCTGATTTCACGCTCAAGATTTCTCAGGCCGGCTTCGGACGTGTATTCGGAGATGATTTGCGCCAAAGCCCCTTCGCTGACCGACAGTGTTTGGAGTTTCAAGCCGTTTTCTTTGATCTGACGGGGAATCAGATGCCTGAGGGCAATGGTCATTTTTTCTTCTTCGGTGTAGCCGGACAGGTGGATGATTTCCATTCGATCCAGCAGCGCTGATGGGATGGTATCGGTTGCATTGGCAGTCAGAATGAACATGACCCTTGACAGGTTAAACGGCACATTGAGAAAATGATCGCTAAACTCCGAGTTTTGCTCCGGGTCCAGCGCTTCCAATAGCGCTGATGACGGATCTCCCCTGAAATCCGAGCCCAGCTTGTCGATTTCATCCATCATAAAGACCGGGTTGTTGGTACTACATTGCTTCATGCCCTGCAAGATACGACCCGGCAGAGCTCCGATATAGGTGCGGCGGTGTCCCCGTATTTCGGCTTCATCCCGAATACCTCCCAGAGAAATACGGATGAATTTGCGTTTCATGGCTCGGGCAATTGACTGGCCCAAGGATGTTTTTCCAACGCCGGGAGGTCCCACAAAACAAAGGATCGGACCTTTCATCTTCGGATTGAGTTTGCGAACACTCAAATATTCCAGAATACGATTTTTGACTTGATCGAGTCCGTAGTGATCCTTGTCCAGAACCTTCTTGGCTCTTTTTACGTCGATCACATCTTTCGACGACCGACTCCAGGGCATTTCCAACAGCCAGTCCAGGTAGGATCGAACAACGGTGGATTCCGCCGAATCCGGATGCATTTTCTCAAGGCGTTTTAATTGGTTGGCAGCTTCCTGGTCCGCCTCCTTCGGCATCCTGGCTTGCTTGATTTTTTTTCTATACTCATCCAACTCTTGAATGCTGTCATCCTGTTCCCCCAGTTCCCTGTAAATAGCACGCACCTGTTCCCGCAGAAAATAGTCCCGCTGGCTCTTGGATATCTCATCCTTAACTTCGGATTGAATTTTGGCCTGCATGGTTGAAAGCTGGACCTCGTGGGCAAGCAAATCATTAACCATTTTCAAACGGTCTATGGGAGCAACAATTTCAAGCAGTTTGATGGAGTCCTCAATTTTTAGTCTCAGATTTGAAGCCACGAGGTCTGCCAATTTACCCGGGTCTTCGACACTTTGCAGGATGGTAATGATATCACCGGTCATTTCGCCGCGCAGGACGAGAATTTTTTCGCAATGCTCGCGAACATTGCGCATCAGCGCCTCTATTTCAAGGTTGATTTCATCGATCGGAAGTTCCTGCAAAATCTCAAGCTTCACACGATACAGCGACCGTTTGCGGGTATATTGTACGATTTTGGCCTTGGCAAACCCTTGAACCAGAACTTTAACGTTGCCGTCGGGCAATTTCAGCATCCGCAGCACACGGCTGACCGTCCCGGTGCTGAATATCTCATCCGTGTTGGGATTTTCGATCCCCGGATCCTTCTGGGTGGCCAAAAACAGGTAGCCGTCTTTGGCGACAGCCTCTTCGACTGCCCGCACGGATTTCTCGCGTCCAACGAAAAGGGGCAGCACCATGTCCGGAAAAACAACCACATCGCGGACCGGCAGTAAAGGGAGTATCCCCGGTATTTCCGCATCGGTGTTATCATCTTCAATTATACTGATTAGATCATCTCTATCGGCTTCAGCCATCTTCGCTCCTAAAATATTCTTCGGTAAGTTAAAGCATCCCACTACAAGGCTAACCCAATATGATAATGCAATATTTTTTTTTTACAATATCCCTTTGTTTTTTTTGTGAAACATGTAAAAATAAAATCAAACGAATCGAATCGTGTCCCTGTGAATCCGGTTTTGACCCGGCCCCGGCAAGGACTCTGTTATCGATGGTGAAAAAAAGCACCAAGGAAAATTCATGCCACTTTACTTGATCGAAGTTTTCATTTTCATTATGGGTCTTTGCGTCGGAAGTTTCTTAAATGTCTGCATTTACCGCCTGCCGTCTTCACAATCAATCGTACACCCCCGATCCAAATGCCCGCAATGCGGCACGCCCATCGCCTTTTACGACAACCTCCCTCTATTGAGCTATTTGTGGCTCAAAGGGCATTGCCGGCACTGCCGGGTGCGGATCGGCTTGAGATATCCTATCGTAGAATTATTGGGCGGTCTGTTTGCCCTAGCGACCTTTCTTAAATTCGGTCTGACCGTCGAAGCCCTTATCTATTTCGCTTTTATTGCCAGCCTGCTCGTGATAACCTTCATTGATTTGGATCATCGGATCATACCGGATATCATCACGCTGCCGGGCATACCCATCTTTTTTGCAGCCAGTTTTGCCATTCCGACAGTAACCTACCGGGACGCTCTAATAGGTATCCTGGCCGGTGGCGGCAGCTTGTTTCTTGTCGCCTGGACTTATCATCTGATCACTAAAAAGGAAGGCATGGGCGGGGGCGACATCAAGCTGCTGGCGATGATGGGTGGACTTGTGGCCTGGCAAGGCGTCATTTTCACAATTTTTGTATCCTCACTGGTGGGAACCTTGTCGGGTCTGGCGGTCATGCTGCAATCCCGCAAAGGATTGAAGCTGGCTGTTCCCTTCGGCCCGTTTTTATCCATCGGTTGCATCACCTATATTTTTTTTGGAGCCCAGCTGATCCGGTGGTATTTATTTCTGCTGCGATAAAGACCTAATTTGCGAAATTGGAGATTGAGGGATTCAGGATATTGGGCCGGGAACAGCGGCCTTTTCACTGGCCAACGCCACCATCCTGAGTCAGAAGCCTGTTATGAAACTTGCCATTATTTCTGATATTCACGGTAACTTCGACGCCTTCCAGCAGGTTCTGGAGGATATTGACAGATTGCGGGTTGATGCGGTGGTCAGCCTGGGAGACAATGTTGGGTATGGCCCCGAACCGGATCGCGTAGTCAGGCATATTCTGGCAAGGGAAATACCGTCGGTTTTAGGAAATCATGAATTAGCGCTAAAGGAGGCCGGATATTTAGACTGGTTCAACCCCTCCGCGCGCAAATCGCTGCTGAAAACACGAAGCCTGCTCACTAAAGCATCCAGGGATTTTGTCACTCAACTTGAACCATGCCTTACATCCTATGGATGTCGCTTTGTCCATGGGTTTCCGCCGGACTCTGCCCTGATTTACATGTTCCAGGTTTCAGACAGCCGCAAAGCCCAGGTTTTGGAAGCGGCTGCCGAAAGGCTTTGCTTTATCGGCCACACCCACAGCCTGGAGATCATCAGCTATGACGGCCAACAAATGGAATCTGCCGAACTCGCCAAGGGGTTAATCCATCTGGATCGGAATAAAAAATATATCATCAATATCGGCAGTGTCGGTCAACCCCGGGATGCCACCAACGACGCCAAATACGTCATTTGGGATTCTGCGGCCGACACCATCGAGGTAAGATTCATACCCTACGACATCGCCGCGGTCGTTCAAAAAATTCGGGACGCCGGCCTTCCCGAAGAGCACGCCCAGCGGCTCTGGTAATTAATTAGGATTTAGATTCTCTTGCAATTTCAAACCCCAGATCCAGCGCCGCGCGGTTGATTTCTAGAAAATCGGCCGGAATTCTATTTTCAAGAACCTTCATAATGGACTCGGGAGCTATCAGATTCGTCAGTTCGAGCACCGCCCCCAGCATGCAGATGTTAAACACAATGGGTTTTCCAATCTTGTCCATGACGCTCTGAAACATGGGCAGCGCTTTTTGCTGAGCATCGACTTTTTTATTGGTTTCCACATACCGCGTGTCGGTCAACAGCAGCCCCCCCGGTCGAATTATCTGGTAAAATTTATTATAGGCATCCTGGGTCAGGCAAACCAGAACATTGGGCTGAATCACTTTAGGATAATCGATGTTGGATTCGGAAATTATGACATCAGAGCGGGTTGCGCCGCCGCGGGCTTCAGGTCCGTAGGACTGAGACTGCACTGCATTCAAGTTTTCATATATCACGGCCGCTTCGGCAAGAATAATGGTGGCTGTGATTACGCCCTGCCCCCCCGAACCTGAAAACACCATCCGGCATCTTTCCATGTTTATGATCCCTCTGTCTTTTAGGCCCTGAGGGCCGTGTTCGAATTCCTGACGGTCAAAATCCTTTGCGACCTTTTATTTCCGGCTCGCCAGCGCTCTGGCGATGATCTTGTCGTATTCACTGCAATATTCAGGTCTTTCTGACTGCACAAAAATACCGCGTTCTATCAGCGCCGGATTTTCCTCTTTGGCTTTGGATCCAATGGGCGTCGTATTGTCTTTAAACCATTTGACCATATCGACGGCATCACCGGCTTTGTTCTTGCGTCCGAAATAAGTCGGACATTGGCTTAAAACCTCCACTACCGAAAATCCGTCGTGCAGGACCGCTTTGGCAATAATATCGGCCATCTGTTGGACATGATAAGTGGTGGTCCGGGCGACAAAGGTCGCACCGGCGGCCTTGGCAAGCTCCACGACATCGAAGCTGTAATCGATGTTGTCATAAGGTGCGGTTGTTGCCCGGATGCCGAATCCTGAAAGGGGTGAAAACTGCCCCCCCGTCATTCCGTAAATCCGATTGTTCATCACAATTGCGGTGATGGCAATATTTCGCCGGGCGGCATGAATAAAATGGTTGCCGCCGATGGCCAGCGCATCGCCGTCTCCCATGGGAACAATGAGATTCAGCTCGGGACGGCTCATCTTTACGCCGGTCGCAAAGGCCAGTGCCCGTCCGTGGATGGTGTGCAGCGTATGAAAATCGACATAACCGCTGATTCTGGCCGAACAACCGATACCGGATATCATCACAATTTCATTCTTGCTCAACCCCAGCTTTTCGACGGCCTGCAGCAGGCCGTTTAGGACCATACCGTGGCCGCAGCCGGGGCACCACAGGTGGGGAAAAAATCGTTCCCTCAGGTAATCTTTAACTGCCATGCCTTAGACCCCCTTTCCCTGGATTAATCGCAGAAGATTCAGGATTTCCTCCGGGGTAATAAACTCACCGTCAATACGATTGGCAAGAAAAACCTTATGCGGCTCGTCCACTGCCATTTTCACCTCGCGAAGAATTTGGCCCATATTCAGTTCCACGACGACCACCGACCTGGCACACGCGCATTTTTCCCGCACAATGTCTTCCGGAAAAGGCCACAGCGTCTGCAGTTCAAGCAGTCCGAGTTTTTCTCCCCGCATGCGTCGGTCCTCCACTACATGTCGGGCCGAGCGTGCCGCCGAACCGTAGGAAATCAACAAATGCTCTGCATCTTCCAGGTAATATTCCTTGTAGCGGGCGATAATATTGGTTCGGTTTTCGATTTTATCCACTAAATGGCGCAGCAATCCGTGCACCACCCTTGGTTCGCTGGAAGGAAACCCCCACATATCGTGAAATAGACCGGTGACATTGTAGCGGTGAACACCGCCGAAATCGGACATGGGCAGACGACCGTCCTCCCGGGGCAGATAGGGATGATAGTCCACGCCCTCCTTGACGGAAGTTCTGAGCCGCTCCACCAATGGCACGACGCCGGGCTCCGGAACAGCCAGCCGCTCACGCATATGGGCCACCACCTCATCAAATAAGAGGATGACCGGTGTGCGATAAGTTTCAGCCAGGTTGAACGCCTCCACTGTGACTGCAAAGACATCCTGATGGTTGGAAGCCGTCATTGCAATGATGGCATGATCACCGTGGGTTCCCCAGCGGGCCTGGTTAATGTCCCCCTGGCTGCCGTGGGTCGGGATCCCGGTGGAGGGGCCGCCGCGCTGCACATCAACGATCACACAGGGAATTTCGGCCATCACCGCATATCCGAGGGCTTCCTGCATCAATGAAAAGCCGGGACCACTGGTGGCCGTCATGACTTTGCGGCCGGTGAGCGAAGCACCGATAACGGCGCACAGCGATGCGATTTCATCTTCCATCTGAATAAATTTGCCGCCGGATTCCGGAAGCCGGTAAGACAGCAATTCGGCAATCTCCGTGGAAGGGGTAATCGGATATCCGGCATAAAAGTCAAGTCCTGCATACAGAGCGCCTTCGACGCAGGCCTCATTGCCTTGAACAAATTTTATGGTGTCGCCCATCTTATCACCCTATTTTTCTATTTCTATTTCGATGGCTAAATCCGGGCAGCGCAGTTCGCAAAGCCGGCAACAGATGCAGTCTTGCGACCGCGCCACCGCAACCTTGTCCTGCGGGTCCAGTTCCAGAACTTTTTTCGGACACAGTTCCACACAGATGCCGCAGCCCTTGCACCAATCCCGATTAATATGGTGTTGCTTTAACTTAGGTTTTCCCATTGAGTATACCTCTGGTCAGGAAAATAAATCCATGGCTGATGGAAATTTATCCAGAATCTGTAACGCTCGGTCGGGTTTGTGATCAACAAACCGACAGGACTTTAAAACTATTCGTTTACTAAAGTATTGTCAAGGAAAACACGGCAGAATGCAGCACCCGGTATTTGACAAGTGGCCGCACTTTTTATTATGCTATAAATGTGACTTAAATTTTTCAGACGCTTGATTCGAGAGGAGCAGAATTCGTATTGAAAAAAAAGCTGCTATGGGTCCTACTTCCGCTTTTCCTGGTATTTTGCACTGCATTCGGATTCATTATCAAACTTACCATCTATGCCGATACACCTGCCCAAATCGACGGGGCCAAGGATGTCGTCATCAACATGGCACAAGGCCAGTCCTTGAAAACCACGGCCGATCTGCTCCACGAAGAGCGTATTATCAAAAATCCTTTCATGCTGCTTTTGATTGCCCGCATTAAAGGCTATGACAAACGTCTTAAGGCCGGGGAATATCTCCTCTCAGCGGCCATGTCGCCGCGGCAAATATTGGAAATAATGGTCAAAGGGCAAGTCCGGCTTCACAAGCTCACGGTCCCGGAAGGCTATAGCATATACCAGATAGCAGACCTGGTGGCCGAGGCCGGATTCGCCTCGAGAACCACATTCATTAAAGCGGCCACCGAAGCCGACCTGGCGCGCTCAATGGGCATCGAAGCGGACACCGTTGAGGGATATCTGTTTCCGGAGACTTATTTTTTTCCTAAAGGCGTCAGTGTCGAAAAAATTATTGCAACCATGGTGCAGCGCTTTTGGTCCATCTTCACACCCCAATGGCGGGAGCGGGCCAAAAGTATTGGATTTACCGTACAGCAGATCGTCACATTGGCATCCATCATTGAAAAGGAAACCGGAGCGTCTTTTGAAAGACCGCTCATTTCCTCTGTTTTTAACAATCGTTTAAAAAAGCAAATGCGATTGGAATCGGACCCGACCGTGATTTACGGCATAAAAAATTTCAACGGCAATTTGACCCGCCAAGACCTGCAGACTCCAACTCCCTATAATACTTACAAGATCAAGGGGCTTCCGGCCGGCCCGATTGCCAATCCCGGCCGCGCCTCGCTGCAGGCAGCCCTCTACCCCGAGGATACCAACTATATTTATTTTGTTTCCAAAAAAGACAGCACCCACTATTTCTCAACCAATCTGAAAGACCACAACCGTGCCGTCAAAAAATATCAGCTGGGCAGAAAATAAGGCAATACAACAGGACTGAGTAACGAGGACTGAGGACTGAAGACTAAGTTCAAGATAAGGTTGGCGATGAAAACAGCGCCACGCTCAGTCCTCAGCACTCATCACTTTTTCAATTAAACTGAGCACAGCGAAACCACCCTTCGACATTCGCTACTCGAAATGCGACATAACGCTTGACTCCGGTCGATACCACCCTTAAGTTACTCTCAAAACGCAATGTAAAACCTGCAATTTTTGGAGTGCATCATGGTGGAATCAGCCAGAAAAAGACAGACCTTCATTATAGATCTTGAAAGACTCAACACCCTCAATGCCGAAGGGTGTGCAGCCTGCGGCCGCAAATTCAACCTGGGAGAAATGGTTGTCAAAGCTTGCGGAGCCTGGGAAGGCCCCCCGAAACTGATTCATGAAAATGAAGCCGTGTGGGATGCAGCATCGGCTGCCTTTATTGAGCGACGTTGCTACGAATCCCGTAAAGAGGGATAAAGTGCCCCGCCCGACTTTCCTGCTGCCCGTCGATTTTCAGTGACGGCTCAACCGGACGGGATCGAACCGGGTCAATGATTTTTATCTTGTTCCCGCGAAAAAGAGCAGAGTCAAATCAGACTCTGCTCTTTTTTTTTGCAAAATATCATTTCCTTATCAAGTTTAACCCCAGATGAGCCGATAAAGCCTTTACATGCTGCCATGCAAAGTTAATCCCGTCAATTTCAGATTCAAAATTCCATGACATGAACGCGGTCGCATCGAAATTTTAAAGGTTTTCAATGGCCAATAACAATGCAGCTAAATCACTGGATAAGATCAGCCTGATCATTATCGGCAGCGGCGCATCGCTATTTTACTATTACCTCGAAAAATCGATGGACGCCGATCAAAGTCTGGGCAGCCTTGTCACCATCGCAATGATTTTGCTAATCAGCATTTTTACCCAGTTGCTGATCAACAATATTAATCGTTCGAGACAGGCGCTGCGCGAATCAAACGAAACCTTGGAGCAGAAAGTCGTCGAACGCACCACGGAACTGCGCGAATCCGAGATTAAATATCGTACCATCTTTGAAAACACGGGAGCGGCAACCATTATCCTTGAAAAGGATATGACAATTTCACTTGCTAATTCCGTATTTGTGGGTTTTTCCGGATTCAGCCGCGAAGAAATTGAATTTAAAAAATCTTTTTTTGATTTTCTTGATGATGGCAGCCACCGCATGATCCTGGATAGTGAGGGGTTTTTGTGCACAGACCAAAACCTTGAATGCAAATTTCTCAACAAAGAAAGCAAACTCAAAGATATTCTAATTTCCATTGCGCCTATTCCCGGAACGGATAAAAGCGTTGCCTCCTTGACCGATATTTCCAATCTCAAGGAAGCCGAACGCCAAATCTCACATCAAGCCTTCCACGACACCTTGACAAATTTGCCCAACCGAGCCTTGTTCGTGGAACATCTGAACATGGCGATCAAACGCAAAAAACGCCGGAATGATTACCATTTTGCTGTTCTGTATCTGGACATCGATCGTTTTAAACTGGTCAACGACAGTCTCGGTCACAGCGTGGGGGATAATCTTCTAATTGCATTTGCCGACCGGATCCAGGATTCACTGCGCGACATCGATACCCTGGCACGTTTGGGGGGAGACGAATTTGTCATCTTGCTGGAAGACATTGAGGAAGGCAATTATGCCAGCCGGGTGGCCGAAAGGCTGCAACAGGAACTCAAGCGCCCCTTTATGGTCAATGGCAAGGAAGTATTCGCGCCATCAAGTTTTGGAGTGGTTGAAAACACCGAAGACTATGAATTTCCCGTGGACATCATTCGAGATGCCGACTCCGCCATGTATCATGCCAAGGAAAAAGGCCGGGCGCAATATAAAGTCTTTGACAAAAAATTACATGAAAAAGCCCTGCACCTGCTTCAACGGGAAACCGATTTGCGAAAGGCGATCCACAAAAAAGAATTTGAGACCCACTATCAACCGATCGTGTCCCTGAAATCGAGGTCGGTGGTCGGATTCGAAGCCCTGATCCGCTGGAACCACCCCCAGCTGGGCCTGATTTATCCCGGCTCTTTTATCTCAATTGCCGAGGAAACGGGGCTGATCATCCCGATTACGCGGCTGATCGTTGAAGAAGCCTGCCGTGATCTTAAAACCTGGCAGGAGCGGGTCAAACATCTTCAAAAATTAACCATGAGTATCAACATATCCAGCAAACATTTTCTACAACCCGGCCTGCTGACGGACATCAAGGAAGTTTTGGCCAAAATCGACTTGCCGCCCGACCACTTGAAGTTGGAGATCACCGAGACGGCTTTAATGGAAGATGTTGAGGAGACCGTGCGGTTGGCTCACCGCATGCGGGACTACGGCCTCCAAATCGTCATTGATGATTTCGGCACCGGTTATTCTTCCTTGAGCTATTTGCAGCGGTTACCCATTGACACCCTCAAAGTGGACCGCAGTTTCGTGTCGCGCATTCAAAACGCGCCGGACGGCAATCGCAATATCGTTGAGGCCATTATCTCTCTGGCCCATCGGCTCGACATGATCGTTGTGGCAGAGGGCGTGGAAACGCTTGAACAATACACCATTCTGTTGGACATGCAATGTCAATACGGCCAAGGCTATCTGTTCTCCAAACCGCTTCCTAAACCAAAGATTGATGAGCTCATTGAAGAAATGCTTAATTTTTCCGAGCAAAACCCGGGGCAGCATTACCCTTTGACCAAAGTATTTTCAAACTAGCAATACACAGCGCCGTAATTCATTGCATCCTGGCCTTTTTTCTCTTGGATTCAAAAACGGTCCATAGGGTTTAAACGGCTCTACGCTGTGTATGTTAACACAATGATTTATATTCACTGCGTTCTGGTAATTTACCCAATTGCCTGATATTAAGCGGAGCCATGGAGCTTGGGATGCTGGCGTACCGGATTATTTCCATCACTCCAGTTCCAAGACTGCCGGAACCCGGCTAAACGTTTATTTCATTATTCTAAGATGGATAGAGCATTTTTGTTCCATTATTTGGGACACGCATGATCAGAGGAGACTATGGAGACAACGGGCTTTTCCATTGAACAGTTAGCCGGGCAGCGACTGATGGTCGGCTTTGACGGAATCGGTCTGAATGCAGATCTCAAGTTTTTGATTGCGCATGTCAAAGCGGGCGGAATTATTCTTTTTGCGCGCAACCTGCAGACACCGGATCAGATCAAAGATTTATGCCTTGCGGTCCAGGATTATGCCCGCGGATGCGGGCAGCCGCCGCTGTTTATTGCCATTGATCAGGAAGGCGGCCAGGTCGCGAGGCTCAAGGATCCTTTTACCCAATTCCCCGGCAACCCGCACATGAAGAATCACGCAGATGCGGTGCAATTTGCAGAGGTGACGGCTGCTGAACTTAAACAGGTGGGGGTCAATATGAACATGGCGCCCGTCATGGATGTAGCGCCACCGGATTTTAAAAGCATCATGGCCGAACGGGCTTTCGGCGGTGATCCGGCCTGGGTTTCCCGCCTGGGGGTAAAAGTCATCGAGCATCTGCAGCGCAATCACATCATGGCCGTCGCCAAGCATTTTCCCGGTATCGGCCGGACCATTTTAGACTCCCATCTGGATTTACCGGTTCTCGAAGACGACATCTCCGCCCTAACACGCTTCGATCTCATCCCCTTTGCGGCCAGCATTCAACAGAATGTATCCGGCATGATGCTCTCGCATGTCTTTTATCCTAAACTCGATCCCCAATGGCCGGCCAGTTTGTCCCGCAAGATTGCGCACGATTTATTGCGGATAAAAATGGGGTTTGGCGGCCTGGTGATGACCGACGATCTTGACATGGGCGCCGTAGCCAAACATTTTGACATTCAAACCGCAATTCGTCAGATACTTGCGGCGGATATAGATCTGGCTCTCATATGTCATCAAGGACCGAGCATAGAAATCGCCTTTGAGGAGATTTTAAGGACCTTGAAGGATTCACGGGACATGAAGACCAGAGGCATCGAATCGGCCACAAAAATTATGGGGATGAAAAGAAAGTACAAATTAGAAATATAAAAAAATCAAATATATGCGCAGCATACAGTAATTAAGCCGCCGGCGCTAAAATTTAACATGCTGCTCCAGCTTTCAAAAAAAATCTGCAACTCCGGGTATGCTGTTTCTCAGGGCGGATTAATTAGCAATGTCATTTCGACCTCGAAAATACATCGTCCTGCAGCTCCGCCAGCATCCCGCCTTTCAAACAATGGTATCCCGCGGCTGCAATCATGGCTGCATTGTCCCCGCACAGGTCCAACGAAGGGATATAGACCTTGATCCCATATGACTCGGCATCAGTTCGAAGCTTATTTCTTAATCGGCTATTGGCGGCCACGCCTCCCACCAAGGCAACCTCTTTGCACCCTTTTTTTAGAGCCGCTCCGATTACCTTGTATGAAAGAACTTCTAGGACCGCTTCCTGAAATCCGGCTGCGATATCCGCAATCTGCTCTATGTATTGATCTTGATGATGGGAAATATACCGCTGAACGGCTGTTTTAATTCCGCTGAAGCTGAAGTCAAAGCTGGATTTGTCCAAGTAGGGTCGCGTAAATTCAACTCTGGCGGGGTCCCCTTCTTTTGCAAGGCGGTCAATGATACCGCCGCCCGGGTAACCCAAATCCAGCATCTTGGCAACCTTATCAAATGCTTCGCCGGCCGCATCATCCCGGGTTTGTCCCATCAATTCAGCCGTCGTATGGCCGGTCACATAGTAAATGCTCGTGTGACCGCCGGATACCAAAAGTGCCACAAAAGGAAACGACGGCGGATCCGGCTCCAGAAAAACTGAATTGATATGGCCTTCCAGATGATTCACCCCCACCCAGGGAATGCCCAATCCATACGCCATCGACTTGGCAAACGAAAACCCCACCAGCAAGGCACCGACCAGGCCGGGGCCTTGGGTAACCGCAATGGCATGTATGCCGGGTAACGGCAGTCCTGCTTCAGACAATGCTTGGTCGACCACCGGCACGATGGATTCAATGTGTTTGCGCGAGGCCAATTCGGGCACAACGCCGCCGTAGCGATGGTGAATCCTTACCTGCGAGGAGACTATCGAGGACAAGACGGTGGCGCCGTCTTTGACGACGGCCGCAGCAGTTTCATCGCAAGAAGTTTCGATTCCTAAGATGATCATAACGTATTGAATATTAAATGTTGTCTATTAAAATTGGAGGTGTTCCGGCATCTTATTTTGCGGTTATTTTGGCGGATTCAATAATTTCGCCATCGGCCGAGCATCTGTCGCTTCGAGGTTTCGAAGGGCGGACCTATTTTGAGGATCATCATTTGATAATTTGAAAATTAAAGTTGCAAGGGTTCCTTAAGTGTTCAATCTTTATTCGAAAATTTTCAATTCTTTTTTCCCGGCACCTTCCTGGTGCCGACATTACGGCCGCCTCAGCCGGTGCAGGATAAATTGCCCTCCTGGCCTTTGGCAAGCCAGGCGAAAAACTTTGAAAACCGGGAAAATATTTTGGCAACCAATGGTTTTTTCTCAGCAGCGGTCATATTTTATCTCCTGAAACTATTCCCAAATTATCCGATTCTTGGAATCTTTGCATTCCAGGATTTCACCGATTAAATAGGCCTTTTCGTTCACCGCGTCCAACCTTTGCAGGACATCGGCGGTGGCGTCCGGCGGAACAATGGCAACCATGCCGATTCCGTTGTTAAAGGTGCGTCGCATTTCCATTTCTGAAACCTTGCCGGCCTGCTGCAAAAATTTAAAAATAGGAGGGGCATCCCAAATTCCGGTTTGAATCAAAATATTGCAGGCCTTCGGAACGATCCGCAATACATTGTCTGCGATTCCGCCGCCGGTGATGTGCGCAAGTCCGTGAACCGGCAAATCCTTTAATATGCTCAAAATGGGTTCAACATAAATCCTCGTGGGGGTCAGCAACTCTTCGCCCAGGGTTTGGCCGAACTCCTCCACATAATCGTCGATTTTCATTTTGAGAATTTCGAAACAGATTTTGCGAACCATTGAATAGCCGTTGCTGTGCAAGCCGCTTGAGGCAATGCCGATCAGGCGGTGTCCCACCCGAACCTCGGTGCCGTCGACAATTTTGCTGTTGTCGACGATGCCGACGGCAAAGCCCGCCAGATCATATTCGTGGCCCGTGTAAAACCCCGGCATTTCGGCGGTTTCACCGCCGAGCAAAGCGCACTTCGCCTGCTTGCAGCCTTCTCCGATCCCCTTTATAATCTCGGCTGCCCGCCGACTGCTCAGATTGCCCATGGCCAGATAGTCCAGAAAGAAAAGCGGTTTGGCTCCCTGGACGAGAACGTCATTGACACACATGGCCACCAGATCGATACCGACCGTGTCGTGTTTATCAAGCATGAAAGCAATTTTAAGTTTGGTTCCGACGCCATCAGTCGAACTGACCAAAACAGGCCGGTCTAGATTGGCAAGGTTCAGTGAGAAAAGTCCGCCAAATCCTCCGATTTCCCCCATGACACCTGATATAGAGGTTTGTTTGGCAATCTCACCGATGGTCGCAATGAGTTTGTTGGCCTTGTCGATATTCACACCGGCATCCGCATAGGTTAACGAATCGGTCATGCTCATCTCCTGAAGGTGAATGTTGGTATATGTACATGGATTCAAAACTACAAATTGCACTTAGTGAAACAGCGGCTGCTGGATTGATAAAGTTTTGAATCCACATCCAAAGAAAAGTGCTTGAAATTTAAACTCATTCGGCTTAAAAGTCAAAACAATTTTTTTGACTTACACGGATCACAGCGATATTATTTCAGCTTATGTCAATTAATTCCGTTTGGATATGACAATTCTGGGATTGATGAACCCTGATAAAAAAGGAGTTTTAGAAACCATGCGAACGATAAATATCGGTCTGCTCGGTTGCGGCACGGTTGGAACCGGCGTCGCCAAACTGCTTATTGAAAACAAGGATCTTCTTACCGCGCGGGTCGGCGCACACTTGAACTTGAAATGGGTTGCCGACCTTGACCTTGAAACCGATCGGGGTATCCGGCTGCCCGAGGGAGCCTTTATCAGCGATGCCCAGCGAGTCGTCGATGACCCCGAAATAGACATCCTCATCGAAATGATCGGCGGCCAAGGCATCGCCAAAGAGCTCATTTTAAAGGCCATTGAAAACGGCAAACACATTGTCACGGCCAACAAGGCCCTTCTAGCCGGCCAAGGCAATGAATTGTTTGCCGCAGCAGCGCAAAAGGGTGTCGATCTGGCCTTTGAGGCCAGTGTCGGCGGGTGCATGCCCACCATCAAGTCCATCCGCGAATCGTTGGTGGGAAATCATATCCAATCAATGAGCGGTATTTTAAACGGAACCTGCAACTATATTTTGTCCAAAATCACGGACGAAGGCCTAACTTTCAAAGCGGCGTTGGCCCAGGCCCAGGCGCAGGGATATGCCGAGGCCGACCCGACGCTGGACGTTGAAGGGTTTGACACCGCCCATAAACTCGCTATTTTAAACGCCCTGGCTTACGGCATGGAAATCAATCTCGCCGATGTCTATATCGAAGGAATTTCCAGAATCACGCCGCTGGATATTGCCTTCGCCGAACAGTTCGGTTATCGAATCAAACTGCTGGCCATCAGCAAATTTAAAAATGACAGGGTCGAAGCCCGGGTTCATCCCACCATGATTCCGTTCGGCAATCTTTTAACCCACATCGCCGGGACCGTCAATGCGCTCACGGTGACCGGCGATGCGGTCGGAGACATTCTGCTGTATGGACACGGCGCCGGCATGATGCCCACGGCCAGTGCGGTTGTCAGCGACATTGTCGACATTGCCCGCAACATTTTATCCGGCACATCCCTCAGGATACCGTCACTTTCCTATCAGCGGCAAAATATCCGCAAAATTCCCGTATTACCGATTGATGACCTGGTGACCCATTATTATTTCAGATTCTCCGCCCTCGACCGTCCCGGCGTACTTTCTTCCATAGCGGGCATCCTGGCCCAATATGACATCAGCATCCAGTCGGTTCATCAAAAGGGACGCAAGACCAACGGCTCCGTTCCGGTGGTCATGCTCTCCCATCGGGTCAGGGAATCCGATGTGAAAAAAGCCCTGAGTAAAATCAGCGCACTATCGGTTGTCAAAGACGATCCGGTTCTTATTCGGATCGAAGATGAGGAAATGGATTAAACTATAAAGGATTAAAAAAAAATATGGACATCGTGTGCTCGGATCTGGAAGGTATTTTTACACCTGAAATTTGGATTAATGTCGCCGAAATCACCGGGATCGAAGAACTCAGACTCACGACCCGGGATATAGCCGACTATGACGTCTTGATGAAAAGACGCCTGGCTATTCTGGGAAAACATAACCTGAAACTCGCGGATATCCAGGCGGTTATCGCTCGAATGGTGCCCTTGGAGGGGGCGCTTGAATTTTTAAACTGGTTAAGGTCACAGGTGCAGCTCATCATTGTCTCCGACACCTACATTGAATTTGCCGGCCCCTTGATGGGAAAACTGGACCGACCGACCCTTTTTTGCAATACGCTTTCAGTTGCCGACGACGGCTCCATCAGCGATTATATTCTGCGCCAGCCGGACGGTAAACAAAAGGTCGCCCAAGCCTTGAAAACGCTCAACTATCGGGTCATCGCCATCGGCGACTCATACAACGACATTACGATGCTGCAGACCGCCGACCATGCAATATTGTACCGACCGCCGGATAATGTAAAAGCAGAGTTTGCTGAATTTCCAACAGCCTATAACTACCGCGATTTGAAAGCGCAGCTTCTCAAAGCGCTGAACCGGGGGAAGGAATAACTATGTTTGGCCACCGCACGACCTACCGCGTTATTTACGGGGACACCGACAATATGGGACAGGCCTATTACGGAAACTATTTCCGCTGGTTTGAAATCGGCCGCAGCGAGATGTTCAGATCCCTGGGCTTTCCCTACAAAGCGGTGGAGGAAAACGGCATTTTTCTGCCGGTTGCCGAATCCCACTGCAAATACAAGTTGCCGGCCAAATACGATGATATTCTGGTGATTGAAACCTCCCTTGACACCCGACTCAAAGCCGGAATTAAATTTGACTACCGTATCTACAGGGAAGACGGCACGACGCTGATTGCCAAAGGGTACACCAAACACCCCTGCGTCAACCGGCAAGGCAAAGTGGTTCGTCCTCCTAAATTTCTCAAAGAGGTCATCGCAAAAATCATAGCCGAATCAGAAACCACCTAAGTGCTGTGCAAGGCGGACGCCTCAAGTTTTAAAATAGTGAACTTGTTTTTTCGTGAACCCTCACCCGGACGAGCCGGAACCAAAAAGGTTTCTCGCTAAGACGCAAAGACGCCAAGATTAACTTAATAATTTACCTTTGCGGGCTTTGCGGCTTTGCGAGAAAATTTTTTATTACAAAATGCACGAATTCAACTTTTAAGGCTCTGGGAGCGACCAACGATGAGCTTAGCTTCGAATTTCGACCTTTCAAATTTTGAAAAATGCCGTCTGCTGGTGGTGGGCGATTTGATGATTGATGAATATGTCTGGGGAACTGTGGAGCGCATCTCTCCGGAAGCGCCCGTACAGGTGGTTGAAGTTCATAATGAAGCATATACCCTGGGAGGCTCGGGCAACGTTGTCAATAATCTGGTGAGCCTGGGTGCCCGGGTGTCCGTCCTCGGCGTTATCGGTGCCGGCCGCGACGGGGAGCAATTGCTGAACAACTTGAAGGAACTCGGGGTTGATACCCGGGGTGTCATTCAAGAAGCCGGACGGCCCACCACTAAAAAAACCCGCATCATTGCCGAGCATCAACAGGTGTTGCGAATCGACCGTGAAACCAAAAAAGAAATCTCGACTCAAACTTATAATGCTCTCACCCGGCTGGCTGCAAGCATGATCCCGGATGTGGATGTGATTCTGGTCTCGGATTACGGTAAAGGTCTGATCACCCGCGATCTGTCCGCCGCATTGGTAAAACTTGCCCAAAAGTACGGCAAATTAACCATTGCCGATCCCAAGGGATTGGACTTTACCAAGTATGCGGGCGTCTCGTTGCTGACCCCCAACAAAAAGGAGGCATCTCTGGCCTCCGGTGTCGAAATAGTCAATGATAAAAGTCTGTTGGCTGCGGGCCGCAGTTTACTCCAACATTCCGGAATTGAAAAACTTTTGATCACCTGCGGCAAAGACGGCATGGTGTTTTTTGATTCCGACCACCGGCATATCAAAATCAGCACGAAAGCACGTGAGGTTTATGATGTCTCCGGTGCCGGCGACACCGTCGTTGCGGTGGTGGGACTCGGCCTCGCCGCGGGTCTGTCCGATCGAGAGGCGGTCCGACTGGCCAACACGGCTGCCGGTATCGTCGTCGGCAAAGTGGGAACGGCAACGGTGAGCCGCAAGGAACTGGCCGGTGCCCTGCAGCAAACGTCAACCGATACCGTATCAAAAAGCAAATCCTTAAAGGAACTGTCCGAACTCTGCCGCAAATTGCAAAATGATCGTAAGCGCATTGTTCTGACCAACGGCTGTTTCGACCTGTTGCATGTCGGTCACATCAAACTGTTTACAGCCTCCAAACTGCTGGGCGATGTGCTGATTGTTGCCATTGATGACGACGACTCCGTAAAGCGCCTGAAAGGGGCCGACCGGCCGGTGATCAGTTCGGCGGAGCGCGTGGGAATCCTCAGCGCCCTGGACAGCGTGGATTTTGTGACGGTTTTTGCCACCCATGAATTGGATAAAATCATTAAATCCATCCGGCCGGACGTATTGACCAAAGGCAGCAACTATGAATCGGAAACCGTGGAAGGACGCGAAATTGTCGAAGGATACGGCGGACGAGTGGAATTAATTCCCATCACAGCGGACATCTCTTCCTCCCAAATCATTAACAATATTAAAAACAAATTTACTGAAAAATCAGCCCAAAAAAGGACAGACGATTGACAGAAACCCCTTGACTACTTAAACTTGATCCTGTAATAGTGGTCTAACAAAATTTGATGCGGGGTGGAGCAGTCTGGTAGCTCGTCGGGCTCATAACCCGAAGGTCGATGGTTCGAATCCGTCCCCCGCTACCAACAAAAAAATAAAGGGCTTGGAAGTCATTCCAAGCCCTTTTCGTTTTTTGGTTGCACAGGGTTGATTGATTTAGAATTCAACGCACATCCAAGACCAACGGCAATTTCATTTCGACCCGGTCTCCGACTTTGACCCCGTGCTGGTCGAACCAGCCCTGATTGACTTCAAGCGCGCAGCTGACCGGTTGCCCGGAGGGATATTCCACATCGGTTTGGTCTGGGGTCATCTTTTGGATGCTTAAGATTATTCCCGCCGCATCTAGAAAGGCAATCGACAGTGCAATGAACGTATCCTTCATCCAGAAGGTTCTGGCTCTGAGGTCCTGAAAAACAAACAGCATCCCGTGATCCGGCGGCAGCTGTTGGCGATGGGACAAACCACAGCTGCGCGCAGCGGGGGTGGTTGCCAATTCCACTGTCAACTTATAATTTTTAATAGAAACCTCAGCCGTCGGCAGTTCAAAGGGACAAGTCATGGCCTGAACGTCCGGGACCATCAACATGAAAGACCAGCCCGCAACCATTAACCCGAACCAGGCGACACATCGATGGGTGGTGGCAAAAAAAGGCATTGGGGTCCTTAAATAAAAAGGTTCAAACAACTGCTAACACGGCAATAATTATTTAGACAATGAATGGATTCGCTTATATTTTTTTTATTAATCGACAGGATTTATTTGAATTTTGGTCATTCGATTTTGTTTCGAATTTCGTGCTTCGACATTTGAATTTTTAACTGTTACCCATCCGGTGGTTCGATGCCCTCATTCAGGTGGTGGTGCGACCACCTGCTCATAGGGGTGGCGTCGGGTTAGCAGCCCGGCATGTTCAAAGACATCGAGGGCATTGTCATAGAGATCTTTGGGAATCTGAATATCCCCGTCCCAGGTTCCCATCTGCTGGTAAGCCGCAATCGCCCGGGCAACGGCGGCCGGGGCCTGATCGGGAAAATACGCTGCCTCCGCTGCGGCAATCGACTCCGGTGCGGCGCTGTTAACCCACGCCCGCGCTGCCCGGTAGGCGGTGGTAAAGCGCTTGGCCGCTTCGGTTTCCAGCCATTCCCAGCGGCATATCAGGGACGAAAAGGCCACCGGACCCACGGCATCTCCCACCGCAGCCACCACCTGGGCGCAGCCCTCGTGCGCCAACTGCTGGGGGTAAGCCCCCTGCTCATGAAAATAATCACCCTCCCCCTTGCGCCAGGCAGCCATCATTTCAGCGGTTGAAGGTTTATGAATGCCTTTGACGTCGTGCAGATCAATCCCCATCCGGTGGGCAGCGTAGCCCAGCATAATTTCAGGCTGTCCGCCGTGAACATACATGAATGCCCCGGACGTGAGCTTTTCCCAGGAAAAGCGACTGTCAGGCTCTCGGGCGGCGATAAAAAATCCATCCCGGGTGTTGATCTGCGCAAACTGAGCCACGGCGGGCTGTTGACCCTTTTCAAGATCATGCCAACTCAATGACACCGCCGCCTGGGCCACATCTACCCTCCCAGATGACACTTCTGCGATGATGGATGCGCCGGAGGGCAGCACCTCGTATGATCCGGTCAACCCCTCCTTTTCCAAAAATCCGCCGGCAATTACTGCAATCAGAGGACTGTAAAAAGCCGAGTGTCTAAAGACCATAAATTTAGTGGCTGTCATCGGGTCACCTCATGAAAAATGAGCATCGATTATCTATTTACCGGAACGACCTGATTGTCAATAGATAATCTGAGACCGCGGCATCCGGCTGCAAGGCCCGGTGTCGCCGCTGAAAGCCGCTCCCGATTTTAATTTCAACGCCTTTTTCTGAAAAACCGGTTGGGTTCGGTTTTCATCACCGGCCATCCCCTGAGAATGTGGTTTCAGACCCACATGATTGTCTTGCTATTTTGAGGATTTTATTATAAAATCAGGACAGTTAGAAATTATGGTGCTAATAAGGCCAAAACATCCTTTAATCAGCAGTGCTACACCATCAGCGCCTCAATCCGGGGAGGAAATTATGCGGAAATTTGTCTGGTTCATCTGTTTTATTCTTATGCTCTGTTTTCCGACGACATCGTTGGCTTTTGGAATCGAGTTTTCCCTGGGGGCGTGGTATGAGAAGCCGAGTGGCACAATATCGTTTGATGGAACGACCAACGCCGATGATCTCGATCTTCAAGACGACCTCAATTATAACGATAAATGGCAGCCCAGCGGCCGGCTCAAAATCGATATGCCCAGTCTGATTCCCAATATTTACTTGATGTATACCGCCATGAAATGGGATGAAACCGGTAGCACAAATGCGAATTTCAGTTTTGGTGGAAAAGATTTCGTTGGCGGTGTAGATTTTAAATCCGAATTAAAAATGAATCATCTGGATGCCGCGTTTTTTTATGGTTTGCCCTTTTTGCAAACGGCCACCGCGGATGTTCTCAATCTCGATCTGGGTCTCAATTTAAGGTTGTTGGATTTTAAGGCCGCAATCGACCAGCAGGACACGGGGATCAAAGAGTCGGAAAGCTACCTTCTGCCGATCCCCATGATTTACGCCGGCCTGCAGATTGCGCCGGTAAAATGGATTGCCGCCGAGCTCGAGGGCCGCGGAATCGCCTACGACGCCAACCACTACATCAGTCTGATCGGAAGATTGAAAGTCAAGCCCTTTGGGCCGCTGTTTGTCGCCGGTGGCTATCGCTACGACAATGTTAAAATCGATTATAAAGACGTCGATGTCGATGCCAAATTCACAGGTCCGTTTGCCGAGGTGGGGGTTGATTTTTAACTCCAACGGCGACGGCGTTATCTGGGTTGATACGAATTGTTGGGTCGATTATGGATGTATTCGGCTAAACGCATCACGGATTTGATGCTTCCTTTGTTGGGTTGGTTGGATTCGAAAAGGAGTTATCTTTATGTCAGGCCCCAAATCACCATTTCATCCTCGGCCGAGCGATCGACGCTCCCGACTCGACCGCCGATGGATAAAAGCACAATATAACGGTCCGGAAAGACGCCGCGGCAAAGACCGGCGATCGGAAATTGAACTCAAAGACCTTAATAAAGATCTGCCGGTGCCGGAGGATTTTGAACCGCGAAAAACCGCTGGATTCGAAAAACTGCTGGTCTCCAACACGATTCAATTGGAAGCCCTTACCCGAGTGCTGCTGGATAAGGGGGTTGTTTTAGAAGACGAACTGCTAACCATGATGCAGTCGGTTCAATCGGAATATCAGCGCAATACCGAAAGCTGATTTTGTAAGCCGGAAGCCGGAACAAAAAACCTGCCCCAAAAACTCACCTTAATTGCAGAAATAAAAATAAGACTAATATTATCGATGACAGTATGGTAAGCAATAGGTTCAAATAAATTTCTTCAAGGAGCATCCAACATGAATGAAAAAGCCAAAGCCATGGTCCTGGCTTCCTTTACAGCAGATGCGCTCTCACTCGGCGTTCACTGGATTTATAATACCAACGTCATCGATAAAAAATGGGGGCGGATCGAAAGCTATATCAAACCCGAAAGACCGACGTATCATCCCACCAAGGATCGCGGAGAGTTCACCCATTACGGGGACCAAACCCTGGTGCTGCTCAAATCGATTTCCGGCAGTTCCGGATTTGATCTGAAAACATTTGCAGCCGACTGGCAAAATTTTTTTACATCCTATGAAGGCTATTTCGACGGGGCCACCAAAGCGACCCTCAAAAATTTTGAAGCCGGCAAAGGCCCGGCGGAATCCGGTTCCGAATCGGACGACTTGGCCGGCGCCGCCCGAATTGCACCGCTCGCGTATTGTTTTCGAAGCGATTTAGATAAACTGATCGCCAGTGCCAGAGCGCAAACCGCTCTCACCCACAATAACCAACAGGTTGTCGACAGTGCCGAATTCTTTGCCAGAGTGGTCTTCAAGGTGTTGAACGGAAAAAGCCCTGCCGCAGCAATCAAACAGACGATGGGCGAAGGATTTGACCGTGCGCCCTATGCCAAATGGGTTGAATCCGGCACCAGCAGTATTCAAACGGATACGCGCCAAGCCATTCTGGAATTTGGACAGATGTGTGAAATTGAGGCGGCCTTTCCAAGTGTAATTCATCTGATCACCAAATATGAGGGTAATCTGAAAAGAGGCCTGATAGAAAATGCCATGGCCGGCGGAGATTCTGCGGGCCGCGGTTTGACCCTGGGAATGATCCTGGGAGCGCATCTGGGAATTGACGCCATCCCGGCAAGTTGGCTCACCGAGCTCAAGGCGCACGGGCAGATCGTCAACCTGCTGGATCAAATTGACCGGCCAAAGGGCGTTTGAAAATATGGTTAACCGCATGATGAACGGAATGAACTTAGTATGAAGACGATGACAACACCGCTGGAAGGCCTCATCATCATCGAACCTCAGGTGTTCGGTGACCATCGGGGATATTTTCTGGAAACACACCATCAGAAACGATACCGCAATGATGGTATCGACCGCGTCTTTGTTCAGGACAATTTGTCTTATTCGGTCAAGGGAACGCTCAGAGGACTCCATTTTCAAATAAACAAACCCCAGGCCAAACTGGTGCAGGTTCTGACCGGTGAGGTCTATGATGTGGCCGTCGATATCAGAGCGCAATCCCCCACCTTCGGCAAGTGGTTCGGAATTTATTTGTCCGAAAAAAACAAACGTCAGATGTTCATACCTGAAGGTTTCGCCCATGGGTTCTGTGTGGTCAGTGAAAGTGCCCACTTTTGCTACAAATGTTCAAATTATTATGACCGCGACGATGAAAGGGGCATTCTGTGGTCGGACCCAAGCATCGGCATTGAATGGCCGATCAAGGATCCGGTTCTTTCCGCCAAAGACAGCCGATTTGGATCTTTATTAGAATTTACACCCAATCAACTTTAAATTTGCATCGATCAGACATGAAAATACTTATCTACGGCGCCGGTGGACAGCTGGGATTCGAATTAATGCGCCAGGGTCAGGTCCTTGGTTTGGCCATCCATGGAATCGATTTTCCTCAAACCGACATAACCGATAATAACCGCATCACAAATGACTTTGCCGAATTCAACCCGGAACTGGTGGTCAATGCGGCTGCGTACACCAAGGTCGACGGAGCTGAATCCGAACCGGAGTTGGCCTGGGCGATTAACCGCGATGGACCGGGCCATCTGGCCCGCCGCTGTGCTGAAAAAAAAATACCGTTTATTCATATTTCAACCGACTATGTTTTTGACGGCACCAAAAATTCCCCTTACCGCGAGACAGACCCGGTCTGTCCGCTGGGTGTTTACGGACGCAGCAAGGCCGAAGGCGAAGCGGTTGTGCGAACACTTGTTGATGAGCACATCATCCTGCGGACGGCATGGCTTTACGGCACTCACGGCCAGAATTTTGTGAAGACCATTCTGAAACTTGCCGCGGAAAAAGAAATCATCCGGGTGGTTGCCGATCAATATGGATCTCCCACCAGCGCGGCTGATCTGGCCGAAACGATTTTAACCATCGCCGGCCGTCTGCGCCGGCCATCTCCGGCCGACTGGGGAACCTACCACTACTGCGGCAAGGGCGTAACAAACTGGCATGGGTTTGCTGAGAACATCGTGGCATTGTCACGGCCCCACGGTAAAATCAAAGCCATCCGGATTGAGGCCATCGCCACCGCGGAATTCCCCACCAAGGCCCGGCGCCCGCCATATTCAGCCCTGGACTGCCATTTGATCGGCAAACAATTCGGGATATCGCCCAAACCCTGGCAGGACAGCCTAAAGCGCATCATCCAGAGGCTTTGGTCGCCCCCCGGCAGCTGATGGCACCGTAAATATCTCAGCCTTGCAGAACGGGATTTTCCCGGATCGAATGAACCACCCCTGCGCTCCTACCCCGCACTATTATTTCCAAAATGAGATTTAAGCCTCTAAAATTTTTAGAAATAACTTTCATGAAGCTTTAGAACTGCTTGATCTTTTTCTGATTTCATTTTATCATGGAAGTAATGAGCGAGACCCTACGATAAACGATGAAATCATAGATGAATCATATGGAATCGATTCCCCCTGAACACACACCGGTACTGGTTGTCGACGATGACGAGGGACTGCTTCTAAGTATTAAAGCAACTTTGGTCAGCGCGGGGCTGCCTGAACCGGCCCTTGTCTCCGACAGCCGCAATGCCCTGAAGCTGATGCGAAACCATCATTTTCAACTCGTATTGCTGGACGTGATCATACCGCATCTTAACGGCATCGAGGTTCTCGAACAAATCAAGCGTGAATTTCCGGAAGCCGAATGCGTCATCGTCAGCGCCTGTGATGAAGTCGCCACGGCCGTTCAGGCCATGAGCCTGGGAGCATCGGATTACCTGGTTAAACCTCTCAACAGTGAAAAACTGATAGCACTGGTTCAAGGCAGTCTCGAAATGCACAATTTGCAGGATGAACTGGCGCGCTTCGGCAGAAAAAAAGTTTTCTCCGAATTGAAGAACCGCCAGGCGTTTGCCGGTATGGTCGCCGAAGACGAATCCATGGCGCTGGTATTTCATCAGGTTGAAGCTGTTGCCGGAACCGATTACAGCGTGGTGATCAATGGCGAATCCGGAACCGGCAAGGAAATGCTGGCCCGGGTCATTCACAATTTGAGCAATCGATCAAGTGCGCCCTTTTATGCCGTCAACATGGCATCGTTTAGCAAAACCATATTCGAGGATGAGTTCTTCGGGCATGCCAAAGGCGCGTATACGGACGCAGCCAGCGACCGCAGAGGATTTTTTGAAGCCGCCCACGGGGGAACACTTTTTCTGGACGAAATTACCGAACTGGATCCGTCCCTGCAGGCCAAGCTGTTAAGGGTGATTGAAGAGCGCGAATTTTATCGACTGGGCAGCACCGAGATTCGAAATGTGGATGTGCGCATTATTGCTGCCACCAACCGTGACATCAACGAAGAAATCATCCAAGGCCGGTTTCGAGCCGACCTGTTTTACCGCATCAATATGTACAACATTCAAATACCGCCGCTAAGGGAAAGAAAGGACGACATTCTGCCGCTGGCCAATCATTTTCTGAAAATCCATGCCAGAGCCAACAATAAAAAAATTATGGATTTGGCACCGGATCTGGCCGAAAGGTTCCTGCAATTGCCATTTTTGGGCAACGTTCGGGAACTTGAAAATATGGTTGCCGGTGCCGTTTTACTTGAACAGGGCCGGACCCTGACATTGGCTTCGGCCCACAATTTGCTGCCGTACAATGGCCCCGAACGTCGCAAGAATGTTGAACTGCTCACCCTGGACGAACTTGAAAAGCGCCATATCAGACGCGTTCTGGAAGTCACCGGAGGAAACCGACCCAAAGCGGCTAAAATTCTGGGAGTTAATGTTACAACCGTATACCGCAAATTGGAGAAATATAACATAACCGATAACGCTTGAGCGAGCATCGCAAGATTCAGGCAATAAGACCCCACATCTTCTGCTTTTGCGGGCACTCGTTGGAAATTCGTGCGGTCTGAATTCCCCGCTTGATCAAGCCCGCAGTTTTGCAATTTTTTCCAATATCAAAGACCCGCTGCAGGATAACTTCGATCGGACAGCGACGTCGGCAAAGGAGGGTGCATACATGTCAGATGGTTTGGATGTCATTGTTCTCGACGACGATCCCGGTATCTGTGAGGTCATTTCCGAGTTGATCGAGAGTTTTTATACCTGGGGCCAAGTGTATTGCTTTTCAAATCCCGATGAAGCAATTTCTTTCTGTCTGGAACGGGATATCGGTGTCGCGATATTCGTGGTTGATGTCTTTCTGGGAGGACTCAGCGGGTTTTATTTTCTGGATGCCATCGAAAACAAATATCCCACGGCGCATGAGGATACCATCATCATCAGCGGAAACGCCAGTGACGACGTGGTCAATATGTGCCTGGCCTCCAATGTGAATTATTTGCTGGAAAAACCTCTAAAACCTTACGCGCTGCAGCTTGCGGTGCGGGCCATTACGGCCAAATATCTGGATTTTGCCAAAATGTTGTTGCAGAATCCGGGTTTTGCAGAAGATGTCGCCAGACTATAGACGCGTGATAGGTTGTTTAATTTGACTCTGCCGCGGCTAGGTTAACACCTAAAATAACAACAGTGATAAATTCCTCGGACTCCGGACGAAGCCGCCGGTAAGTCAACAGAGTGCGAATTGAAATGGCAGGAATCGAAAAAATCGAGGGCAGCGCTGTCCTGCAACTATTAAGAGTGCTGCGAAAGAATAACGTTCCGCTGAAAATGAGGCTGACGGAAGGTGCAGCTGAGCATTTGACTCACATAGCGGACATTCGCAAAAGCAAGAGAAAATATCATTTTAAAATCAACTCGCAGGAAGCGTTTCTTAAGGCCGGTGCTGATACGAACGGCTCGCCGCTGCAGTTTGAGTTTACCGATCCAAATAAAATTAAATTTGTTTTTGAAGCCGATCCCGCGGAGATTTCCCCCGGCGCGATTTGGGTCAAATTTCCGGAATTCATCTGTCGCTACCAGCGGCGCAGCCTTTTCAGATTGGAGGCGCCGCACGGAACCCGGCTTTACTTCGAGGTGAATGATACCCGTATCAAGCTGCTGGTCATAAATGTCAGTTTAGGCGGCTCGCTCGGTGTACTGGTCAGCTTGACCAAACAAATGGAGCATGAACTGCAATTCCATAAAACTCAAATATTAGAAAATGTCGAACTGGTCTTCCCTTCTAAAGGCAAATCCGCGGAGGAATCCACCGTTAAAATCAGGCGCTGCCTGATGAGGCGGCATGAAAGAAATCCGGTTACCAATAAGTTTGAATGCGCTTTGGAGTTTAAAGAGATTCGCGAAGATGAAAGAAAGAAGTTACGGGAACTCTTTTACGAGTGGCAAAGAGATTATTTGCGGAAAAGAAGATTGCTGGGATCTTGAATGAAAATAATTAAAATGAGCTATAATTTTTGGTATTCCGTTCCTTTTTAAAAATGAGATAGGGCTCAGCGTTTCCTTAATGTTAGGCATTTTAGACAATTTAGATCACTTTAGGCATTTCTTGCTCAGACCGTCAGTACCATCCCTTCCCGGGCAAAAATAATTTCCGGGTCTTCCGTAAATTGCCCCCCGCAAAATGATTGTTTCAGCACGTCAATTTGTGAATCCGAGCGCAACGGATCATGGTGACAAATTACCAGGCGCTTGACAGCTGCCCGCTTGGCAGTCTCAAGGGCGTGTTCGATGGGAGAGTGTCCCCAGCCTTTTTTGCCGGCTTCATATTCCGCCAGGGTATATTGGCCATCATGGATCAGAAGATCGGCGCCTTTAAAAAATGCATCCAGCCTTTGGTTTTCCTCACAGGCGGTCAGCTCCCCTTCCGCCGCAAGAAACTCATCGTAGGAGGGATCAGCTGGATCTGTGCTGAAAACGTTGAAAAATGGTTCGGTATCAAAAGCAGTACAAACAACCCTTCCGTTGTACTGGATTCGATATGCTAACGAAAGCAGCGGGTGGTTTAAATATTTGGCATGCAGCGTGATGCCGTCACCCAGATCATAGCCTCCTTCCTTCAAATCAATATATTCGATCCGGGCCGCCAATTCTTCCTGGCGGACCGGAAAGTACCGGTAGGACATCTGACCGCCGATCACGTTTTTGAGGGAATCCTCCTCACAAGTTATGGGGCCGTGAATTTTCAGCTGGGCTCCGGGAAAGTAAATCGGCGCGAAAAAAGGCAGACCCAGGATGTGGTCCAAGTGGGTGTGGGATAAAAAAATTTCAGCATTGAAATGGCCCTTATCAATATAGTCGGCCATCAGAGCGTCACCCAGCTTTCGAATGCCGGAGCCGGCATCTATAATTATCACACGATCGTTCATGGGACCCTTTAAACGCAATTCAAGGCACAGGGTGTTGCCGCCATATTTGACGGTTTCCCGCCCCGGACAGGGAATTGATCCCCGAACCCCCCAGAAGGTCAGCTGGATAGCGCTATTCATCTTGAATAACCTCTAGAAAAATTTTGGCCTTCTCGATTTCGCTTAAAACCGTCGCGTGCAAACCCGTCAACGCTTCTCGATCAAAACCCATCCCCGCGATCAAGGCCGACATCAACGGTTGATCGATAAAAAGATCTCCGGCATTGCCGATATTGAAGTTGTTGGCCAATTGATTGGACAAAGAGACCATGGATACGAATTCGCGGGTTGTCTCAGAGCTATCATACGGATGGTGGTGGTGTGAAAGTGATTCGACTAGCGGCGGTCCCAGCCGCCATTTTTCGGCAATCATACACCCGACGCCACAGTGATCAAAACCGAAAAAATTATTTTCACTGCGGCATAACGTAAATTGCTCTCGACGGGCATTTTCCCAAACCTGATCATATTCATTCGAGAATTGCCTTTGGAGGGGAAGTTTGCCCAAATCGTGCAAAAGCCCGGCCACAAATAATTCCTCCCGGTTTCCGGGCGCCATGCCCTTGGCCGTAGCCAGCGATTTGGCAATAATTCCGACACACAGGGAATGGGTCCAAAATTCATCCATCGAAAAAGATCGAATGCTGCTCTTACCTTTGAGATTTTCCAGAACCGCGAAGCTGAGCGCAAGATTTTTAACGGTATTGATCCCGAGCATGATAATCGCCCGGGTCAGGGATGAAATGGGTCGGCCGAGTGAATAATAGGCCGAATTGATGAGTCTCAGGACCCGACCGGTAAGAACCGGATCCAGTGAGATGACTTTTTTGAGATCATTAGCGGATGCTTGAGGATCATTGCAGGTCTCCAAGACTTTTATAACGGTTGTCGACAGGCTGGGCATCCGGGCGATGTATGCCTGAATTCTTTTTGGATAGCTCGCCAGGCTACTTTTGAGATCCTTCATGAGTGGAACGTAGTCAATTGAAAATCATTTTCATATTTTTTACGGCCGCCGCAGGAGGCAGACTGAAAACGGTTTTTCAACCTGCCGGCCCGATGCGGCACGTTGGGGTCAGGCGTCCACATAATCGCCCCGGTAAAACTTGGTGACTTCCAGCGAAGCGGTTACCAGCGTCCGGTTGACGACATCTCTAAGTTCTTCATCCTCCGGCAGGGAATCCAGGATAGGGATCAGATTTTCGCGGGCCTGATTTATCTCCCTGATGGCCGGATCGATTTCTTTCAGCGCCAAGGACGGATCGGAAAGCTGCTGCCGGTATTGATCCAGCAGATCGATCAGATTTTCAACCCGATCAAGGACCCGCCCCTTTTCCAAACTAAAATAGGCTGCCGGTGGAATGGACGCCAGCGGCCTGACAATTGCCGTCTGTCCAAGACCGGCAGCTTCCGATTTCGTGTTTGCGACCGTGTCCTTCAAAATGTCGCCGAATTTTGGGCCGGACGGAGACTGGGGTCTGGCTTTGTTTTCAGTAAAAAGATTTTTTTGAATTTGCTCTTGGTTTTCGATTTTCATAGCACCCATTTCCTAAATTTAGCGTGTTGATTGCATATTCGACAGTCATTTTAAACACCGCCGGTTCGAGGCGGTCCCAGCAGTACTACTATATGCAAAATTCATGCACATTGATTTAATCGAATCATAAATTTAAATCTCAAATAATTTCAAGCAATCGGGCAGAATATGCGATCATCCGGCTGGACTTGCTCTTTGGGGCAGGGGCAAAAATTGCCTACTGACTGCCGGCGGCTGAAGGTCCTTCCCAGAAAAGGCACAGTTTTTGCCGAGATATTTCCTTGCGCAAGGCGCCGGGTCCGCTCCTTTTTCTGAGTGGATGCATCAAAAGATTTTGCAGGCCCGGAAACTGTGGACGGATTCAACCAGCCCTCACCAGTCTGCGTCTAAGCAGCTTCCGACATTACGGACAGCTCATCGCGGCTTAAAACCTGGTCAATATCTAATAATATTTTGACGCTGCCCTCCATTTTTGCCATCCCAAGGATATAGTCCGTATTCAATTTGGTGCCGAAGGTGGGTGTTTTTTCGATGTCCATCGCTTTGATATTGAGAACTTCCGACACGGCATCCACCACAATGCCCACCAGAATGGTTCCGGATTGCCCGTCTATTTCGACCACAATGATGCAGGTTCTTTCCGTGTAGTCAATCGGCGGCATACCGAATCTTAAGCGCAGGTCCATTACGGGAATGACCTTGCCCCTGAGGTTGATGACGCCTTTGACGAATTCCGGAGTTTGCGGTACCGAGGTGATCGGCAGCATTCCGATGATCTCTTTGATCTTCAGAATGCCGATGCCGTATTCCTCTGCGGCCAGGGTGAATGTGAGGTACTTGCCTTCTTTATCGGCCATGGCTTTGACTGCCTGGTCAATCTTCTGGTCAACTGCTGACATAATCCGATCTCCTGGTTTTATAATCTTCAACGTTGCTGCCGGCATCTAATTGGAATTCAGGGGTACCCCCAGCACGAGATAGGCCATGGGAGGCTGCCGCAGTGGATAGATCGAAACGCGGACCTCCCGTCTGCCCGCCTGCTTATTTTTGATGGCGATGCGACAGTTTTCCGTAAAATCAGGCTCCCCTAACGCTAATTTTCTCACGGTCTCAATAACTTTCGGCAGCGAAGCGACATCCACAATTTTATCAATCCCCATGCCCACCAGATCTTTTTGACCGACCTCACACAGTTGCGCACATAATGCATTACCGCCCCAAAGGTATAAATCCTTAAAAACAGCTGCCGGCACCTCAATCTGGTGCACAAACTGAATGCGGTGCATAAAAGTCTCACTATAATATCGGCAGGAGTAGCATTCGGTACAACCCATCAGTCCGCTGTCTTTAACCGTAAAACAAGCCTGGAGCCGATTCTTAAACGCTATGCAGTCGCGGCACTTCAGTCCGTGCTCGCTATCGCGCCAGTGTTGCCAACAGTTCTGGAAACTTTTAAAAATCGGCCCGTTCGAATTTTTTTGCGCCAGTTCGGGGGGAATTTTTTGACCGCTGTTTTTAAGAAAAAACAGAAAATCATCAACCGGGATGGTATAGTTTCTGCCCAACCGATTGGCATGCAGTTTCTTTGAGCGAATCCAATAGCCGACCGTGGTGCGCCCCACTCCGCATAGGGCCGCCGCTTCGGACACTGACAATGATTTTGCAGATTCTGACATTCGTCTCATAACTCCTTGTTTACGAATGAATATATCGGCATTTTTTTGAAAAACTTGACCCAATGTCAGAGATTATGATCAGGTTCATTGAATTGAAGAATAACTGAATCAACCCGACCGGATCCATGCAAGAATTGCCTTTGTGTCGGATTTTTGACGGAATTAATGACCAAATCCAGATCGTGGGCGCAAAAACTGTGTGCGGTGCCCATCGAGGCTGATCTGGAAAATAGCTTTAACTAGTTGATATTTAAAAATTTATTAATCTTACTCAGTGCCGCACCCAAAACTTGAAAAGATTTTGCAAACACTGGCATACAACTTGCTTGATATATACACCAAATGGAATGAAGTTTCCTCCTTTCCTTCATTCCCACCTCCGACCAACCCTGTTAGGCACCCCCCCTAACAGGGTTTTTCTTTGGGGGCTGCGAGACCAACGCCGCAGAAAGTGACGAAAAATTGACAGGCTCATCCGAAACGTTGCATAAATCCGAGACCTATTTAAGCGGGGCAGGCGCAAACCCGTTGCTTTTACGGAGCCAATGCTGGTTGTGGAGCGGAAACGCTCGATATTTGATGCTGGATATTCAGGAAGGCACCGCAAATGCAATTCGGAAACATCTGGTATCCAGAAACCAGTATCCAGGATCAATCAATATCGCCACTGGTTTTCGTCGGATCAGCCTAAGTCCAATGCAGTATTTTAAGCAATTGTAAGCTATCTTTCGATGGGCGTTTGGAATGGGTGTGATTATCAGCCAGCGATGAGTTTTTAAAACTTACGGCCTGCAGATTGGTCCCGCTGCGGTTTCATCATTTTTCGCTTCTCAAAGGACAGGCAGGCTTGGCCCTGCATCGCCCGGCGGACATCCATGATCGGCAGCCGCCGACTTTTAAATCCCATGGCGCGGCAGCCGTGGGGAAAATCAACTTCCCAGGTGATGAAATAGTGAACACATCGACGGCAGGTTGGTTTCATGATGGTTAGAATTGTTTTGATCGTTAGGATCGTTTTGATGGTTTGGATCGTTTTGATGGTTGATTGAGTGGACTTTTACGCCATGCGCTTTGCCCTATGCCCCATGCTCATTCCCGCAGCGCACACCCCGCAACCCGAAACCCGCACGCTTATGGCCTGCCTTCCGGTTTAATCGGCCGGCCCAATCGGTCACCAGACGTATCCACCACAATCCCCATGCCCCGCAGCAGATCATAGGCCTCTTCGCGCTGGGAGTAGGATCGCTCGGCGCTGACGGCTATGATCGCCTGAATGACCTCATCGCTCAATCCTGCCTGTTTAAGCTCGATAACATCCCTCGCTGTCGTGAAACGGATGGGACGTGTATTCTCTCCATATACGATGGATTCTGAATTCTTAAGAAAAGAACCTTCTTTCACCAGCATTTGGAGGGTGGCTTCACTCACACCGGCTTTCTTCATTGCCAGAATGTCAGCAATGCTAAAAGCGGCGGTTTCAATTACTTTCTCTTGGGCGATAACCTGGATCGTCTGATCACTGACACCGGCTTTTTTAAGTTCAACTACATGTTGACCGCTCAGCGACCAAGCCGGGTCGATTAGGAAAAAACACCAAAAGAGGTTAATTAAAATCGGGATAATGATTCTGCTCATTTTCAAACTTCATTTTAGAAAGTTGATCAGGCCAGGCTGAATAATTCGAGCGGCCGTGGCAATCGTCGTCTGATAGGCGAGATCAATTTGGTTAAGTTTCATAGCCGCCTCATTTAAATCAAGGTCTTCGGTATCTGACAGCATATGCTCAAGTTTAGGCTTGTAATTGTCCCAGAATTGACCTGTGGCTTCTAACTGATACATTTTGGGCGCACTTGCCGCTCGAATGTCATTGACCTGGGATCGCGTCTCATCGAGCTTCTTTGTCTGGGTTTCGATGGCGGCATCATCGTCATTTTCAAGGGCGAATATCAGATCCGCCATAACCTCAAAGACATCCACCTTTCCGGCAGGCGTAAAGATATTGCGGCCATCGGCATCAATCGTCAATTCTGTATTTTCACCCAGAAGGATCCGGACTTCACCATTGTCCCCATTATAGGTGGCATAGTCGACCACATCACCTCCGGCATTGGAGGCCGTTACATTAAAAGAATAAAGTCCATCAGCCGGAACAGGGCCACTCCAGGCTATGGTATTAATTCCATCAGTACCGCCGCCAGCCGGGACTATGGTATTAATAACAGCCCCGGTATTATCCTTGATCTCCAGGGTCACATTGGTGGCATCTGCGCAAAGACCGAAAACAATATCCCCCGGCGTTCCGCTGGACACTTCTACAACATGGCCAAAAGCCGGTGTATCTGTTTGGTGTCCTGCAAACATGTAGTTTTTACCTAATTTGGAATTTGCCAGTTCAACCGTTTGGTCGTACATATTTCTGACTTCTTTGGCTGCAAGATCTCTGGAGGATGTGGTTCCTTTGGCCTGAGTTTGGGATATTTCCCTGACAACACCGAGTAAATCATCGACCATTTCCAGAGTAATCTCGGTAAATTCCAGCCGGGAGGTGCCGCGCTTAACATTGTCCATGTATTGCTCAACGGTTGCCATCTGGTTGCGATAATCCAACACCTTACGCATGCCCACCGGATCATCCGAAGGTCGATTAATCCGTTTCTGACTGGATATTTGTTCTTGCACCTTATAAAGATCTTCACTTTGCCGCATCAGGTATCTGGTGATCGTATTGGACATCATACTGTTGGTAACCCGCATGATAGCCTCCTTTAGGTTATACCATATTTAATAATGTTTGCAGAAGTTCATCAGCCGTTGAGATGAGTTTGGCAGCCGCATCATAGGCGCTTTGAAATTTGATCAGATTGATCATTTCCTCATCTAAGGATACCCCCGAAATCGATTCCCGACGATTTTCGAGTTGAACAACCATATTGGATTGATGAGTATAATAGGCATCCGCATTTTGGAGATCGCCACCGACTTTGCTGACCAAAGAGTTGTAGTAGTCTTCAAAAGTTGAGGAATTTCCGTTCATTGTTAACGCGTGCTGTGAGTTGGCAATAGCGATAGCCTGCTCATTGTTACCTGGAATCCCGGCACTGGTTGATGAAGCCGCAATCAATTCAAAATTGTTGGAGATAGCAGCATTGACCTGGATTGTCTCAGCAGAGCAGCCGCCTGCCAGGACTGCGCTATCGGTGCCGGCGGCTAGATCCCAGGCTGTCCCCGGTGCTGCTGCTAAAACAGTATTGATCCCGGAATGGGCCTGCAAGGCTGCTGCTATCTGGCCTGCGGTTGAAACGCCGTCTTCAATGGCAATCTGAATATCACCGGAAGCGGAATCTGTCGTCACCGTTTCCGCCCCGGCCGTTCCGCCTCCCACCAATGTGATCCTGATGTTACCGGTTCCACCTGGTTCAGCTGTTATGGTCAGCAAAGAATCCATATTGCCCGATGCCGTCGCAAGTCCGGCAAAAAAGTCAGTCCCGGTGGAACCGTCCAGACCATAGCCGGCCTGATGCAGATTATTGACCTGCTCCATTAAACTTTCGGCCAGGGTATCAAGCTGCCGCCGGTAGCTTCGAATATCCACATCCCTGGCCTCAAGCCATCCCTTCAGCTTTCCATTGTCAATATTGCCGCTGATATTGATCGCCGAACCCTCCGCGTCTATCCAGACGACATCTCTAAAGCCGAAATCGTTGACCTGGGTGGACAGATTGTGAGAAGTGTTGTTTTCCACCAGCGACAGCCCTGCACCCACAGAAACCGTCACCTGCCCGCTTGCATCTTCAACGGTGTTGATATCAATCAGCTCAGCCAACTCCTTGATTGCCAACTCCCTCTGATCCCGGTAATCATTAGCACTCTGCCCGTTGGCTTCGATACCCATGATTTTATCATTCAAATCTGCAAGTTGTTGGGAAAATTGATTAATTTCAGTCACCGCTCCTTCAATGCTGGCATCCAATCCCTTCTGGGCTTTTTGAAGATCTGAATAGATGCGATTAAAATTACCCGTCATAACTTCACTTCTGGCCTGTAACACCACCCGTTCATTGTAACCTGATGCATCGTTGGTTAAATTCTGCCAGGCGCCCCAAAAATCACTTAGCGACTTATTTAAACCGAAGTCGCCACTTTCATCAAATATAATTTCAGCCAGTTCAAGTCCATCCTTTTCGGCCTCCCAACGCCCAAGATTTTCGCTTTCATTGTTGATCTGGATACCTAAAAACCGGTCGTAAACCCGCTCAATGCTGACAGCTTCAACACCCGTGCCCATCGGCCCGATTGAAGATTGCAGGGGGGTCTCGTTTTCCAGCATCAACTTCTGGCGGGAATATCCGGGCGTATTGACATTGGCAATGTTGTTGCCGGTCACAGAAATGCCTTTTTGCTGAGTCAGCAGGGCTTTGCTTCCGATACTGAGAACCCCGTAAATATCTGTCATGATCGTTCACCTCTCTGGGAAAATTGGCGGGTCGGGGCGCCCGACTTCAGCGCTTCGATGATAGCCTGAGCAATGTTGGGCAAGGGTACAATTTCATCAACGGCGCCGAGTTTGACGGCTTCCTTGGGCATACCGTAAACCACACAGGTGGTCTCGTCCTGGGCCAGGGTGTGCGCTCCGCTTTCTTTCATGGCCAGCAGGCCTTTGGCGCCGTCGGCCCCCATGCCGGTCAGCATCACGCCAACGGCATTGCGCGCCGCATGTTTGGCCACCGACTGAAATAGCACATCGACGCTGGGCCGCTGGTAATGAACCCGGGGCCCGCTTTTGATCCGGACCGCATAGGTGCCCCTGTTGCGGGTTAGGACCATGTGCTGATTACCCGGTGCAATTAAAGCGACACCGGGAATCACATGATCGTTGTCCCGTGCTTCCCGCACTTGCATGGGACAGATATCATTCAGCCGCCGGGCAAATGAGCTCGTAAAATGCTCGGGCATATGCTGGACAATCACAATTCCCGGTGCTGTGGATGGCACCTGTGCCAGTACCGCTTCAATGGCTTTGGTTCCACCCGTAGAGGCGCCGATGGCAATAACTTTGTGGGTGGTATTCACCAGCAGATCGGCTGTTTTGACTCTTTCAGAGTCCGGTCGTCGCTTGCTTGCGCCGCAATCAGGTTTAACCTTGGCAACTGCCGCCGATCGAATGGCATGCACCAGATAGAGGGAAATATTTTTAGTTGAATACGAAGCGCCGGGCTTGCAGAGGACCTCAACGGCGCCCAGATCCAGCGCCCTGAGAGCCAGATCGCTGTTTTTGGGAGTCAGGGAGCTCAATACCACCACCGGCATCGGGTAATGTCTCATGAGCTTGGATAGAAAAGACAGACCGTCCATCCGCGGCATTTCAAGATCCAGGGTAATGACATCAGGCCGTAATTCGACGATTTTATCCCGGGCGACATAGGGATCCACCGCCGTGCCCACGATTTCAATATCGTCGTAGCGCGACAATTCCTCTGATATCACTTTGCGCACCACCGCCGAATCGTCTACGATAAGTACTTTTATCATATTCATCTATAGTCGCGGCTGTTCAGGCCGATTTGGATTCATGGTTGATAATAAATTCCACGGGCTGACCCGGGACAAAATGATACACATCACAGAATCCATCTTCCAGCATCAGTGTCACCATACAGTAGTGTGTTTGCAATCATCGACTGCATCACGGTGCTGTCGTCCACAATCAATACATTTACTGCCATGTTGGTATCCTCAGCAAATCGATGTTTTTTTTAACCGGTGCCCAAAACGTCGGTGAGTTCATCCACCCATTGCAAGGTCTGACTGGCCACCTTTTCCAGATGATAAGATTCCAGTCCCAGCCGTTCAATCACGGCGCCGCAGGGCTGATGCTGCAAACCGTCCCGGCCGACGCCGACGCCGATCATCAAACACAATACGTTGGCCACATGCACAATGTCCAACATCAGATCGACCTTTTCGGTGGATTCCGGATCGTGATGCCAGCGGACCGCATTTACAATTGCAGGCGGCAAAGACCACTGGCTGAGTATGCGGGCACCGATTTCGGCATGATTGGTTCCCAACACCAGATTTTCGGCCGCTTCGAAAGCGATTCCCGGGGTCAGGGCTGCTTCGATCTTCTTAAAATCATCCTCAACAAAATCTCCCAAAACAAGTTTGCCGACATCGTGCAGCAGAGCGGCGGTAAAAATCTCCTCGGCGGCCGTGACATTCAGCTCTTTTACCAGGCCTTCGGCCGCCACGCTGACGGCAATGGAATGGCGCCACAACTCCCCGGGGGGCAGGTCATAACCCGCCACCGGCTTTCCCAGAATGCCGCTGACGCAGGAGGCTATCACCATTTGAATCAAACGCCTCAATCCGAGAAGCAAAACCGCCTGCGGCACCGAGCCGACCTTTGAGGGAATGCCGAAATAGGCCGAATTCGCAAGCTTCAGCAAATTGGCGGTATGCCCGGCGTCCTGCCGCAAAATATTTTCGATTTGTGACACGCTTATATCCGGATCATCGAGCAAAGCCAGCAATTTTACGGCTGCTCCCGGCATACTCGGAAACGATTTTAGAATCGACGAAATATTTTTTAGCGCCTGCGGCATTTGTTTTTCCCTCGGCTGTTTCCGGATCATTTAATTAATGAAAGGTCAGCGCTTCGGATAATTCTTCAACCCACTGGGCAACCCGCACTCGGATTTCTTCAAATTGGTTTAGATTCAACCCCAGCCGCTCAATCACGAACGGCGACAGATCGGTGCAACCACCCCCCGATTCGCTGCCGATCTGATCCGTTTGGCAAAGCAGGTTGGCCAGGTGAACAATGTCGGCCGAAGAACTGGCCTTCTCCGGAGAATCAGGATCGTGGTGCCAGCGCACCGCATCAATGACCTTGCGTGGAAAAGACCACTGGCTCAATATCTGGGCGCCAACCTCCGCATGGTCCGTACCGAGTACCATATTTTCCGCCACCACGTAAGGCACCCCCGTGGCGGCAATCTTTTCGATGGCCTCCTGTTCATCTTTGACAAAATAACCCAGGATGAGCTTGCCGATATCGTGCAGCAGGGCCGGTGTAAAAATATCTTCACCATCGATGTTCTTCTTGTCCTTAACGAGCGCTTCGGCCGCGATGGATACCGCAATCGAATGCCGCCATAGATCCCCCGGCGGCAGATTATATCCTGGAACCGGTTTATCCATGATCGCATTGATGCAGGATGCGATCACCAGCTGGATCAATTTCTTTAACCCCAGCAGCAAAACCGCCTGCCGGGTTGACGCCACTTTGGAAGGAATTCCGAAATATGCGGAGTTGGCCAATTTGAGTACGTTGCCGGTCAGTCCGGGATCATGGCGCAGCGCATCTTCAATTTCATCCACCGTAGTTTCAGGATCTTCAAGCATCTTGAGCATCTTGGCGCCGGTGGCGGGCATACTGGGAAACGATTTAACTTTCGACAATATTTCGTTTATATTAGGGGGATTCATAACTTCCTCTTTTGACCATTGCTGCTGATAACCGTTTGTCCGGTCGCAATATCGAGATGCAGTGTTCGACTGGCCGTTCCGCCGACATCTTCGGTTTCCAGTAGGATATTGTTTTTCCAAAGCAGTTTTTTGAGCACCGTATAGTTGCGCTCTCCGATTTTAAACATTTCATTTTGGCCCAAAGGATTTCCGCAGCCCGCCGCTTTGACCACCATGCGGTGCTTTTGTCCGCCGATTTTATACAGGGCCTTGAACATCTCAGGCACGCCGGTATCGACGAACATAAACGGGTTGGCCTCGGCTTTTATCAGATTAATTTTCGAAAGCGGCAACATGGCATGCAGCAGTCCTCCCACCCTTTCAACGGGGTCATAGACGATTAACCCAAGACAGCTGCCCAGTGCATGGGTCACGATAACGTCCGCCTCACGACCGACTTTCATATCTCCCACTGCAACAACTTGTCTCATCTGCCTCAATTCAGACCTGAATTCATGTCTGTTTTCGATAAGTGGCCGGTTGCATGTACCGGAAATTATGCTTGAGGGTCGACAGACCCTCTGAGTGGCCTACAAATAAATAGCCGCCCGGCTCCAGCAGCTCCCAGAAACGGTTGATCAGTTTCTGTTGGGTTGCCCGGTCAAAATATATCATCACATTGCGGCAGAAAATAATATTGAAAGGACCTTTCATCGGCCACGATTCCAATAAATTCAGCCAGGCCAGACGAACCATGCGGCGGACATCATCCACAACCCGGTAATTGCCCGCAAGTTGACCGTTGAGCTTGGTGAAATATTTTCGATATTGCGGTGAAGGCAAATTTTTCAGGGTTTCAGCCTGATAAACGGCCAACAGAGCCTTCTCCAGCATGCGTCTTGAGATATCCGTTGCCAGGATCAGCGCGTCCCTTGAATCAATGTCCGGTATATGTTCTCGGAGCCATATCGCCATGGTAAAAGGTTCTTCTCCGGATGAGCAGGCTGCGCTCCAAAACCGCAGCCGCTGGTTTTTGAGGCCTGGCAGCACATGATCCCGCAGATAGTTAAAATGTTCCATTTCCCGAAAAAAACCGGTTTTGTTGGTCGTCATGACATCAATTAACAGCGCCAGTTCTTGGTTTCCTTCAGCACTAACGATGTAATCCAGGTACGCCTGTACGTCATGAGTGCCCCGGGCCCGCAGCCGCTTCATCAGCCGCGCCCGCACCAGCGCCTCCTTGCCTCGCTTCAGATTAATGCCGCTGGACTGGTAAACTATCTCACTGATTTTCTTAAAGTGTTTTTCATTAACTTGCGCAGCCATCAGGTTCATGTATGTTAGCTTTTCCAGCCAAGCCGGAATTGACTATTGTATATTGAAAATTGAATATTTATTGAAGTCCCTTCGCTCCATCATTTCTTTATAAAATTTTTAAATCGATCCGCCGCGGGCGCACCTTAAATATTCAATTATATTGATTACGCCGCCAGGATTCGATCAGTGCAGGCATCCGCCTCTCCCGGCAGTTCAGCGACATGTCCGACATCGGCAAATTTCACCAGTCCGCCGACGTCAATAATCAGCCCCACCCGGCCATCGGGCATGATGGCACCGCCCGAGATGCCCGGGATATCTTTCATCGACTCCCCTAGTGATTTTATGACCACTTGCTGGCGGCCGATGAGCTCGTCGACCAGCAGACCGGCTTTGCGTTCATCATCTTCTACAATAACGACGACGGCGTCATGCGGATCCTGCTTGGCATCTTCAATATTATACAGGCGTGCCATGCGATACAGAGGAATAAGACTGCCCTGCAGGGTCAGAATCTCCCCCTGGTTGAGCACGGTCGACAGATCGCCTTTACCCGGTTTGACCGAACGGATGATTGATACGGTCGGAATGACATAAGTTTCCGAGCCGACGCGGACCACCATCCCGTCGATAATGGCCAGGGTCAGCGGCAAACTCATTTTAAAGACGCTGCCTTGGCCGCATTCGGACTTAATTTCCACCTGTCCGCGCAAGGATTCAATATTCTTTTTGACCACGTCCATCCCGACCCCCCTGCCCGAAACATCGGTGACCATTTGGGCCGTCGAGAAGCCAGGCTCAAAAATCAGATTGAAGACCTCACGGTCGCTGAACGCATGATCGCTGCTGTCGGTGTAGTCACTGATCAGGCCCTTTTCACGGGCTTTGGCTAATATAACTTCTCGATACAGTCCTTTGCCGTCGTCGCGAATCTCGACCACGACACTGCCGGCTGAGTGGTATGCCAGCAATTGCACCTTACCGCAGTCGGGTTTGCCGTTCTGCCTGCGTTCAGCGGGAGTTTCAATGCCGTGATCGACGGCATTGCGCACCATGTGGACCAACGGGTCATTGATAATGTTGACCAGGTTTCGATCAATTTCGGTGTCCTCACCCTCGGTGACGAAATTGACATTTTTGCCAACCTTGCGCGCGACATCGCGGACCAGGCGCGCCATTTTGTTAAAGGTCGCTTTCAGCGGCACCATGCGCATCGACATACTGATATCCTGCAATTCCCGTACAATTTTACTGGCATGCGCAACCTTTTTGGTCAGCTCATGGTTGTCGCTGCCGGCAACCAGATCATCCTGGGCAACCATCGAGTGCGCAATTACCAGTTCGCCCACCATGTCAATTAAACGGTCCAATCGCTGGGTGCCGACCCGAACGGAGGATTCCACCGCCGGCTGGCTGTTTTTAATGCGGGTCTGAGCCCGCAGGGCCTGACCCACATCCTCGGTGGAGGCTGCCCTCGATTTAACGACGGCCATACCCAGCATCTCCCCGGGATGATCCTGAGCAACCGCTTCAACTTGTTCCCTTTGGATCTTGCCCTGTGCCACTAGTAGATCGCCGACCCGCGGGGTGGCGACACCATCGAATTCCTCGGATATACCGGCGGCTTCAGGATCCGCCAAAAGTTTAACTAGATCGTCGTAGCCTTCCGGTTTGAGAAGTGCTTTGCCGGACAGTGCCGCCTGCACCCGGCTCATCAGCTCCTTGATCATATCCAGCGCCCGCAGCGACAAATCCGCGTAGCCGCCGCTGTAGCGGATTTCGCCGTCGCGCACCCGGCTCAGCAGGGATTCCGCAAAGTGACCGAATTCGGAGAGCAAATTGAGTTCAAGAAAAGCCGAGGTCCCCTTGACGGTATGAAACGCACGAAAGACCATACCGACAGCTTCCATATCACCGGGGTCGGTCTCCAAGGATAACAGCGCTTCTTCAGCACCGGAAATCAAATCTGAGCCTTCGGCAATAAACTCGGCGATCAGTTCCCCATCGGCCTCCGGAGGCATGTAATCGAAATCGGAATTATCCTCGGGGTCTCCGCCGGCCGGCTCAGGGGCGGCCGCAGCAGGTGATTCAGCGCGGTAGGCGGAATCTTGCAGGGAATCCATGGCGGCCTCCAAAAGCAACCCCGTCTCGCTCAGCGTTTGGTTCGGATCGTCGGTCCGGCCCTCAACGAGGGTGCTGACTTTGCCGATTGCCTGGGATATGAACGCGGAACAAGCTTGGGATGCTTCATTTTTTGCGGCCAGAGCGATCAAAGCCGCACGCAAATCAACCAGTTCTTCGTGATTATCAGGTTCAAGTTGGATCAGAAAGGCGGCGGCATCATCCAAGGATTCGATCGCCGGACATCCGCTTGCAGCAAATTCATCGGCAGGCCCGGCCTGGCTGAGGACCTCACGCAGGTTCCGGCAGGCTTCGGTGAAAGCCTTTTTGTTGTCCGTCTGATCGGACAAGCGCTGTTCGGCAGCGTTCAGACCGTGATAGACAGCGTCCACCAGCGCCAGGGGATTATGGGCGGCCTGAGCCCCCATCGTTTGGAGCCCTCGGTGAACGAACTCAAGCAGTTCAGCAATTTCCGGCCGTTTTTTAGGTACGAATTTTAGGGCGCTGTGAAGATCCACGCCGAGATTCTGCCAGGCGTTGGAATCGTTTAAGCCGACGTTGTCAAGCTCCTCTGCGATTTTCTTGAGGAGAAGGCTGATTTTTAGGTTCTTTGGGGCCATTTAATAAATTTGACTCCTTTGCATTGCCGCCCACGCTTCCTAAACGATAACCATAAATGGCTATATTTTGCTGCGCACACATTTTCCGGCAGCCTTCACGCTTTGAATGTTTCCGGTGCGGTAATACACCGGCTCAGACGCCGTCAGCTCGCTGAGCAGGTTAAAAGAACCCCGCAGCAGCGCCAGAGAATGATCGATTAACTTCCGGTTGCGCTGGTTGGCTACCTGCAATTGTGAAAGCACGGCTAAAAAATCGCGGCCGGCCTGCCGCAGCCGGCCGGCAAAAGGTTCTTCCACCCGGCCGGCAATTTCTTTGAGTGTCATATCCTGAGCGGCGTATCCCAATTTGTCCGCCAGATGCGCCACCAAGGATTGCCTTCGCCGATCCGATTTATGAAGCTTGGCGAGAATTTTTTCCTTCTCAAACCGCGCCGCATTCAGGGCCTCCAATTCGGACCGGATCGCGGCCTCCTTTTCCGTATCGATGACGGTCAGCAGCGAGCGGTATAACCCGGTTTCCTGTCTGAGAAGGTCTAATAACTGTTCCAGCA
Organism: uncultured Desulfosarcina sp.; assembly: GCA_964435765.1. Classification (GTDB taxonomy): domain Bacteria; phylum Desulfobacterota; class Desulfobacteria; order Desulfobacterales; family JAFDCJ01; genus JAFDCJ01. Next base: position 70,397 of record CAYTBC010000001.1, read on the forward strand.
TCGGTTTCATTTACATTCCTGATTTTTCCGGTCTAAGCGCTATTTCACATGTTTGTTATCGGCCAAAGCATCTGATAACTTGAGGAGCTTATGACCCTGGCCGTCGGCCATTTATTCTGACTCCGGACCCTCTTGCGGGGCCGCCCGATCCCCCAGTTGTTTCAGCAAAATGGACGACAGCCCGATGCCGCCGGCAGTGGAAATATTGCGGGACAGCTCCACATCCAGCATCGAAGCAAATATCTCTTCCGCCCGGCCACCACTGATAAAACCGGAGCGATCGACGGTGGCGCGCATTTCTTTGAGCAGGTAATTGATAAAAAGCGATTCCATTTCGTTGCAGGCGGCCTTTAAGTTGGAGTCGGCTTTATCTCCCGCGTGCTTTTTGGCGGATTTAAGGGCACTGCCTAATTTTTCATTTTGGGTTTGCTCATTAAAAAGAGCCGTGGCCTGAACAAAGAACGAATTTTCAGCATCCATCAGATGATCTCCAGTTCAGCTTGCAGCGCGCCGGCTGCCTTCAGCGCCTGAAAAATGGCGATTAAATCTCTAGGGGAGACACCCAGTGCGTTCAAAGCTTTGATCACTTGGCCGATACTCACACCGGATTCCACCAGAAATAACGGTTTGTTACCCTCTTGGACCTGCACCTCAGATTCCGGTGTCACCACGGTCCGGCCGGTTCTTGAAAACGGCAATGGCTGCGAAACCTGGGTGTCTTCCTTGATTTCGATGCTCAAATTACCGTGGGCGATGGCAATGGTGGAAATTCTGACATTTTCGCCCATGATCACGGTTCCGGTGCGCTCATTGATGACCACCTTCGAAACCGTGTCGGGGGTGACGCCCAACCGTTCAATCATGGTTACCAGGGCCACCGTGTTGCCCTGGAACTTCTCAGGAACCGTGACTTCGATAGTGCCGGCATCCTGGGTGCGGGCAATCTGATCATAAAAGGCGATGTTGATGGCCTGCGCCACCCTGGCGGCCGTGGTGAAATCAGGCGTCTGCAAGGTTAACGTCAGGGATTTTTTCTGATTGAAATCGGTATGGATCTCTTTTTCAATCAAGGCGCCGTTGACGACCCGCCCCACCGTGGGAAAGTTTTTTTGAACGCCCGTGCCGGATGCGCTGCTGACGACAAAACCGCCGGTGCTGATCGGTCCCTGGGCAATGGCATAAACCTGTCCGTTGGCCGCTTTCAGGGGGGTGAAAAGCAAGGTGCCCCCCTCCAAGTTAGCAGCATCCCCAATGGAGCTGACGAGCACATCAATTCTGTTGCCGCTGCGCGCAAAAGCCGGTAAATCAGCCGTTACCATGACGGCTGCCACATTATCCACTTTGATGTCCTGGGCTTTTACCGTGACCCCCATTTTTTCCAGCATGCTGGCCATGGACTGGATCGTAAAGATCGCATTCTTGCTGTCGCCGGTGCCGTTTAAGCCGACCACCAGGCCGTAGCCGACCAGCTGATTCTGGCGCACACCCTTGATATCGGCAATGTCTTTGATGCGCACGCCCTGGGCCTGCCCGCTCAAAACCAGCACGCCCGCCAGAGTGATTGCAATGGTTAAAATGAATGTTTTAACAAGCTTTAATAAATTCCATTCAAGCATAAATTCCATTCCGATCTTCCAATTTATTGATCGCCATATATTTTATTCTATTTTTTAATCGTTGAATTTTGGTACAAAATTCAGCGATTAAAAAGGCCAGACCGTGTTCAACAAATTGGCGAGCCAGCCGGGGCGTTGACGCTCATCCACGACGCCGGAGCCGCTGTAAGCGATTTTGGCATCCGAGATAAAGGTCGACAAGATGACATTGTTATCGGAAATATCCCGCGGGCGGATAACCCCGGATAAAATGATCATCTGGTTTTCATAGTTCACCATCAATTCGCGGGTGCCGACGATCTTCAAATTGCCGTTGGGCATCACCGCCACTACCCGGCAGGTGATAAAGGCATCCAGGCTGCCGCTGCGTGAGGTTTCACCGTCGCCCTTAAAAGAGCTTTTCATATTGCCTTTGACCGCAGGATCCCCAAACGGCGTAAGTTTGGGCAAACTACTGGAAACATCGGGCAAAACTTCGTTCTGCCACCAGTCCTCCAGCCCGAACAATTTCTGAATCCCGGCCTCCAGTTCGGAAGTGCGCTCGGTATCGGTCTTGGCCTTGTTGGTCGCTTTGGCGGACTCATCGATTTTAACCGTCACGATATCGCCGATATTGCGGGCCTTGGTATCAATGAACATGCCGTTTAGCGAACTGCTCGCCTGCCACAGAGATCCGTCAGACTCATCGAATGGTCGGCTAACGGGCGCTGGGACCGCCGCTTCATCAGCCGCCATTTTTTCCATGGCAGCTTGAATGTTGGTTCGATTTCCGGCGCACCCGCTTATGCCGGCCAGCATGACGAAAGCCCAAATAGAGGCTGCAAAAAGATCTGTTTTAATCTGCATATTAGCCTGCCTGCGCAACTTAAAGTGGGATTTTCAAAACTCAACCTTGACCGTGTTCGCATCCAGCACCCGGCCATAAAGAAGTTTGTTGGAGTCAAAATTGATCACCGGAATGCGCTCGCCGAGCCTGCCTTTCTTTTTGACCTGTCCGAGAGCTGTAATTTTAAAACCGGCAGTTTCGGCAAGAATGACCACCACATCGCCGCGTTTCACCAGGGGTGGAAATTCAATTAGATTGGCGCGCAGGACGGTTTGAGAACCGATGACTCTGCGGGTGCGTTTACCGAGTACTTCGTCGGGATCGGTGATCACGTCGGACGGCAAATCAGCCAGATTCAAGCGTTGCAGCTCGATGTCATCTTCGGTAATCGGCTGGTATCGCCCCAGGGGTTTTTGGGTGACCACGACATCGGTAAAAACGTCGATCTCAGCGGTGGCCCGGATTGTTTTGTGGAATTCACCGTCGACATCAAAATCAATCGTAAACGGAATTTTCCCCATTATTTCACGGCTGCTCGGGGGATTTACGGTGAAGGTTATGCGACCGCCGGGCAAATTTAGGTCTTCGGCAACGTAGATATCTTTGATACTGGCGTCCCGGAAATCCCTGAGTAAATTTTCAGCAATATAATTGGAAACCAGCTTTTTAATTTCTTCCTGAGTGATGACGATTAAACTGCGTTTGACAATCACCTTGGAGGGGATTTCCAGCACCAGTTCGTCCGGGTCAAAACCGTTTTGCCTCAAATAGCGCATGAATATGTATTCTTCAAACTCACGGGTTCTGCCCGGCAGGGGTGCCCGCCCCAGATCGAGGCTGGCAAGCTTATCGATCATCCCCGGATCATCACCTTCGATTTTTGCGATTTTACCCAGGTAGAGACGTTCGCCATCCACCATGGAATTGGCTGCAACCCGCACTATTGTTGGCGCTGCCCCCCAAAGCTCGCCGACGGACGCCAGCAGCAGAGCCCCGGTCACCCAAGCAATGACGGTGAGACGAACAAGATTATGGCAATCAGATTTCAAAGCGGGCTCCCCTCTTTCCTGGACTAGCGCTTGACATTATTGGCGATCCCCAGCATTTCATCGGCGGTTTGAATTGATTTGCTGTTGGCCTCATAGGCCCGCTGGGCCGTGATCATGCTGACCATCTCGTCCACCACGCTGACATTGGACCTCTCGATGAATCCCTGAGCAATGGTGCCCAACCCGTCTTCGCCGGCCGTACCGGTCATTGCATCTCCGGATGCTTCGGAGATCATCAACAGGTTTTTACCCATGCTGATCAGCCCGGACGGGTTGACAAAGCGGGCCAGCTCAATGGTGCCGACCTCGGAAGGGACGGTTTCCCCGGCCTGAAGCACTGAAACCGTGCCGTCCATTCCCACGGCAACAGACAGAGCATCCGTCGGGATCGTGATCTCCGGTTGCAGGGCAAAACCATCGGCGTTTACAACGCGCCCTTCACTGTCAAGTTTGAAGGCTCCGTCCCGGCTGTAAGCGGTGCTCCCATTGGGCAGCAAGATTTGAAAAAATCCATCCCCTTCAATTGCCAAATCAAGTTCATTTTTTGTATTTTCAAGGTCTCCCTGGGTAAATATCTTCAACACGGTGGACGGCCGGGTACCGTGCCCCAGTTGAATACCGGTGGGAACTTGGGTGTCCTGGCTGGAGGGCGTTCCCGCCGGCCGCAGAGTTTCGTATAGTAGATCTTGAAATTCTGCCCGGCTTTTTTTAAATCCCGCGGTGCTCACATTTGCCAGATTGTTGGAGATGACATCGAGGTTCAACGCTTGCGCCTGCATCCCGGTTGCTGAAGTCCATAAACTGCGTATCATCTATCCTCCCGCTGACTGTAAGTTTTTTGTTATATGTTGTTTGTTATTGGCAAGCAGATATCGGCAATGATTTTCGAACACCTGATAACGATTAGCCAATAACCTTCTTAAATTCGGCCAACCTCATTGATGGCCTTGGAATTTGCATCATCCGCTGTTCGAATAACTTTTTGGTAGGATTCATAGCCCCTCAAAACTTCAATCATTTCCGTCAGCATTTTGACGGAATCAACGTTGGACTGTTCGACAAACCCCTGACTGACGCTGAAGTCCTCAGCCTGGATTTCGGGGGTTCCGTCAGCCGGCGGTTTAAACAGGGTATCGCCCGTTTTAGTCAGCCGTTGCGGCTGCGGGAAATCAACGATGCGAAGGGTGCCCACCTGGTTGCCGTCCACCGAGACGTTGCCCTGCGCGTCGACCGCAAACCTTTCATACTTTTGGGGATTTTGGCTGGCATCGACGGTGATTGTTCCGCTTTCCCCCAGCACCGGCCAACCATTGCGGGTTACCAGAACCCCCTCTGAATTGAGAGTAAAGTCACCTTTGCGCGTAAAGCAGACGCCATCGGGCGTCTGGACGCAGAAAAAACCCTTGCCCACCAAGGCCAAGTCAAAATCGTTGCCGGTCGGTTTTAACGGTCCGCCACTGTAATCGGTGTACATGTTCAACTGCATCCAGAAAAGAGCCGCACGGGATGCGGCCAGGCCGGAATCCGCCGGATTTGTAGGATACGCCGATTCGCTCGGATCGTACCCTTTGAACTGCCCGCAATCCATTTTAAAACCGGCGGTATTGGCATTGGCAAGGTTATTGGAAATTATCTGCAGCCGCTTTTCGTAGGCCTGCGCACCGGACGCGGCCAAATACATATCACCACTCATTTTTTCCTGTATCCTATCGTTAAAAATTTAGGGCTGCCGGTATAATCTGCGGCTTAACCCGGGTGCTGAATTTTTCGCGATATTAATCTGCAAGAGACATACCAATCCATCCATTTCGCTGAAAGCCCACAGATTATCAAGTTGGAAAGGATCGCGGGCTGAACGGCAGGCGATTGAACGGTTTTATTTGCCGGGCGGAGACGATGTGACCGGAAATCTTTGCCGGGTTAAATCCAAATGCGAAGTTATTTTTGAGTGAACCCTTGAGTGCCGTCGTTTTCTTTCAGACTTAAAATGAGCTCGACTTCAGCGATGGGAATCTTGAGTTTATCCGAAATTTGCCGGGCACTCAGGCCGTCGCCGGCGAGTTTCAGCGTTTGTTCATGCGGGTCGTTGCAGCCGGCGTTCTCAGCGGATATCCAGGACATCTCAACGGGTTCGGCCAGGGAGGGCGGATCATAAAAATCCGCCGCGGTGGGGGTGATCCGGTGCGGCCGGTTGGCCGACAGCACCCGGCCCAAGTTGACTTGCTCGACGGTTATCGTTTGCGTAATGTTCGCAAAGGCCTGATCAATTTGCTGCTTAATCGTTTGGGAAAATACCTGCACATTGAAATTTTGGCGGGATTCCCGAGGGGCTTTTTCCAGCAAGGATTGTTTTAATTTCCTGCGGTTTCGGATTAACACTATCAGAATTAAAAGACCCAAAATGATCTGGATGCCGTCGCTAACGGCGCCCCAGTACGGCGGCACTTGGAATACCATATCAACTCCTTGCTCCACGTTCTCCCAACTTCAACTAGACCCGAATATCAATGATTCGCTTCGGCGGCGCATCATTTTTTTTTCTTTTTATCCGATCGCTACGGCTGCTGGTTCCGTCGCGTTTTTTGGCGCCCGTTTCGAGATCATGGTCGGAAGCTGCCCCAGGATCAGGCTCCTGCGGATCCTTTTTTTTCTGTTTCTTCTTGGAGGCATCTTTAAACGGCGTCTGCTGATTGTGACGGCCCCGGCGGTCCAGCCGCTTGATTTCGGAAGCGGACGACAGGGGCGGTAAAATTTTGTTTGCCTGAATATTGTCCACCATTGCGCTATCCCCGGGCTTAGGGCTCACTCAAAAATAACTTCCCATTTTATACGCCGATGCATCCCGCCTGGCTACGTTGCGAAAGCTCGGAATATCCAGATATTCCTGCGTTTTCGCGCCTTGCCCGGCGGGCGCCTCAACGCCTAAATTTGTGATCTTATTTTTTCGTGAACCCTTATTGGACCGGGCAGGTTGCCGGCGGCTACTCGGAGTCCATAGGCCTGTCAACCGCCTATCAGCTTCTCTTTCCTAAGTTTGGCCCGCAATCGCCGAACTGCCTGGGAATGAATTTGCGAGACCCTTGACTCCGTGATATTGAGAACCTTGCCCGTTTCTTTCATGGTAAGCTCTTCTAAATAGTAAAGGGAAATAACCAGACGCTCCTTCTCAGGCAGCTGCTCGATGGCTCTGGCAACTGCTTCTTTAATTTCTTTCAGCCGCGTTAAAGTTAACGCATCTTCATCGCTGTTCACCAGATAATTCATCAGTTTTTCTTTTTCATCGCGGGAGGAATATCCCAGTTCCTCAAAACTGATAAATGAAATATTGGAAATCTGTTTGGTGCGAAAGACCTGCTCAACGCTGACGCCCAGTTCTTCGGCCACCTCAAAGTCGTCGACTTCCCGGCCGAGCTTCTGCTCCAGCTTGAGAAAAGTGTTTTCCAGATCCCTGATTTTTCGTCTATTCGATCGGGAGAGATAATCCCGGGACCGAAGCTCGCTGAGCACCGCCCCTTTGATCCGGAATACGGCATAGGTCATAAACTTGTTGTCCCGGTTGGGATCGTAACGATCGACCGCTTGGATCAACCCGATCACGCCGACATTCATGAGATCATCGATGTCGATGGTGGAAGGCAGATGGACCGCTATGCGATGGACAATACGCTTGACGTGGGGTAAATACTCGGTGATCAATTGATCCCTATATGAAGTATCGTTTTTGTCAAAATTTTTTGCGGGTGTCTGTGCCGGTGCCATAGTTTTATTTCTCCCCGATATCTGAAAATCCCGGAAACACAAAAGTAAAGATTCCTGTCCCCGCCTCGGGTCCAAAGGTCCTATCGGCCGGCTTCCAGTTCATAGAGCTGGCAGCTCGGAGAGAGGGGAGGACCAGGTTTTTATTGTTGGAATAAAGTAGCACGTATTTGCCTCGTTTGACTCCGTAGATGCGGTTCGTTTTGCTACACCGCGTTATTTTGCACCAGATGCCGCCAGAACAAATTGCTGCCGTCGGTCGGGGGATTCAGCGGCGGCGTCGCCGCAATTTTGCGCGCCAAATCCCGAAAACACTTGCTGGCCGGGGCGTCCGGATACAATTCGCTCACAAGCCTTTGACTTTTTACGCCTCTGGTAACTTTCTCATCATTGAAAATACAGCCCAAATATTCGATGCGGATATCCAAAAATCGGTCGGTGACCAGATGCAATTGCCGGAAGACCTCGCGCCCCTCTTCGGGCCGGGTGGTCATGTTTACCAGCAATTTGCAGACTTTCTCTGAATATTTAAGCGAAAGCACCTTCATCAAGGCATATGCATCGGTTATGGATGTAGGTTCGGGCGAGACCACGACCACAATCTCCTGGGCCGTGGCGTTAAAATCCATCACGTTTGAGGAAATTCCGGCCGCCGTATCGATAAATAAAATATCGACCCCGTCAACCAACACGTCCAGCTGGGTCAAAATCTGGATCTTTTGCTCGCGTGTCAGGTGGGTTAATTCCTGGATGCCCGAGGATGCCGGCAGAATTTTCATTTTACCCGGACCTTCAATCAGTATTTCTTCGATGTTCTTTTCTTCCATAATGACATGGGACAAGTTGTATTTGGGTGCCAGTCCCAGTAATACATCCAGATTGCCCAGTCCCAGGTCCGCGTCGAGAATGAGGACTTTTTTCCCCAACTTGGTAAAGGCATATCCAAGGTTGGCCACGATGCTGGTTTTGCCTACGCCGCCTTTTCCACTGGTAATTGCGATGACGCGCGCTCTGCGGCCGCGCTTATTCCTGGTTTTCGGCTCCGACGCACCGTCTCGTTGCTCACGCATGCGGGATAAGTTGATGACCTTATCCGCGGGATCATTCACGCTCATTATGGTTCGTCTCCTCATGGTTCAAACGATTATCAAAAGTTTGACAGTCTAAAGCTGGCCGTCTTTGAGCCGGCGGTGTCCCGGCGCGCCGCATGATCCGGATTGCAGCTTCGGCATGGCAAAAAGTTTTGCGCTTCGGCTTCCTGACTACTGGCAAATTGGATGATGTTGTCAGGCTTTATTTTCCGGGACCACTTACAATCCATATCGTGGTAAACATCGGAATTTTTATTAGCGACAAATTGCGCCGCACGTGTCGGCGCAGCATTGCCGTCAATGGTCGCGGCGGCAGTTTGATCTGAAGTTGTGATTGGCGGTCCTGCGCCAAGGGTCTTGGGGGGAAAAAGAAGCTCGACCAGCCGCCGCATGGATCCCGGCTCAATATCATGGGGCACTTTTCTGCCACGGCTCAGGAAAGAAAGCGGCAGTTTGGATCTTATCAGCAAATTGACAATGTTGCCGAACGTGCTGCTTTCATCAATTCGGGTAAACATTATTCGCTGGGCGCCGATTTCTTTAAATTTATCAGCGGCGGCATTCAGATCTTTTTCTTTGGTGGTGGCACTGACCACAAGATGGATTTGCACCTCGGGCAACTTGGCGATATTAGCTTTAAGTTCAAGGACTTGCCGCTGATCCGCAGGGTTGATGCCGGGGGTGTCGATAAAAATGATGTTTTTATTCTTAAATGTCTTGACGGCCTGCTTAAGTTCGGCCGGATTGACGGCGGTTTCCAGTGGAATCCCGCTGATGCGTGCATAGGTTCTAAGCTGCTCGTTGGCGGCAATGCCATAATTGTCAAGCGTTATCAGGGCAACGCCCTTCCTGTATCGGTTGGCCTGAATGGATGCCAGTTTGCAAATCGAAGTGGTTTTACCCACACCGGTGGTGCCGATCACGGCGAATATTCGAGGTTGACCGGCTGAAAATGCATCGCCGTCAATCCCGACGCCCATTTCTTCCAAAATCGTGGCGAGATGTTCGCTGATGTCACCCTGTACCAGGAGTTCCGGTGAGGCCGGGACGCCTTTAATTTCATCGATGAGTTTGGAAGCGATGCCGCGGTCGATTTCCTGGGCCAATATCTGCTGATACAAAGCGGACAGCGTTCGGCTGCCACCCCGGACATCCCTATTCCTGCGAGCACGCTGCACCGTTGATGGGCGGCCGGGGTCCGGATCGGCATCGACCCGTGGTTCATCTTTGGGCCGCACCGAATCCGCGTAGGCAGATTGGCCGTTTTTTAATTTGGAATAAATGTCTTGGGCAGGGGCCGGACTTGCGCCGGCGGATCCCTGCGGCTGTTTGTCGATGGCCGCTGTAACCTCCACCCCTGCAAATCGCATCGAACCGAAAAACCCCTTTCCTTTTCTGAGGGTGCGGGCCGACAAAATGATCGCATCCGGGCCGAGTTCGCCCTTTATCATGCGCAATGCCGCCGTCATATTTTTTGCTTCAAACCTTTTGATTTGCATCGGTCAGCTCCAAGGTTCCGAGGGATTGAATATCAATATTATTTAAGATCTCATCGTAGGACAACACCGTGACGTTGGGTATAAACTGATCCACGAGTTTTTTGAAATAGCCTCTGATGTGCGCCGAGCAGACGACCACCGGTTGATAATTCGCGGATGCGCTTTTTTCTAGTGATTTTGCCAGATTGCTTATGATTTTCTGGGCTACATTGGGATCGAGCGCAAACAGGCTGCCTTTATCCGTTGATTGGACGGCAGCCGCGATGGCCGACTCCACACTGTGATCCAGAGTCAGAACCGGCAGCTTTCCTTCACGGGTCAGGTACATTTTTGAAATTGTTCTGGCCAGGGCCTGACGCACATATTCAGTCAGAAGATCCAGATCCTTGGTCACCGGGGCCCAGTCAGCCAGAGTTTCCATGATTGCCAACAGATCGCGAATCGGAACCTGCTCTTTTAATAAATTCTGGAGCACCTTTACCACCCCGCCCAGGGGCAGCAGATGGGGCACCAATTCTTCGACGACTTTGGGATGGGACTGCTTGAGATTGTCCAGAAGTTTTTGGACCTCCTGCCGGCCGAGAAATTCGGGCCCGTGGCGCTTGATGATTTCAGAGAAGTGCGTCGTCATGACTGTGGCCAAGTCCACAACGGTATACCCTTTGGACAGCGCGTTTTCTTTGGCACTTTCCTTGATCCAGAGCGCCGGCAGGCCGTAAGTCGGTTCGGTCGTAGCAATGCCGTCGATCTCTTCGTCGACGTTTCCCGGGTTCATGGCCAGGCAGCAATTGGTCATCAGGTCTCCTCGGGCGATCTCATTGCCCTTGAGCAAAATGGTATATTGTCCGGGTTTCAACTGCATGTTGTCCTGAATATGAACCGGCGGCACAATAATACCGATCTCATTGGCAATCTGGCGCCGGATGGATTTGATGCGTCCCAGCAATTCTCCGTCCTGCTCCGCATCCACCAGCGGTATCAGACCGTATCCCACTTCAATGGCCAGGGTATCCAGCAGCGGCAGGGAATCCAGGTGTTCGACCGGAACGGCTTTTTCCTCAAGCTGTTGCGCCGCTTGATCCTCCTGAATGCGCATCCGGGTTGCCCGGTGCAGAACGAACGTCAGACCCCCGGCCGCGGCTGCCAATGTCCAAAATGGGATCAGAGGCAGCCCTGGAATGATGCCGAAGCCAAAAAGCACAATCGCCGTAATTCCAATTGCGCGCGGCTGAAGCAGAATTTGAGAGGTGATTTCCTCACCCAGGTTTGACTCGGCGCCGGCCCGGCTGACGATGATGCCGGCCGAAGTTGAAACAATCAGCGCCGGAATCTGGGTGACCAACCCATCGCCGATGGTCAGCAAGGTATAGGTCTGGGCAGCACTGCCGAAGCTCATCTTGTTTTGAAAGACGCCGATGGCCAGGCCGCCGATAATATTGGTCAGGGTGATAATAATACCGGCAACGGCGTCTCCGCGCACAAATTTATTGGCTCCATCCATGGCGCCATAGTACTCGGCTTCTTTGGCAATCTCTTGGCGGCGCGCCCGCGCCTCCTGGTCATTGATCAGCCCAGCATTCAGATCGGCGTCAATGCTCATTTGCTTGCCGGGCATAGCATCTAGGGTAAACCTGGCGGCCACTTCCGCAATTCGGCCGGCACCCTTGGTGATCACCATAAAATTGATGACCACTAAAATGACAAATATGATGATGCCGACCAGATAGTTTCCGCCCACGACAAAGCTGCCGAAGGCCTGAATCACCTTGCCGGCGGCCGTGACGCCCTCATTGCCGTGAATTAAAATAATGCGGGTGGAAGCGACATTGAGCGACAATCGGAAGAGCGTGACCAGCAGCAAAATCGATGGAAAAGCCGATAAGTCCAAAGGGCGCAGGGTGTACATCGAGGCCAGCAGGATGATGAGCGCAAAGGTGATGTTAAATGATAACAGCAGATCCAGCAGCACCGCCGGCAAGGGGATCACCATAAAAACCAGGATGCCCACTACGGCCACCGCGATGGAAATATCGCTGTTTTTCGTGAATGCCGGGATCTTCCCTCTGTATTGAACTCGTTCTGCTGCGGTCATAATTCTCATTTAGTGATGAGTGCTGGGGACTGAGGACTGAGCGTGTCGCTGCTTCCATCGCCCGAATTCTCTCTAACCCATTCCCCAGTCCTCGTTACTCAGTCCTGATAAGTTTCTTTCTTTCAACACTTGTCCGCCTCGGGTGGATTCGACATTCAGTATTCGATATTTCATATTCGCTTTTTTCTTAGGCGGTGCCGTACATCCCCTTGAGGCGGTACACATACGCCAGTACTTCGGCGACCGCCCGATAAAGTTCAGCCGGGATATAATCACCAATTTCAACCATCTTATACAGCGCCTGGGCCAGCGGCTTTTGTTCAAACAGGGGCACATGATTCTCCACCGCAATTTCACGGATGCGCTGGGCAATATGGCCGGTACCTTTCGCCAGCACTCGGGGAGCAATCATTTCCCGAGCATCAAACTTAATGGCAATTGCCAGTCGGGTCGGGTTGGTGATCACCACATCGGCTTGGGGAACGGCGTCCATCATCCGCCTTCGGGCCATTTCCAATTGAACGCTGCGGATTCGAGCCTTGACCTGAGGATCGCCGTAGCTTTGCCTGCGTTCATCCTTGACTTCCTGCTTGGTCATTTTCAAATCCTGCTCGTACTGCCAGCGCTGGTATATGTAATCGAGCACCGCCAGGACAATCATTGCCAGGCACACGAAAAAGCAGACTTTTAAGGCAACCCTGGCGATGAATACCAATATCTGCCCCACCTCCTGGTGAACGAGCACGGGAAACGCCTTAACTTCCCCCTTCACCAGCTGGTAGGCAATGCTGCCGATAAAGAGAACTTTCAGAATGGATTTAGCCAGTTCCACCAATGACTTCAGCGACACGAAGCGCTTCATGCCTGAAATCGGATTCAGCTTGGTTAATTTTAGCGCCATTGCTTCGGTGCTGATTTGAAAGCCCACTTGCATCACATTGGCGATAAAACCCACAATTGCGATCGGCAGCAAAAATGGAAGCACCACCACCAGAAAGTTGCGCATAAGATCCAGCGAAAAGGCACTGGCATCGGATGCATTCGTAAAGCGCAGGGTTTCGATATTTTGATAAACCCCGGTAATGAGCTGCGTCAGGTTCCTAAACATCCACGACCCGGCAAAATAAAAAGTTCCCAAAGCCGTCATCAGGATCATCGCAGAAGAAATTTCTCTGCTTTGAGCAACCTGGCCCTTTCGCCTGGCATCCTCCCGTTTTTTGCCGGTTGCTTTTTCGGTTCTTTCCTGTCCTGCGCTTTCAGGCATGCACGTCTCCGTTTATGACATGGCTTTGAGCATGATAAGGATATTTTTACCCAACCCATTGAATATTTTATCAAAATAAGTAGCAAAATACGGCAGGCTGAATCCGAGAAAGAGCAGCCCGACGCCGATTTTCAGCGGCATGGCAACGATGAAGACATTCATCTGCGGCACCGTTCGAGCGACCAATCCAAAAGAGACACTGGTGATCAGCAAAGCCGCGATAACCGGCGCTCCGACTTGAATGCCGATGACAAACATATTGCCGGCCAGGTGAACCAGCTGCTCCATTAGGGAATAGCCGAAATGCGCATTCAACGGCGGCACCAGACGATAACTCTGGCTCAGGGCTTTTATGAACCAATAATGCGCATTGATGGATAAAAAAACCAACAGGGCGACCAAATTATTAAATTGTGCCAGCAGGGGTATCTGTTGGCTGTCGGCCGGGTCCATCACATTGGCAATTGCCAGTCCCATTTGGTATCCGATTAATTGGCCGGCCATCTGTATTCCGGCAAAAATTAATTTTACGGAGAAGCCGATGGCAAGCCCGATCAGGATTTCACCGGCGGCACTGATTCCCAGGGTGTATATATGGGTCACCACCGGCACCGGCTTTAATTGCAGCACCGGAAACAGGAGCATGCTGGTCGCAAAGGCCAGTGCCAGCCTGAATAAATTCGGTATGCTGTTGCTTTCAAAAACCGGAATGGCCATTAAGATGGATCCCACCCTTAAAAAAACCAGAAAAAACATTTGAAGCTGCGGCAATGAAATGTTCAGGGAAACCATAGCGAGCGTCACCGCACATATAACATGATGTTTTCAAAAAGATTCTGGGTGAAAACCACCATGGTTTGCATCATCCAGGGAAAGAAAAATATGAGCGCAACGGCAACCGCCAGCATTTTCGGAATAAAGGTCAGCGTCATCTCGTTAATGGATGTGGCGGCCTGAAATATGCTCACCAACAACCCCACGGCCAGCCCGGCCAGCAGCATCGGGGCTGCCAGGCTGACGGCGGTTTTGATGGCATCGAAAAAAAAACCGGTTACAAATTCAGGTGTCATACAAACCCCTTCACCAAACTCCCCACCAGCAGGTACCAGCCGTCCGCCAGCACGAAAAGCATCAGTTTAAATGGCAGGGATACCATAATGGGCGGGAGCATCATCATGCCCATCGACAACAGAACACTGGCCACCACCATGTCGATAATTAAAAAGGGTACGTAGAGCAACAAACCGATTTGAAATGCCGTTTTCACTTCACTGATAATAAAAGATGGAATCAGAACGGTGATGGGAATATCTGCGACATTTTTGGGCCGTTTGAGTTTGCCGATATCGACAAATAGTCCCAGGTCCTTTTTCCGGGTCTGTTTCAGCATAAAGTCCCTTAAAGGGGTTGCAGCGTTTTGCAGCGCCTGCTGATTGCTTATCTTTTTGTCCAGATAGGGTTGCAGCGCATTCTGGTTTATATCTTGCCAGACCGGTGTCATAATAAAAAAAGTCAAAAACAACGCCAGCCCGATCAAAATTTGATTGGGCGGCATTTGCATGGTTCCCAGAGCCCGGCGCAATAAGGAAAGAACGATCACGATCCGGGTAAAGGAAGTCACCATGATCAAAATTGCGGGGGCCAGAGAAAGGACCGTCATCAGAAGGAAAATCTGCAATACGACGGTCGGCGCCCCGGGTTGTGCGCTGTTGTCCAGTCCGATGGTGAAAAACGGCGCCAGACCTCCAGGATCAGCCCCCCAACTGTTGCCGGGCAATAGAAGCGCCACTCCAACAGCGACCGCGGCGGCCAGGCGACAAAGCTTCCAGGGGCCGGCACCGCTGCGGGCTGACTCTGCGTCGCGGCCGACTTTTTTTTGGACATCCACCATCGGATGGATCATTTCTCTGAAATTATCATTACCCAAATCCTGGTCCCCGGCGCGGCCACGCTCCCGCGCAATTGATCATGTCAGTCGCTGTTTTTAACCGATTTGAACCTGGAAGTCAGCCGCTGCAGGTGGTCTGAAAACGATGGTGTCATGCCGGCACTTTCCTGGCGGATGCTTTCCAGAACCGCTTGATCCTCAATTTTGGTCAGCAGCGAAATTTTGTCGTTCGAGACGCCGACCACCAGAATGGATCCGGGGACTTCCACCATGGCGATATTTTTTTTAATTCCGATATATTGGCTGGCAATGATTCTGATCAACCGGCCTTGCGAGCCGACCGCGTCTCTTTTCAGAAATCGCTTCATCAGGTAAAAGACGACGAGCAGTCCACCCAGAACGACGCCCAAAGCTGCCAGCATCTGCACAGCGCTGGATACCACATCCGGAGCGGCATTCATCGCAACCTCTCAATTCGTTCCATTGGACTGATCACTTCGGTCAAACGTACACCATATTTTTCATTGACGACAACGACCTCCCCCCTCGCAATCGGCTTCTGATTCGCCAGGATCTCCAGGCTTTCTCCGGCAAGTTTGGTCAGTTCGATGACCGATCCCTGACCGAGTTTGAGCATGTCATTGATCAACATTTTGGTACGCCCGAGTTCCACGGTCACCTCCAGCGGAATGTCCAGGACGAACTCCATGTTTACCGGCGCGCCTTTGCCTGCGGATGGATCGGTATTGCGCGCTGCATCAGCAGGCGACGCGCCGCCGGTATTCGAAGAATCCGGGGATTGCTTATTTTTATCGGCTGTTGCCATAACTAGGTCTCGCCTCCATTTTTGCGGCGCAGCGCTGCGATTTCAACGGCACGGTTGCCTTTTATGATGCCCGGATATCCCACAAATTTGGGAACATGATCAACGGTCAGGTTCACCAGGTCTTCCGGGCCTGTATTGAGTTGGATGACATCGTCGATTTGAAGATCTAACAAATTCCTGACACTGCGCGTGGTGACTCCAAGCTCGGCAACGATCGTTACCGGCGTATCCTGCAACAGGGTTTCCAGCTGCGCACGCCAGTTATGCTCCATGTCTTTTTCACGCAAATATTTGGACGACAGTTTGTCTTTAATGGGTTCCAGCATCAAATAGGGGATACAGATGTGAAGGTTGCCGGAAAACTCCGAGCCCCTGACGCCAAAGACGATGACAACCATCAAATCGTTGGGGGAGGCCAGATGGACAAACTCCGGTTTGACTTCCGTTTTTTTTAATATCACGTTGATGGGGTCGACCACCTTCCAGGCCATTTGCAGGTTTCCTAAAGCTTCCAGAGCAAATTTTCGCATCATCCGCTGTTCAATAATGGTAAATTCCCGCATCCGCTCGGTGGGTTTGCCGTCGCCGCCGAACATGCAGTCGATAAGTGAATACACAAGCCGCGGTTCAACCGCCAGCATGGCGGAGCCGATCAGTGGATCCATGCCAAAGATCGTAAAACTCGTCGGGCTGGAAAAAGCGCTGATGCATTCGGTGTATTTCACCATTTCAGTCGATACGAATTCCACCTCGATGGAGCGCTGCAGCAGGGCTGAAAACGAGGTCCCCATCAGCCTGGCCAGTTTATCGTATACTTCCTCAAGCGCATGAAACTGGTCCCTCAACATGATGTTCTGGGAAGTCAGGTTGTAGGGGGTTACTTCAGCTTCCTGTTTGACTTCCTCCTCGAGATCGACCTCCCCCTTATCCATTGCCGAAAGCAGCGCATCGATTTCTTCCTGGGTGAGTATTTGATCAGACATACCGGCTGCCTCTATTGGACCACAAACTCTTTAAAAAATATGTTGGTGACTTTCCCCTGGGTTATAATGCCGTTGATTTTTTCAAGAATTTCATCTCGTAGGGCAACTTTGCCTTCCACGGAGCTGATGTCTTCGAAACGCTTGGAGGGTAAAATCATCAGAATGCTGTCCCTGACCTGCGGCAGTCGCTTATTGAGCTCGGTTTCCACTTCGGGATTTTGCAATTCCAAATCCATGGTGACCCTCAAATAGCGATTGCCGCCTTTATCCGCCAGGTTGACGATGAAGGTTGCCAATTCTAAAATCGGTCCCAAGGGCGGTTCGATGGTCTTGCCTTGATTAGGTTCCACCCCTGCATTGGCATTGCTTTGGACGTTTAAGGCCGATAATTTGTTCCACATCATAAACAGGCCGCCGCCCAACCCCAGCATAAAGATCATCAGAACGCCCATCAGCAACATCATTACCTTATTTGACATTTTACTTTTCACCCTCCATTACCAGGACAATTTCCACCCTTCGGTTTCTGGCCCGATGGGCCGGTGAATCGTTGGGGGCCAGGGGCCTGGATTCCCCGTAACCGACTGCTGACAGCCTTGCGGGGTTGATTTTGTCGACCTCGGCAAAATATTTTACGACGCTGACGGCTCTTGCAACGGACAATTCCCAGTTCGAGGGGAAGCGTCGGGTGTGAATCGGCACATTATCCGTGTGGCCTTCAACCCGCACCGAACCGGGGATATTTTGGATCAATACCGCCATCTTATCCAATAAGGCAAAACCGCTGGAATTGATATCGGCCTTGCCGAAATTAAAAAACAGACCATCTTCAAATAAAATGTGAGCGCCTTGATTTGAATACCTGACGTTCACCCCGGGCGCCGCTGCGAACTCGGCAATCATCTCCTCTACGGCCTGAATTTCGTCCCCTTCCGATTCAGGTGCCGGTTGCTCCCCTGCCTGGGAAAGCAATTCCGCCAAGGAGCCGGGTGTCCGGCTTTCCTGAACGCTTACTGAAAGACGGGATCCTTCCCCCAAGACACCAAGACCGCTTTGCAGCGCATATTGAAATTCTTGCATCATCTTTTTGTCAATAGACCCCATGGTAAAAAGCAGTACAAAAAATACCATTAATAGCGTGACCAGATCGTTGAAAGTGGTCAACCACCCGCTGGAGCCGCCGCCGGCCTCCGGCGACCGCACAAATCTTTGGCGGCTCAAGGCGCCGCCTCCGCCGGGCGGTTTGGCGGCTTGGGATTTAGAAAAATAATCTCGACTCTGCGGTTTTGAGTCCTGTTTTCGCTGCTGTTGTTTGGCACCAGCGGCTGAAACTCGCCAAATCCTTCGGCCGCCAGGCGGTCTCTTGGAATTTGGTAGGTTTCGATAAAGTACCGCAGCACGTTCACCGCCCGCGCAGTGGACAGTTCCCAGTTCGAAGGGAATTGCGCCGTTTTAATCGGCATATCGTCCGTATGACCTTCGACCCGAACCTCATAGGTGGTCTCGGCAATAATGGCGCCGATCTTCTTGAGCAAGGGGCCGGCCTGGGGCGAAACAGCGGCCACGCCGGCGTCAAAAAGCGCACGATCGGACAACCGCATCACCAATCCTCTGGGGGAAAAATCGACCCCGACTTCACGCTTGAGATTACGCCGATCGACAAGCGCTTTTAGTTCGCTGTAAATATGAGCAAGCTGACTGTCACTTTCCACCATTTCGGCCGACGGCGGCAGGATGACGCCACCGTTCTCCACTTTGAGCCCGCCGGGCAGAATACTGACGGCGTTGACGAAGGACTTCGCAAACCGCATCACTTTGGCGTCTTCAATGCTAGAAAACGAACTCAGCATAATAAAAAAACAAAGCAGGATCAGAACAAAGCCGGAATAAACGATTTCCCAGCCACCGCCGGCGGATTCCCCGCTTTTTTTCAAATCGCCATTTTTCTTTTTGGACTTCACTTCGATCCACCAAAATTAATTTAGGTCGCGGCCAGCTCTGCATCCGCTGCCAAACGTGCCCGGGGTGCGATGAAAGCCTTCAGCTTTTGTTCCACTACCCGGTGGTTGTCACCGGATTGAATCGAAATGACGCCTTGCAGCATCATCTGTTTGAGCAGGATTTCCTGCTTGCTTCTGGTTTTCAGTTTTCCCGCAACCGGCAGAAACAAAAGATTGGCCAATAGGGTGCCGTAAAAAGTTGTCAGCAGCGCCACCGCCATCGGCGCACCGATTTGACTGGGGTCTTCCATTTGCATCAGCATTTGTACCAGGCCGATAATGGTGCCGAGCATGCCGACCGCCGGTGCGAATCCTCCCATGGTGCTGAAAATGTCGGCGCCCAGTCGATGTCTTTCTTCCAGATAATAAATTTCAGTGGTCATTACATCTTCGATTGCACTGGTTTCCATGCCGTCAATCGCCATCTGAATGCCCTGAACCAGAAAAGGATCCTCAATTTCGGCCAGCTGCGATTCAAATGAAAGGATCCCTTCCTGGCGCGCCTTTTTGGCAAATCCGGCAATCATGGGGATCAACTCGTTGATGGGATGTGATTTGTGCATGAAAACCTGTTTTGCCACTTTGATGACGCTCAACACATCTGCCAGCGGATATGCCAGCAGCGTCGCCCCCATGGTTCCGCCAAAAACAATCATCACCGAAGGGGCATTGATAAACCAGATCCCTTCACCGCCCATCATGATCGAGATAATCACCAGTCCGAATGAAACCAGTATTCCAACCAGGGTTGCTATATCCAACCGTCAATTCCTTGATGGATCAGTTCATATTGGATTTTGGCCAGAGCCGCCCGGTAAACGTCTTGCGCATCGGGCGATCAAATCCAAATCGTGCGTTTCCGACAGGATTGCCGCAGGAAATTTATATCCGGTATACCGGTGGCACAAAAACCCGGCGCTCAACCGGAAAATGGCAATCATTGCCGGTAAAAGAAGCAAGTATTGTGCCACAGGCCGGAGCCGTACGGCTATCTTGAATCGGATCACGGTTGGCAGTCTAGGGGGCTGAACTTAATGAAATAAAATGAAAAACGAGTGGGGTGCGTTTGAAAAGTTTGACCGGGTTTGGGGGCTCGCCTTCCCAAACCCGGTGGAAAACGCAATCGAACGTAAGCCGGGCGTCAATTTTAGCAGGGTTTAGTCAAGTCTTTGACGATAAAATAAAACCATAATATTAGGTTGTTAGCTGATTTACCGCATCCGGTCAGCCTGAGCTTGGCTGAAGATTCCAGCTGCCCTCGAGGCTATCCTCGGGTTTACAATTTATTGCCCGCTGATAGTCGACAATACGGCGGGAAATTTCCTCAACAGGTTCCTTAACCATCATTTTGTCATGGTTGCTGAAAGTGATGATCGTATCCGGTGTTGCCTGCACGGATTGTATTTTGGCGACATTCACCACGATGACGGAATCATTTAAACGGGTTACCTGAATCATTTTTATCTACTTCCTTTCCGCGGTTGTAACCTCTTAAGATTGGACCTTGAATCTGGAACCAACCGGTCTGGCTGAAAAAGTGATGAGTGCTGAGGATTGAGAATTGGGCGTCTCGCTGCTGCCGCCGCCTGAATTCTTTTTATCTCAGTCCCCAGTCCTCGTTGCTCAGTCCTGTCGTCGCCTCCTCCAAAGATGCCGGTTCTCCTACCCGCATGTTATTGGAAGACGATGACTGACTATCGTTTAATATTGATCAGCTCAGATAAAATTTCATCACTGGTGGTAATCACCCGGGAGTTGGCCTGGAAGGCTCGTTGGGTGGTGATCATTTTAACGAACTCTTGAGCCAGGTCGATATTGGACATTTCAACGGCGCTGGGGCTGATACTCCCCAGCCGGCCATTGCCGGCGACCCCCGGCATCGGCTGCCCCGATTTGATGGATTCGGCATAAAGATTTTTTCCCATTTTGGCCAGTCCTTCATAACTGGGAAAATCAGCCAGCGCAATCTGGAAGGTTGGGGTCAATTGGCCGTTGGAGTAGGCGGCGGTTACGACACCGTCTTCATCCACCGAGATGCCCCGCAGAACGCCGGAGGTATAGCCGTCCTGATATTGGAAGGTGGTGCTGGAATCAGATGAAAATCCGGTGACATCCCCCAGGCTATCCCCCGCATCAAACAGGTCCCAAGTGATTGCCTGGGGCGTGGCAGCTCCGTTGGTCAGGGTGAGCGTCAGGGTTTTATCGGCAGCCGCAGCCATATTTAAATTGCCCGTGTCGTCAAAGGTAATGGTTGCATCGTTAATCGCAACGGTGCCTGCGGCGGGCGGCACGGATGGGGCCACAAGCCAGCTTTGAGCGGCGGCCTGCTTGGTGAACGTCAACGTCAGCGGAATGGCATTTCCCAGGGAGTCGAAAACCGTCTGGGAGGTCGAATAGGTGGCACTGGCGGCCGTTTGGGAATCGAGGTTGATATCGAACGTAAATTCGGTGGTGGCCAAAGGCGGCGAGATCCTTTCGCCGGGAATACTGACGTCGGTGAGGTTTCCCAAATTGCCGTCGGCATCGATCTCGTAGCCCTGTACAACCAATCCGTCCGGATTGACCATATCGCCGACGTTGTCCAAAATAAACTGGCCGGCGCGTGTGTAGAAGTTGGAACCGGTATCATCCTGAACAATAAAAAACCCCTTGCCGTTGATGGCCATATCGGTGGCGCTGCCGGTATTTTCCAATGAGCCTTGGGTCCACATGGGACTGGTACCCCAAAATTCAACTCCCCGGCCGACATCACTGCCGATAGAGCCGCCTAAAGACTGACTTAAAACATTGGCAAATGATGACCGGTTGGCTTTAAATGCGGTGGTGTTCACATTGGCGATATTGTCGCCGATGACCGTCATGGCTGTTGCATTGGCATTGAGACCTGAAATACCGGCAAATAATGAACCTATCATGATTAGTTTCCTCCATTGATGAATGCGTTTGATGACTGCGGTTGCGTGTTGTCCGGATTGGATGCGGCCGGGCCCGAATTTTGCGTTTTCTCAGGCATTGCAACCTGAATCACATCTCCGAGGGCAATTTTTTGATTGCCTGCGCTCAAAAAGGATGCGTTGTTTTCAAAGTTTACCTTGTCCACCGTGCCGGTGAAAAGTGTGGTGGCATCAATGTCTTGGCCATTGGCATCGACAGCCGAAATTTCAAAAGTATAATTCCCGTCGGCCACCCGATTTCCGTTTTTGTCAGTGCCGTCCCAGTACAATGTGTTTGGCCCGGCGGTCAAATTACTGCCTTCAAAGGCTTTGACAAACTCGCCGGTGCTGTCGTAAATATTCGCCACGACGAGCGCGGCATCATCATCCAGGCTAAAATTACAGTCAACCGGCCCATCGTCGGCCAACTGAATAAAATTGCCATTCGCGGTGATGGTTTTACCGATCAGGGAAACCGCCTGGGAATTGTTGATCGATGCCTGAAAATTTTTCAGTTCCACTAAATTCTCATTGACGTTGCCCAGCTGTTCCAGCGAGCTGAACTGGGCCAGCTGGGCGGTGAATTCAACACTGTCGGTCGGATTCAGCGGATCCTGATTCTGCAGCTGGGTGATCAGAAGGTTTAGGAAGTCATCCTTGCCCAATGCGGTGGATTGGGACGTGGACAGTCCGGCGGCAACAGATTTACTTGAATCTATCTCGGTAGTAATCATTTCAGTTTTACCTCATAACATGACAGTTTATGCACGGCAAACGGCTAACGGTGCTTATGCAAAATAATCCACCGCCACAGAGCCGTCCGCCCTGCGCAATGTTCGCCTGGGATGCTTTGGTTTTTCATCGGCCGGACGCTCATGGCCGCGGTGGACCGCTGCGTCCTGCCGGGGCCTGGCGCCAATTAGCTTCTCTTTGGGATTGCCGAACTCATCCGGGTCACGGGAAACCGATACTTCCAGCTTGTCGATGGTCATGCCCTGCTGCTGCAAATCGGCCTTGAGCTGGTGAATGTTATGTTCGATCATATCTTTGACGAACCCGTGTTCGGTCAATATTTTTAATGTCACCTGGTGATTTTCAGCGACCACCTGCATGCGGACATGCCCTAGAAAATCCGGCTTAAGATCAATTCTGGCTTCATGCTGGCCGCTGCTCAGGTGAATGCTGGCCCTTTGCACGATCTGATCCAGCGTCTGGGTCGGCAGACTGTTCTGTCCGGCGGCCGCTTCCTTTGGGACTGATGCGGTTTCGGCCGCCTTTTCAGCGTGTTGGCCGGTCGAGTTTAACAGGCTGCCGTCGTTGGTTCCGGCTTCGGTTTTTAGGACTTTGCCGACCGCCTCCTCACTGATGCCCGTTTCCACCTTAAAATCGCCTTCTTTTGCCGTCTGGGACTCCTGCAATGCGCGTGATAGCGGTTCTTCCCCGGAGGAAGCCTGAATCGCCTTCTCAGTCGGGTCAACGGTTTCCGGTTTCAGCCCGGCGGCCACCGATGGGGAATGGGAGTGGCCTTCAGGTTTCACCTCTCCACCGTTTCTGTGTCGGTGATCCGCCTCGGTTGACATCTGGCTGGGGTCTTCGGTTCGACTCAGGGGTTTGGCATCGACCACGGTATCCTGGAATTTGACTGAATGCGATTCTTTCCGGTCTTCGGCAGCGGAAGCACTCCCGGGAGGCTCCGCCGTCTGAAGGGTCCCGTCTGCCTTGCAACCGGCCTTTACCTCGAGAGGATTATTATCCGGTGGTCCTGCACTCCGAGTTTCCGAAGATAGGGCGACTGAGCATTGTTCTCCGAGGGCGCCCTGCCCCAACACCACGCCCCCCATGTTTTGAGCAGCCTCTTGACCGGCGCTAAGCCCTCGGAGCCACTGATCGATGCGGGCCAGATCAGACAGCTGGCCCGGGGCCAGATCATTGCCGGCGTTTTCACCAGCCTGCGGCGTGCGGTTTCCAGCGAGCAATGCGGTGATATAATCCTGCAGCTGCTGAAAACCCGCTTTCAACTCGGCCATCGGCACCAATTGATTCTGCTGAATCCGATCGATCACCAGCTGTACGGCTGGTAGATCAAGACCATCCATCTCTCCGGAAACCGCGGAAGAGTTCCAATCCGAACCTGCGGCCGGCCGATACACTCCCATGGCTTCCAGTGCCTGAATAATAGCCGCAAAACTCTCGCAGGATAATTTCGGGGTCGTTTCTTCATTCGCGGGAGTTTCGGGGGGCACACTCTCCGCCGATGCTGAATCGAAACCGTCATCCGACGAATCGCGGCCATTTTGCAGTTTAACGCAAGAAGAGTTTTCATTATCAGCTGATGAGCACATCCGGCTTGAAGATGCGGAATGCTCATGCGAACCTTGACTGCGTGCGGCTTTCTCCAAAGTCGCCAGAAAGCTTTGCTGTCCGCCGTTTATCATTTTAACGGATGCCCGTGTTTGGGCCGATCGGCCCGCGCCGCATGCGCCGATCTTTTCGCCTTGCAGCCCGGATGTCAGATTCTGCGAAGGAGCCGGTGCGAAAAACAACTCACTAGACATTTTCCAATTTCCTCAAAATGATGGTCAGTTAAAATGGCCTACTTCTCTCAACTTCAGATGTTACCTAAGCATGGAGCATGCCAATTCATTATAATGACTGCGTGGCAGCGAATCGGCAGATTCGATTCCTTTTCAACTATTTGAATTATTATAATATACGAACTTGACCCGGTAATTATTTTTTGGGTGGCGGGACTGCCATTAAGATAAGGTCGGACGAAGTTCAATGCCGCCGGGCAAGAAATGGGAGGCAATAATTTCCCATGAATGGCAAAGTTTACCGAAATAAATCAGCGACCACCAGAAGAGCCGGGGGTATGAGGAAGACCCTTGGTAGCGCCGAGGCCTCGCTTTGCTGGTAATCGCTGCTGATTTATATAAAGAATTTTAGCTGCATAATTGACATCGTTTAAGTTTGGACCAACGCGACAGGCTCCCGCTGTAAAGGTAGAATCTTTTCAATTCTCACCGGCAAAGCCGGGGGCTTATGAGTTGAGTTAGCGGCGACGGATTGAAGAAGACGTGGGATAGAAAAAAGAGCTTATAGCTGATAGCTCGTGTGAAACTACATAAAGTTTCTATTCCGATCAGACTGGACGCTCGCGGCCAGAGGCGGCGCTCATAAGAAAGGGCACGGAAAAGGGAGATCGGTGAAGGTGGAATGCGGAATTGGGAAGATGGAAGTCGTAAAATAAGATTATAGCGAAACTGATTTATACAAAAGGACATAAAACATTGCGCAAACATACACAGCGTTTTACCCATGTCTCCCTATTGCAGTGATTCTTTAATTGACAAGATAAAGCGAATACGCATTTAAATATGACGCTGTGTATAACTGGGGCAACAAATTCAGTCAACTCAATCAATCTCCCTTACTCGAACCACGAAACCCGCAACGCGCACCCTGCAACCCGCAACCTTGAACCCAGAACCCTGAACCTCTGAACCTTTAATTTACATCTTTCGCGCGTAACGGGTGGAAGCCACTTCATCCATGAACTTGCGTTCATTTAGCAGCATTTTCTTTTGATAGGCCTGCCATTCCCTCTCTTTGAGCTTTTCCAGGGTTTTGCGCTTTTTAACGGCAGCGATCAACTCGTTGCGTTTTTGGTTGACCTTTTTGGTGACCTCCCGCACGCAGAGGTTCTGGTCTTCAATGCTTTTGGTCAGCTGGGCAATATAGTTGACGTACATAATGATCGCGGCAACACTGATGCTCTTGTGCTGGGCATCTTGAAGCCTGCGAAGGTTTTCACGTTTTTCTTCTTTTTTGCGGCGCAGCTTGAGCTGCTCGGCGGCCAACTGTTTTTGGACCTGAGCCAGCGCTTTTTGGCAGTCCTCCTCCTGATGGCGGCGATGGTTGAGAAGTGTTTCCAGTTTGAATCGGTACATACTGTTAGGGTTTCAGGATTCGTTATTCTGCGGTTCGCTATTTGGACCTAGCTCACATCAAAGAGGGCATCCAGTTGCGCGACACTATCTTCGAAATAGACCGTCTCCTCTATATCCTGGCGTAGATAGCGGTTTATTTTATCAATCGTTTGGATGGCATAATCGATTTTAGGATTGCTTCCGGACACGTAGGCACCGATATTGATCAAATCTTCGGCTTTGCGATAAGTCGCCAGTATTTCTTTAAAACGATTGGCATTTTGCTTGTGTTTATCGTTGACCACATCCACCATGACCCGGCTGATACTGCTTAAAACGTCAATCGCAGGGTAATGATTTTGCATGGCCAGATCCCGGCTGAGATTTATATGCCCATCCAGAATGGAGCGTACGGCATCGGCGATGGGTTC
Organism: uncultured Desulfosarcina sp.; assembly: GCA_964435765.1. GTDB lineage: Bacteria > Desulfobacterota > Desulfobacteria > Desulfobacterales > JAFDCJ01 > JAFDCJ01. The sequence continues at coordinate 96,580 of CAYTBC010000001.1, forward strand.
GTTGGTGTCGTCGCCTTCCACCAGAACGGTGTAAAGCCCGGTAATGGTGCCGCGGTTGGCAGAGGTCCCGGCGCGTTCCAGCAGCTTGGGTAGGATGGTGAAAACAGAGGGCGTATATCCTTTGGTTGTGGGCGGCTCACCCAAGGCCAACCCGATCTCACGCTGTGCCATGGCAAAACGGGTGACTGAGTCCATCATCAAATTGACATGGCGGCCCTGATCCCGGAAGTATTCGGCGATGGCGGTGGCGATAAAGGCCCCTCGCATGCGTATCAGCGGCAAACGGTCTGAGGTGGCGACTACGATAACCGACCGGCTGAGTCCTTCCCGGCCGAGCTCTTTTTCAATAAATTCATTTACTTCGCGGCCACGCTCACCGATAAGGGCAATTACATTGACATCGGCCTTGGTTTTACGGGCGACCATCCCCAGCAGTACACTTTTGCCGACCCCGGAGCCGGCGAAGACACCTACCCGCTGCCCGCACCCCACGGTTAACAAGCCATTGACAACCCGGATCCCTAAATCCAGCGGCTGACGGATCCTGCGACGCTGCAGCGGATTCAGGGTGGTCGCATAGATTGGATATTCGCTGTCGGTTTCGACGGGTCCGTTGCCGTCAATTGGATTTCCAAGGCCATCGATCACCCGACCCAACAGCCCCGGTCCCACAGGCACAACGGCCTTTTGCTGTCGCGCAACGACCTTGCAGCCCGGCGCGATGCCGTGAATCTCCTCCAGGGGCATCAGCAATACGCTGTGATCCCTGAAACCGGAAACTTCAGCCGCTATCGCAGATTTGTTGGTGGCGGTATGAATATCACAAACGGTCCCCAGACAGGATACGGGACCGCGCGCTTCGACCACCAACCCGACTACATTGGTGACGCGACCGGTGGCACGGATAGGACAGAGGGTTTCCAGACAGGTGTGATATTTCGTGAAATCGACCATCACTGAACTGATTTGACGGATTTCTTTAGGGCGCTTCGAAAGCTTTCTTCGATGGCTTGAAGCTGCGCTTCGATCCGGCCGTCAATTTCACCCGAATTCGTTTCGATGACACAGCCGCCGCTCTGAATACTGTCTTCAGCGATAAGGGTGGCATTCTCAATATGCGCCGTCAGATCTGAAAGTTGATACTTGGCCTCCTCTAAGAACTGAAGATCCGAGGGATTCATCTTGATTTTAATTTTTGCCGGATCTTCGATTTTGGCCAGCGCTTCTCTGGCAACACCAACAACGACTCCGCGGTCCACCTCCACTTCGCGGCAAATGATTTTTCTGGCGATAGCCAATGCCAGATCGACGACTTCCGTTTCAATGCGTTGATAGGTCTCTTGCCGTAAATTTTGTAATTGCAGCATTGCATCTTGGAAACTTTTTAAAACCGGCTCAATTTTTTTGGCAGCTGACTCAAATCCGGCCTTTTCGCCTTCGGCCAATCCTTTTGCGACACCCTCGCAATATCCTTTCTGGTAAGATTGCATGTCGCCTCTGTCGGCTGAGGAACTTTCTAACGGTCGGCCGGCAGCGTGGCTTAGGGCGGAAGTAATGCTTGCGCCGGCGGCGCCGTTGTGATCGTATCGAATCCGTTGGAATCTATCCTCCAACGGTGCACAGGTCCGGACGGCGTCCCGATCAACGACCGGGATATCCGGAAAATAATGCAGTCTGAAACCGGTCTGGCGGTGCGTCGGCAACGCGGTCTCGGTTTTAGGCGATAATTTCTTCCCCTCGGCGGCCACTGATAATTATTTCTCCCTTGGCTTCCATTTCCTGAATAATATTGGTTATACCCGCCTGGGCATCGGAAACTTCCTTCATTCTGACCGGTCCGAGATCTTCCATCTCTTCCTGGAGCATGGCACCGGCACGCTCGGACATATTTCTGAACACTTTATCCTTGACCTCGTCGGATGCCGCCTTGAGTGCAACGGCAAGTTCCACGGTCTCAACTTTGCGCAGCAATTTCTGAAATCCGCGATCATCCACCAACACCAGATCTTCAAAGACAAACATCTTTTGCTTTATCTTGGCGGCCATTTCGGTGTCATTTTCCTCGATTTCATTTAAAATCAACTCGCTGGATATCTCGTCGGTCTGATTCAGGATTTCCGCGAGGCGATCAATGCCGCCGCTGATATTGGCCACCGTGCTTTTTTTATTTTTAAGGATTTCCTTAAAGACGGTGTTAACCTCCTCCACCATCTCGGCGTTGACTTTTTCCAGGGAGGCCACCCGAACGGAAACATCCGTTTTAATTTCATCCGGCAAGTTGGACAATAAATCACTGGCAACCGGTGTTTTGAGATGAATTAATATGATGGCAATCGTCTGGGGGTGCTCGTCCTTAATCAATTCATAAACTTCATCGGCGTTCAAGGCCAAAATGGCCTGCAACCCCTCGGTGCCTTCTTTATCATCGTGATCCGCTTTTTCGGTCTTGCGAGGGTCTTGAGACCGGGACGGCGGCGCCAGTTGGGCTGCATGGGCCCGCATGGCGGCGGTGTCGGCAAACTCCTTGGCCACATATTCGACCACCTCACCCGGTATGGTTCCCATCTGGTCCAGATGGCGGGTGACGACTTGTTTCTCATCTGCGGTCAAAGCATTGAAAATCCTTTGCGCGACTTCCTGGCCCAGTGAACGTATCAGAATAGCGGCTTTGAAAGAGCCTGATATTTGCCTTGGATCCATTAATTCTCTTTTATCCAGTCGCGCATGACGCCCATGGAGGCTTCACTGTCTCTGGTGATCAGCTGGGATGCCTGATCTCGGAAGGTCAGCCGACGGCCGGCCGAGTCAAGTTCGCCTTCAAGCTCACCAACGCTTCGCGGCAGTTGCTTGAACAGCTCAAATTCCCCGAAGGAATACTCCGTCAACCACCGCACCAGCGGGCGGACAAAAAACAAAAAAGAAAGAATCAAGAAAAGGCTTAGAAACCCGTATTTCATGTAGGGCTGGTATTCTTTCAAAAGATCAAGCCAATCGTCTTTAACGACCGGCTCTTCTTTTGTCGACAGTCGGGCGGCTTCAAAAGGGATATTCACAATTTCAACCTCGTCACCCCTGGATGCATTGAAATTGACTGCGCGCTTGACAATGTTTTCAAATTTCTGCATTTCCGCATCTGTTCTGGGAACATATTTCCACTCAGCCGAACCATCCGACTTTTCAACCCGCTGGTAGGAGCCGTCCACCAGGACGGCAATTGAAACTCGGGTCATCTGGCCCACCGGTTCCTTAATATGGCTGATCACTTTACCAATTTCGTAGTTTACGGTACGATCGTTTTTTTCAAAGATGGAATCCCGGGTCGCCGACTGATTCAGATCCGCAGCCAACGCATCTCCCGGAAGATTGGATCGCACCCCCGGGATGCCCTGGGGAGTCAGTTCCGGGTTGGTTGATGATTCTTTCAAGGCCTGTTCGCTGCGCACCACCCGGTTGTCGGGCAGGTACAATTCTTCTGTTTTTTCCTGACTTTTAAAATCAAAGGAGCAGGACAATCTGACCACGGCTTTATCCTCGCCCAGGGCTGACTCCAACATGGTCCGCACACGATTTTCAAGGTTCTTTTCGACCCGGCTCTGATATTCAAGCTGATCCGAACTGAGGCTTCCGAAGGACGAATCATCTTTGGCGCCGGCCAGCATTTTTCCATTTTGATCCACAATCGTCACGTCCGCCGGGCTCAGCCGTGACACACTGGAAGATACCAGATGAACGATGCCGTTGATTTGGCCTGGATTCAGCCATTTACCCGGCCGCAAGTTTAAAACCACGGACGCCGTGGCCGGTTCCTCATCTTCCACGAACAATGATTTTTCGGGCAACACGATATGGACTCTGGAACTTTCGATTTCCCCGATTCGATTGATGCTGCGGGACAACTCTCCTTGAAGCGCTCTTTGATAGTTGACGTTTTGAGCAAATTCAGTCATGCCGAGCTTGGTGTCATTAAAGATTTCAAAACCGATTCCGCTGCCTTGCGGGAGCCCCTCAGATGCCAACTTCATCCGCGTTTCATAAATAAACTGTTGTGGAATCAAGATGGTGGTGCCATTGGACGCAATGCGATAATCTATTTTTTGCTCTTTCAGCTTGGACAGAATAATGCCGGCATCTTCCGGATCCAGTTGGGCATACAGGGGTTGGAAATCACTTTGCCCGCTCCAGTTCATCAAAAAGATAAAACCGGCCAAAGACCCCAGCAGAAGCGTTACCAGAGTGATTTGTTTACCGCGGCCAAGGCTGGCAAACGTGGCTTTTAATTGTAACCATATTTGACGAAGGGCTTCCATATTTCTACCTACCGATGAAATGTTTCAGGTTTCGGGTTTCAGGTGTCAGCGGCACCTCTGGACGCGAGCGTCCAGTCCGATCAAACTGGCCGCCATGGCGGCCAACGGCTGGCCTGACACCTGAAACTCTACTAAACCTGGGTGCGCATGATATTCTCATAAGCAGAGATAACTTTGTTGCGGATCTGCATCAGAAGTTCAAACGACACTTCGGCCTTTTCCACGGCAATCATCGTCTGGTGAATATCCGTCTGCCTACCGCTTGCCAGATCATTCGCACTGGCGTCCGCCTCCACTTGGAGGCGATTGATCTGATTAATCGACTGCTGCAGCAGTTCACCAAACGAATTTGATTGGGCGTGCCGGGTCTGTTCACCGGATGAAATTACCCCGTTCTGGGGTTGAATCTGGTTTTGTATCGTAATATCCTGCATCGTTAACGTCCTATCTCCAGTGCTTTTAATGCCATATCTTTGGCCGCTTTGAGGGCGGTTACGTTGGCCTCGTACCCTCGGGTCGCCGATATCATATTCACCATTTCTTCCATAAGATTAATGTTGGGCAGGGCGACATACCCTTTTTCGTCGGCATCCGGGTGTTGAGGGTCGTATTTGAGCACCGGCGGATTTTGATCCTCGACGACCTGCGCCACTTGTACGGTGGCAAGTTGAGCATTCCGGTGCTCGCGCAGTAGGGAATGAAAGGACTGATTTACCGGCTGGGCGGCAAAAATTGCTTCCTTGCGCCGGTAGGGTCCTCCTTGAGGGGTGCGGGTTGTATTCACATTGGCCAGATTGCCGGAGATCAGATTCATGCGCAGCCGCTGTGCGGACAGCGCCGATGAACTGGTATCGATGGCATTAAAAAAGTCCATTTCTAACTGCCTCCCTTGATAGCACTCTTTAACCCTTTAAATTTTCTAGAAATAAGCTGCGTTGCCGCATTGTACAACAAAGTGTTCTCTGCCAGTTTTCCCATGGTTCGATCAATATCAACCGTATTGCCGTCGCCTCTCAGGCTGAACTCCGGCGGCCTGGCCGCTTGGAGTTGAATGCTGTCGGCTGATTGAGGGGCGCCCGGAAGATGGTTGACATGGGTTCGTACAAACGGAAGGTTTGCGCCCGGCCTTTGATTGCGAGCCATTTCTTCGGCCAGGTTGATTTCAAAAGCCTTGTAATTGGGCGTGTCCATATTGGCGATATTAGAGGCCAGCACCCGTAGATTTAGGGATCTCAAATTCAGGGATCTTTCCAGCAAAGAGAATGTTTTATTAAAAATTCCGTCCGCAAGCACTTGTTGATTCCTCCAAAATTGTATTCGCGTTTTCAAAACTCAGTAAAAAGCAATTTCCATACCAGAAATTAGCTTAATGCTTCCTCTTTATATTCACGCAGCTTGTTTCTGAGGGTCCGAATGCTGATACCCAGCAACTCCGCTGCATGGGTGCGATTATCATTGACTTCTTCCAGGGTTCGAAAAATGAGTTCTTTTTCCATAGCGTGCACGGTACGGCCTGCATTGATGGCCAAAGCCCCCCGGGGTTCCGCCCTGTTTTCGGTGCTGTCCAGCAGCAGGTCCTCCGGCTCCACGTTCTCACCGCCGCCGATCAGCACCGCCCTTTCCATGGTGTTTTCGAGTTCGCGAACATTGCCGTTCCAGGCATGGTTTCGCAGGACAACCATGGCGGATTCGGAAATTCCGCCTATATTTTTATGGTTCAGCCGGCGGTATTTGTCCAAAAAATGATGCGCCAGCAGTTCGACATCATCCCTTCTTTCCCTCAAAGGCGGCAGGGTCAAAGGGATCACATTGACTCGATAATATAAATCTTCCCGGAACTTGCCCTCGGAGACGGCCTGTTTCAGCCCCACATTGCTGATGGCGATCACGCGTGTTTCGATTGGAATCGGCCGCGCGCCGCCGATGCGGTCAATTTCCTTTTCCTGCAACACCCGCAGCAGTTTGGCCTGCAGGGCCAGCGGCATTTCACTGATTTCATCCAGGACCAGGGTACCTTTTTGGGCCAATTCGAATTTACCGATCTTGCGCCCCACAGCCCCGGTAAAGGCGCCTTTTTCGTGCCCGAACAATTCGCTTTCCGCCAGGGTATCGGGCAGGGCCGCGCAGTTCAGCGCGATATAGGGGGCCTCCGGATGCAGGCTGCAGCGATGGATATAGGCAGCGAGCAACTCCTTGCCGGTTCCACTTTCGCCTTGAATCAGCACCGTAGCTCGGCTGGGGGCAATCCCTCGAGCCCGGTCCAATATGGCTTCAACGTTTTGATTGCGGGTAATAAATTTTTTTAAGGCCCCGGGGGAATCGCCTTGCCCACCAAGAGACGCATAACCATCATGGCCGGCCGCAGGGGCAATCGCCTTTTTAATCGTCTTTTCAATGACTTCAAATAAAAACGGCTTTAGAATATAGTCGTATGCTCCGGCTTGCATGGCTTCCACCGCATTGTTTACGCTGCCATTGGCGGTCATAATAACCACCGGAATGTGCGGTGATAGTTCTTTGACCGAATTTAACACCGTCATGCCGCCGGTCCCCGGTATCTGTTCATCTGTGATCACCATGCTGTATTTTACGGACTTGAATTTGTCTAATGCCTCCGAGCCATCGGATGCCGTTTCCACCGGAAATCCGGAACGGTTGAGACCTTGCACGAGCGCTGTGCGCACATCCGGTTGATTTTCGACGACTAAAATGGGCGGCAGATCCAGCAAAAAAATATTCCCCTGATTCAGTGTAATTTAAACTCAGTGCGGCTCAGGACCGTCATGCGGTGGGTTTTGGCATCAGGCGCAGCACCGGCCTGCCGGCGCAACATTTTGAACGCCCTCCAACTTCAGCCCGCTCTTATTTCAGGTAAACCGTCTATATAGGAGCAAATATCATGCCATTACCCGGCCAACTAAAACCTATTGAATAAAGCTAAATTAACAAACAATATCAATATATTAACAACTTGGTCGGATGGCCGCAAACCGGCTGAGCACTGCCGGATTTGTCAAATTTTGGATGCCGTGAGTCACTGGGTTGACACCCGACCCGGGGGGTGGGTCCGTCGTTCGCCCGCCCCTTAAACTGGGCGGGTTCACTGTGGGGTAGGATGCTGTTGAAAAAAGCGGTTTTGTCCCATCCTGCTAAACGTTGCAGGGTTGCAGATGATGTCTTTTGATTTTTTCGACTAAAGTGGTGCGATTCAGATGGAGAAGTTTGGCGGCTTTATTTTTGACCCATTTGGTTTTCTCCAGGGACTGAAGGATCAACGCCTTTTCAAATTCGGTCACTGCACTGTTCAGACAAATGCCCTCATCTGAGATTTCGATGGTGGTAGACGGTTCATATTTCTGGATTGATTTTAGTTCGGGCGGCAAATCCCGCACCGATATTTTTCCGGCACCTTTCAGCACTACCAGTCGCTCAACCATATTTTTGAGTTCACGGACATTACCCGGCCAGGAATAGCTCATCATCATGGCCAGAGCCTCTTCGGTAACTTCTTTCACATCGCGGTCATTTTTCTGATTGGACTTTTCCATAAAATGTGCAATCAGATAAGGTATATCCGACTTGCGATCCCGCAGCGAGGGCAGGATCATCGGAATGACATAGAGCCGATAATAAAGATCTTCGCGAAAATTCCCCTTTTGAACTTCCTCGCACAAATCACGGTGGGTGGCGGCAATGATTCTCACATCGACCTTGATGGTTTTGGATCCTCCGACCTGTTCAAACTCACCCTCTTCCAGGACTTTTAGCACTTTGACCTGAAGATCCGAGCTCATATCTCCGATTTCATCCAGTAAAATGGTCCCGCCGTCAGCCACTTCAAACTTACCCTGCTTGGAGGACGTCGCTCCGGTAAATGCACCTCGGACATGTCCGAATAATTCGCTTTCTAGTAGATTCTCAGGAATGGCACCGCAGTTAATTGAAATGAATGGTTTATTTCTTCTTTTCGACCTCGCGTGGATGGCCCGGGCCACCATTCCCTTGCCGGTACCGGTTTCCCCGTTTAAAAGGATGGTGCTGTCACAATCAGCAACCTTCTGAACAAGGTCGAATACTTCTCTCATTTTAGTGCTTTGACCGATAATATTGTGAAATCCAATTTCATGGCCCATCTGCCTGGGCTGAATTTCACAGGGATTACAGGGACTAGATGCGTCCGGTGTCGTTTTGTATAGAGCTGCGTTCTGCACTCCGTCCTCCTTGTCTAAACCGGTTGATATCGTTTTATAAATATCTGGTTGGCAAGATTTTCTTCCAGCAAGGGTATAATTTGCAGAAAGAATGACCTGAGGTTGCCCGATGGTACTGATCAAGCACTATACCGAATTAGCAATATCCATGCCGTGATGAATTGGCAGCTTCAACCGGAAGGAAGCCAGGCATTTCTCCTAAAAAGGATTGCAGAAGATATCTTCGATATGAAGTATGCTGTCGGTATGAGTTGATACAACATTTTGTGGGGCGTGTATTTTAGGCTCTATGAAGCGGCAGGGCTAAATAATTGGCTCGGGCGCCGGATTAAGGCAAAAGCCCGAAGACGAGGGGCGCAACTCTCCCTATATCTTTGCATATTGCATAAATTCGGAGGGTGTTTTTTAACTTTATCTGCAGTAAGCTGCCGTCAAACGACGAATTTTCCCATCAAAGCGAAATGATTCCCGGAGTCGGCAAATTCAGCGAAAGCGCCATCACTGGCCGGATCGCTATATAAATTTGAACAGTTATCTCCAACCTTCATTTTCACGAACCGCAACGATAACCCGGGCAATGGCAATTTGACGGGTCGGCCGGATTTCCGCAAAAAATATGCAATTTGCAAATCAATCATGCTTAATTTGCAAAAATTTTGACCGGCCGTCGACAATCCGGTGATCACTAACCGCAAAATGCAGTCCGGGCTTCTTCAACCGTATTCATAATTCCAATATTACCGGTTTCCTGAAATGATTTCAATTCTTCTCCCTGTTTGGGAGATGCTACCAGCCGGATTGCAACTTTGGCTGTTTGACAGCGCTGGTAGGTTGATATGATCAGCTTTATTAATGATACATTGGTCTCGGCAACCCTGCAGAGGTCTATAATTATTTTATTGTTGCGGGCCTCCGCCATCTCTTTGAGCTTCGTCTGCAGATTGTTTTCGACTTCAACCGAAACCGGGCGGGTAACCTTTGCCGGCAGCACCAGAACGGTGACATCTTCAAGCTGCGTAAAATATTTGCTGCCGTTTCCCGCCGTGTCCTCGTCCGCGACTCTGGGCGCCAGCTTTATGATTTTTTCTACCCTGGCAATTAGATCTTCACCCTTAAATGGTTTGACCATGTAGTCTTTGACTCCCATTTTCACGATCTGCATAACGTTGTCTTTGCCGGATTCCGCTGTCAGCATGATCACCGGAATGTCTTTTAGCTCTGGTTCACGCTTTAATTTTTCAAGCATTTCAATGCCGTTCATTACCGGCATGGTGATGTCCAGCACGATCAGGCCGGGTTTTTCTTTGGCGGCAACGGCCAACCCCTCGACGCCGTTTTCGGCTTCAAACATTTCACAGCTATATTCTTTGAAAGCCTTCTTGACGATCATCCGGATGGTTTTACTGTCATCGACGGTCAACACTTTCAACGCCATAATCGTCCTCCAATAAAATTAATTTCCCGATTTAATATAGATTTCCACCCTGGCAGTGTTCTGCTGGTTGCGAAAATCGCAACACTCGCTGCGGTCCCATCCTTTGGGTTCAATCTTAAATTCTTTGCCGGCCGTAACGGACGGAATTGACAATTCACAGGCAAGGCCATGATCGCAAAGCCGGGATTTCAAACCACCGCAGATCATATTGCACAACTCTCCGATAACATCATGGATTTCCGTTTCGTCAATGGTATCTTCCACTTCCATGTCCAGCATGCCGGCCGTCATCCTGCGGGCAAACGCTTCCTCGACGCACAGGTTCAGGTTGCCCATCACCTTGCCGGCAAAGCCGACTGATCCGACAATGCAATTTCCGTTTTGTTTTTCCTTTGCATTTCCTTCGACGGATTGCACCTCCATGGAAAGCATGGTGTCAAATACATCGCCGACGGCATCGACAATATAAACCTTCAGATCCAATGCGTTGCCTGAAGTCATTTAAATTCCTTTTAGGTTGTGGTAGGTGCATGGCTGCCGTGGATAAAATCTTGATACTCTATATCGGCCGGCCGGCCAAAAAACTATAGACATTTTTCTTATTTATTTGCCTTTTGCGAAGGGGATGTTTGAAGGGTGTATGCGGAGTGCGGCAGGTGAAGTTGATTGAGTTTTGGAGGTAATTCGGGATCCTTCTTTGAAGCGTTGAAATCGACCGTCTGCAAGTTGCCGAAGGGGACTTTCTGCCCTCACCATCGAAACGGCCTAAACCATCTCAACGATTAAAACCATTTAGGACATAAATAAACTGATGTCCCGGTACTCGTCCTGCATCGTTGCCATGATCCTTTCAAGGTCGCCGGTTTTGATTTTCAGGGCATCCCAGGCCGCAGGATCCAGGGGCGGAATTTTATGATCACCCCCGAAACCCATGTTCAGGGCACGGCATAATATGTCCGCCAGATGAACAATGGAGGCTTCCATTGTAAAACTGCCAGCCAGTTTCGGCTGGTGGTGATGGGCAATCACCTGCTCAAGCTTGACCGGCAAATTCCATTTGGCGGACAGCAGCCTGCCGATCTCAGCATGGTTATAGCCCAGGATCTTGTTTTCGGCAGCTATCATCAAACTGTTTTCCTTATTCGTGGCGGCCATGACCGCAGCAAACTCATTCGGCAAAAACAGCATTTCGACGATTTTGCCGATGTCGTGCAAAAGACCGGAAACAAACAACTCCTCGATTTTATCATGGCGCACATAGCTGCCGATAACCTTGGCCCCCACTGCACATCCCAGAGAATGGTCCCAAAATTTCTCCTGGTCCTGTTTCCTCTTTCTGCTGCGGCCGGCAAACAAATCGAAGACGGAAGTGGTTAACAGCAAACTGCGGATGGCATCGAACCCGAGCAGCACAATGGCGTTGGTGACGGTCGATATCCGCTGGGGGAATCCGTAAAAAGACGAATTGACCAGTTTCAGCAGCCTGGCCGTTAAGACCTGATCGTCGGTAATTACCCGGGATAGATCTTTGGCCGATGATTTGGGATCGTTGACCAGTTCTGTAATTTTGAGCACGGTACGCGGCAGGGTCGGCAGGTCGTCGATTCTGGCGATAATTTTCTGCGGATCAGGGATGCTCATTTTCACTCTCGTTGCCGGGTATATCTTTCGTCAGACAGAAACAGGCTGCATTAAGGATTGCGACCATCACAGGATCATCCAGCACGTCGGAAAATTTTTCTTTCAGCTGCTTTTCAATGGGTTCTTTTCCCTGAATCTCCGAATCCGCAACAGAGTCTTTTGAATCTGAGCGCTCCCCTTTGACGGCGATCTCGTTCACCCCCCATGATTTGAATAT
>CAYTBC010000002.1:0-71930 GCA_964435765.1 uncultured Desulfosarcina sp.
TTGCCAGAATGTTTTTTCACTACAAAGACACTGGGTGTTGAATGGATTCGATTTTAAATTTCTTTTTTCAGACAGGATTTACAGGATTAATGGGATTTTTTTCGCCTGCGGCCGGCCAGATGCCCGCCGGCCGAAGGCCCTTCTATCCAGACGATCCTGTCAATCCTGTCTAATATTTTTTTACAATTAGAATCCATTCCTCCGATTTTAAGTTACGGTATTTATGAAACTAGGTACTTAGTCCTACGCCCTGCTTGCCGAGCCATCGTTACGACATAGCGCTATGGTGGCCGGTGCCTTGCGCCCTGCGCCATACGCCTTGCACCTTTTTTCAGTTCCAATCCGGAGCCAGTTGGCCCAGCGCATCCCGGCGATAGGGCAGCCAGACCAGACCAAAAAACTCCAGCGTCAAGTCGCTGCCCTTGGGTTTGACGAGAACCTCGTCAACGGGTTCGCTTTCAGGGTCAAAAGCGGCTTCGGTGCGTTCCACATCCTCCCGGAAACGCTGGTCGAGCTCTTCCAACTGCAGGCGGGTTGCTTCGAGGGTCTCCTGAGCCCGGTTGATATCCATGGACTCCTTGCGGATGCGGCTGGCGGATCGCATGGCGGTGCCGAAGCGCGCGGCAGATCCGGTGCTGACGGCTTTGCGCCCCATGAAGGCACCGAGGATCGCGCTGCCGAAGGAAATTGCCGTTTGAATTTTACTCGATTGGGCCTGTTCCTTCTCCCGCATGACGGCCTGCTCGGCCCGCATCAGGCGATTGTTGAGGGTGTCGAATTTGAAGCTGTATTTGCGGCGCAGTTTCTCGACTTCCAAATCGCGCTTTTCCCGCGCGGTCTGGGCCAGGCGCGCCAGAAATTCACTTCTGGACTCCCCGGGGCTGCCCGTCAATCCGAAGCGTTGGGATTGATAAATGCGCAGCGGGCGATTTTGGCAGACCCAGCGAATCAAGTCTTTGCTCCACTTGGCATAGTTCTTGGCTTTTTTGGCTGCCGCCGGCAGTTCGGCAAAACTTGTCGCGGCCAGGGGATCGGTTGCCAGATCAGCCGGCGCCAGGGCGATTTCCTGAGCCAGGTCCCAATCCAATGTGACCGGCCCTTCCGCCAGCATGGCCGCCAGGGCCAGCTTCGCGGAGCCGGACATTTTATTGCCGGCCCTGGAATAGTGGACCTCGATCCAGCCCGCCGCCGCCGGCCGATACTCGAGTCCTTGCCCGGCACCGGAGGCCGGCAGATAAAAAGCCTTTATCCCCGGTGGTATTACCGGCGGCGTGTTGATCGACGGTGCCGGCCGGACAGCCGGAGCGGCCGCAACCGGGGCTTTAGCCACGGCGGATGGATCATCCGCTGTCGAAACGGCGGCCTGCCCGGCCCGGGCATTGTTGTCGCCCGTCAGCTTTTTAATCTGTTCGCGGGTCATGGGCCCCCGCAGATAAGAGAGTGCCCAGCGCGTCTGAAACGTAACCGGCCCGTTTTCATGAACATTGTTGAGCAAAAACACGCGCTGGCCCAGACCGGCCAGGATCTTCTCCATCCCGGCCCGGTTGAATCCGCTGCCGGCGGCCGCCCCTTCAAGTCCTTCCAGCACCCTGGATTTATCGCGTTCGGTTTGCAGACGACCGATGAACCATGATCCCGTATTGGCAAGACCTTTGTAATCGAGATCCACCGGGTTTTGGGTGGAAAGTACAACCCCGAGCCCGAAGGCGCGGGCCTGTTTGAGCAGGGTGAGCAGCGGTGCCTTGGAAGGCGGGTTTTTAACCGGCGGAAAGTAGCCGAAGATTTCGTCCATGTATAATATGGCCCGCAGGCTGGTGGTTCCGGGTTGGGTCCGCACCCAGGCCAGAATTTCGTTTAACAGCGCCGCGACAAAAAACATCCGTTCCGAATCCGCCAGGTGACTGATTGAAAAAATCGACGCCTGGGGCTTTCCCTGATCGCTGTAAAGCATGCGGCTGATATTGATCGGGTCGCCTTCCATCCAGGCTTCAAACCCCGGTGCGGCCAGCAGGTTGTTCAGGCGCATGGCCAGTTCAAATCGGTCCCTGGGAGGGTAGAACGCTTCCAGGTCCATAATGCCGATCCGTTCAAATGGCGGGGTCTGGATGGCGCGGATCATGCCGGCCAGATCGAGCCCCTTGCCCGCCGCCCATGAAGACTCAATGATATTGGACAGCAGGATGTGTTCCCGGCTGGTGATTGGATCGGCCTCAATGCCCAGCAAGGCCAGCAGGGCTGTGACCGTGCTCTGAATCCGCTCGCGCAGCAGATCTTTTTCCGCCATGATGTCTGCGACCGGGGGGGCAAAGTTGCGCAAGACGCTCACCGGTATCCCGGCGCTGCTGCCCGGTGTGTAGACCGTAAAATCGGCGCCGGCCTTCAGACGGGCAATGCGCTCGGGGTCCTGGTCCCAGCCGGCCAGCCCCTTCTGCCACAGGGCCGCCTGTTGGGCGGCAAACTCATCCGGGCTGAGGCCCGCGTTGAGGGCGTCCTGCTCGTTGATCCAGGGACGAAAGTCGCCGGGCTGCAATTGGGGAAAGGTCAGCAGCAAATTGGGCAGGTCCCCCTTCGGATCGATGGCGATCACGGGAATACGGTCAATCAAGGCCTCTTCCAGCAGCGAAATGGCCAGCCCGGTCTTACCGCTGCCGGTCATGCCGATGATGACGGCGTGGGTGTTCAGATCTTTGGAATCATAGAGCACCAGATCGTCTTTAAGCTGCTGTGAGGCCATGTCGTACAATTTGCCGAGATAAAAAGCCCCGAGTTTTTCGTATGCTTTCATGGATTAACCTCCCGGAAAAGAGATGGGTATTTGAAGCAGTATTTGCCGGCGACCTTCAGGAGTCCGCCCTAAACCGTGCCGGGCCGGTTAAACGTAAAATAGTTGTCCCAGATACCATCCAGCCGGCGTTTGGCCTCTGCCAGCGGCCTGCATTGCAAAACCTCACCGTCACGGGTGACCAGCCCGAGTCGATCCAGTTTTTCCAGAGCGTCGTCGATTTCGAAATCAATGATGATGTTCCATTTGGTTTCAAACCAGTTTTCAATATGTTCATCAAGCTCGCTTTTGACAAGCGGCCGCTTTGCGGTCTGCAAGAAGTAATAAGCCAGAACCGCCTCTTTTATTTCTTCTTCTTCGGCAGCGTCGATTAAATGATAGAAGACGCCGGTATTATTATCCAGGTTTTTGAAATAAAGATTGTCGGAAAGGGCCTTCATAAATTTAATTTTGCGGTTTTTAAACTTGCTGATCTGGCGGAATAAAAATCCCGCCAGGGTTGCAAACCCGGCTCCCAGGGCGATGAGATGCTTTTGATCGAGCTGGGCTTCCTCCCGGCTGAACCCCAGCCAGAAAGAGACCACCGAAGCGGTCAGAATCAGGCTTGCGCCGAGTTTGGTGACAACGACCACGAGCCCGCTAATGGCCGCCGGCACGCCGATGATCAGCTTATCGATGGTTTTCATGCGCACCCGGCTGTTGGGAAAGAGCATCTCGATATCCGCCTTGGGGACATTGTGAAAGAGCTTGATAATGGTCGAACCCGGTATGAAGTTAAGATTTTTGCGAGCCTGAGCCTCAAAATATTGAGGTTCCTTAAATTTTAGATAGACGGCCACACGGTCGTAATTTGTAAACTCAAAGGATTTTTTCCGGAGCCCGCCAAATGATACCAGCGTTTCCTGTTTGACGGATTCACCGCGGCGAAAGAAAATTACATCTTCAAAGTCATCAAAGTCAACTTCCAGGCGGATTTTAAACAGCGATTCTTCCCTCAGTGCCTGGGCCAGGTCCTCCGGAGTGATCTTTTCGAAGTTGGCCGAATTAAGCACGGCAGCCATCTCGGAAACAAGTTCTTTTTGCAGGCGTTCTTTCTCTTCGCGGGTATAGTTGCCAACCCGGCGTGTGTCGGCATCCGGGTTAAACGGTGCGTAACAATTCTTCAGGGCTTCAAGGCGCCGGTGAAATTCAAAATGAAACAGGGCTTCGAGAATTTGGCAAAACTCGCAAAATTCTGCGACATCCCCCGCATTCATGCGGCCATCGTCACAGCACATTGCAATGATATCCGTTTTGCGAAACGGAATAAAACGGCTACGATTTGGGACGTCTGTCATCTGACTCTCCCACCTTCCTGATGGCGGCTGAAACCGTTTGTAGGTAAACGGAGACCGGTTCGGGATGCAATTGATATTTTCCCCTAAATTGATCGATCCCAATAATAGGGTTGGAACAATCTCCCGCTCCTTGCGGGTGGGGATAAACCGCCTGTCCAGACCCCTACCCAACAGGTTAAACAACGTCTCGTAGGGGCGGGCTTTGCGCCCGCCCGAATAGCTGTCGGTACCTGGGAATCACTCAAATATTGTTTTCGTTTCTACTAAATATTGAACATTGCCAGGTTTTGCAAAGAAAAAAACAAACTTTTACCCTTATTCAATTTTCAAAGAACAATGTCAGTGTTTATGAGCCGTTACGAGGCTATTTTTCAGCATAGAGTAATTCGGACAAATCGGTTGGAGCAATGAAGAAATCCGGAATTATCGGGGAACCGATCCGTTCAGGTGGAATTGTGTGGGAGCGGCTTTCCAGCCGCGATTCATTCGGTCAGGCCAACACCTAAAATCGTGGCTTGCTTCCGGCCCGTGGGGCTTATGCCCCGGAGGGAAAGCCCCTCCCACAAAACAAAATGCGGTCTACTTCACCTTGCGGTATTCATAATGGGATCTGAAGTCCGGGGTATTGGCATACACAAGCTGGGGGATAAGTTTGCCGTAAGCTTCTTCAGGATCTTTAGCCCCAAATGAAATGTTGCCGTTGGTGCTCGCACTCAAGCGCGCTACCGAATCTTTGCCCCGGGTCGAGTTCGTCCAGCGCAGGACGCCGCTGTCGGTTTCCCAGAGTTTCGCAACGAGGACTGCCTCCACGAAAGCGCCGACGTTCATCGACTGCCACGTCGTCGACGATAGACGAACGTTGGGTTTGATTTCGGACAGGTTTAATTCGCCGAACATGACGGCGTCGATGTTAAAGACCCGGCCGATGGATTGGACGGCCTCATAATCGAGTTGTTCCCGGCTGACTTTTGCCAGCACCGCCTCCTGACCGCCCAATTCTAAAAAGCGCACGCCCGGCTGCGCGGCCTGAACAGTCTGGACATAATTCTGGGTCACGTATTGTTGCAGCTCGCTTCCGCCATTGGTGTCAAAATCAATGACCCCGATGATGCGATAGGGCGCCAGATCCATTATAGGCGGAATCCACACCTGTTCGGTGTGGGTGTGGGCGCATCCAAAAAAGAGGGTCAAAGACAGCGCGAGCAAAGCCGTCGTGACGCCAACATTTGAAATGGCGGCATGTGGCAATTGTGATTTTCGATAAACCTCCATCTTCAGCTCCTTGGTTCGGCGAATCGTAATGGTTCAAAGATTCAGGGTTTCGTTCTTTCCGGATAACCCGATCGATTTTGTGACCTTATCGGCATAATTGAGAGAATTCTTGAGCCCAAATCGGGGGGAATCGTTTGGCAGGAGGCCGATGTTTTTAATTGCAAAAAAAACAGATATCTACTAAGGTCACCCGACCCAAGACCCAAAATCCATTTGAAAAGGAGTGCCGCCAATGATTCATGTAATTGCCACCATTCAGTTGAAATCTGACTGCCGCAAGGCCTATCTTGAAATTTTAGGTAAAAACGTTCCCAAAGTAAAGGCCGAAAAAGGTTGTCTGGCTTACGAACCTACGCTCGACGCGGATTCCGGTTTGCCCGCGCAGGGGCCCATCCGGTCGGACGTGGTCACCCTCGTTGAAGCCTGGGAAAGTCTGGATGACCTGCATGCCCATCTGAAGAGCGCCCACATGGCAGCCTATCGGGAAGCGGTGAAGGACTACGTGCAGGGTCTAAAAGTGCAGGTTTTGAAGCCGGTATGATTAAGGTTGACGGTTGACGAACCAGTCGATCAGGTGCCTGGCAATGGTGAGCCGGGGCGGGATGGCAGGCAGATCGTTGGCTGTAAACCAGGCGGCATGCGCAATTTCGGATGAATCGGCGCTGATTTGGCCGCCGCCGTAATCCGCCACAAATGCCACCATCAGGGAGTTGGGAAAAGGCCAGGGCTGGCTGCCGAAGTAGCGGATATTTTCCACGTTAATGCCGACCTCCTCCCTGATTTCCCTGGCGACGCAATCTTCCAGGGTTTCACCCGGTTCGACGAACCCGGCCAGAACACTGTAATATCCTGGCTTAAACCGTTTGTTGTTGGCAAGCAGCAGCCGGTCGCCCTTGACGACCGCAACAATTACGGCGGGCGAAAGCCGCGGGTAATTGATCAGGCCGCAGGCGGGGCAGATCTTGGCCCGTTCTGCCGAATTGTCGCGGGTCGGCTTCCCGCACCGGCCGCAAAACTGGTGGCTGCGGCTCCAGTCCACCAGTTGATTGGCACGGCCGGCAATCCAGATCAACTCCTCTTCCAGCCGGTCGAAGGTTTCCCGCAACCCCTGCAGGACCCACCCATCCGATATCGATCGGGCATCCGGCATTTCGGCGGCATAACACGGCAGACCATCCAGAGCGCCCAGGTACTGTTTGCGAATCGGGGACAAATTGAAGGCTGTCAGCTCACGTGTACACGGGATGAGACAGCCATTGTCGTTTGTTTTCAGCAGCAGTTTGTCCTTTTGAAAAACAAACCACAAGGCCCCGGCGGATTCCGCCGCCGGTAATTTGAAATCGGGTTTAAAGGGCATGGTAACTTTGACTTTTTTTCAGCAGGTTTTATAAATACGTCATACCAAACACCAAATATATGATGAATTCGGCTGTTTGCGAATTCATCATTCCGACTTTTCATATTTTTCTGAGATCGATTGGAATCGGCGGGCCTCGACTTCATTGCCCTGTGCGGTGTAAATCTTGCTGATTTTATGGTAGTAGTCCGCGGCATTCTGGGGAATTTCCTGGGCCAAGGCGAGATACAATTCCAGCACTTCGGAGGTGTTCAAACCGGAGGCAAAACTGAGGTCTGCGAATTTCTGCTTGATTTCGGGATCCAGGCGGGCATGACAGCTGCGGCACTGATTCACGATCTCGCCGTATACATAGCGGGCGTTGGTCCTCTCGCCCAGGGCTTCGTGGGTCTTGGCCAGCGCCCGGGCAATAGCTTCATTCCATTCATGTTTTTTTAGAAAATTGCGATAAAACCCTTTGGCCTCGGCATACTTTTTGGCCTGATAAAGGGTCTCGCCGCGCAGCAAATATCCGGCCACCGATTCCGCCAGTTCTTCCGGCAGACCGGCAAGCAGCGCATCGGCCCGATCGAAGGCCTGGGTTTCCCAGAAAATTTCACACAGCAGCTGATAGGCCGGCAGGGCTTCCGGATGGTGCTGCGCAAAGGATTCCGCCAGCCGCGCGGCCCGGTCATGATCTCCCAGGTTGAGGCAGGCGGTTGCCAGCTCCAAAGGGATGTAGCTCTGAGGGTCGTCATGTTCCTGCATGGCCCGGGAAAGATCCTCGACCGCCTGCTCAAAATCGCCGCGGTTTAAGGCCAGATAGCCGCTTTTAAAGGCTTCCGGATAGCGCTGGTAGGAATTTTGAACCTCTTCGGGCAGGGTGCCGATCAGGGCCGTGAAATGTTCATCCGTTTGCTCCGGTTCGATGGGCTGCGTATCCGCCGTATCTTCCCGATCTTCAACTTCGAGATCCGGCAGCGGCGTGTGGACGTCAGCATGTCTGTTCGATTCCAGGTTTTGCAGATGCGCTTCGAGAGTGGCTTTTAATTGAGGATCGCCGGTGAGCTCCAGCGCCAGTTCGATATACTGGCGGGCATCTTCATTGTGACCGGCCTCCATCAGCTCCCTGGCCAGCTTTTCATGGTCTTGCGCCAGGGATTGCCTGCTGCTGGTGATTTTGTCCTCCAGACTGCGCCGGTAACCGTCATCCCAGGGTGACGTTTTTTCCAGTCTTTCCAGGGCGCGCTCATATTCAACCACGGCTTTGCCATAAGCGTTGGCTTCAAAAAGCGCGTCGCCTTTTTTTTCGTAGTCCTCGGGGTCTTTGTTTGAAAAGAATTTTAGTAATCCCATTTTGACGTCTCGGAAATTCTTAGACTATTTTGAGATAATAATTATTCTCCTGCTGGAAGCGGGATGCGTGAAGCGAATTAGACTCGCTATCTTCCGGGGATTATCAGGCCGGAGTCCGGTTTTTGAATACGGGTTCTTTCCTGTTCCTGGTATTTTTTAACCTCTTCAATCAACTCGTCCATAGCTTCCTGCATCACTTCAGGAAACTTTTTAATTGCCTGCTGCAGTTCCTTGGCCGGGATGCTGTTCTGGATGGGCAAGGGACCGTTCGGAGTCAGGATGCTGGTGTGCCCGACGAAAATGGTTTTGCGGCCTTTGTCTTCCGAACCGTCTGATTTGACCGGTGTCAGGCGCTTGATCGTGCCGGTTCGCAGGTCGGTGAATGATTCTTCACGGTAGAGGTTGGCGCGGTCGATTTTGAAGTCAATGTCATTTTGTTGTTCATCCGTCATAAGATGCCGTCTCCTTTTTTGGTGGCGAATTCTCCTGGCCATCAACTGCATGGCAAGATTCAAAAAACGCAGGGTTTATGTTTAAATCATTTCCGAAAAAAACTCAAGGTGTTTTGATGGACGGCCGGACTTGATTTGAACCGACCAGCGTCTTAGAGTCATAGAAGGTGAATTCGTGTAATTTGTGATAAAAAAATTTTCTCGCAAAGCCGCAAAGCCCGCAAAGGTAAATTATTAGGTTAATCTTGGCGTCTTAGCGAGATACCTTTTTGGTTCCGGTTCATTCGGATAAGGAGTTGAATATGAAAAAGGCACCCAAAATGACCCGCAGAGATTTTATAGCCATCGCCGGCGGGTCCATTGTAACGATCGGTTTGCCGGGGGTGTTTGTCAAGCTGATGGATTCGGAAAACCGGGCGCTGGCAGCCGAGCTCAGACCGGACGGCCGTCCGCGTATTCCTCCGGGCCAGCATGCCGTCAAGGCATTGCCCGATATGGGCGGTCAAAAAGGCCCCGGCAATGCGGCGGACTGGCGCCTGGAAATCAGCGGGGAGGTGGCAAATCCGCTGACACTGAAATTTCAGGATTTGTTGGATTTAAAGCAGATCGATCTGACCTGTGATGTCCATTGTGTGACCGGCTGGACCCTGCTGGACTCCCGCTGGCGGGGTGTGTCCATGCAAACGATTATGGATCGGGTCAAGGTCAAGGCGCGTGCCGGCTTCGCTGTTTTCAAGGCCAACGGCGATTATTCCACCAGCATCCCCATCAGCGAGGCCCGCAAAGACAATGTCATCCTGGCCCACACGTTTGCGGACCGCGACCTTGCCCCGGCGCACGGGGCTCCCGTGCGCGGACTGGTACCGGATCGCTATTTTTATAAAAGTGTGAAATGGGTCGAAAGGATCCGATTTGTCGTCGTCGATGAGCCGGGCTATTATGAAAGCTTTGGGTACAGCAATTCGGCGAATCCTTGGAAAGAGGAGCGCTTTGGAGAAAATTGAGAGATTCACTTTCGGGGCAGCATCAATACAAACGGTATGCCCAACAACCCCATGGCGGCGCTGATCAGATAGGTGGCATTCAAACCGATGCGGTCGGCGATGAATCCGACCACGACCACCACCGCCGAGCGGGCCATAAAAGAGATCATCATAAACAGTCCGTTGGCCGCCGCCGGACTGTGCCGGGAATTCTCCTGGACCAGGGCCAGCATGACGGGGGTGGTTGACAACAGCGTGAAACCGACAACCAGCAGGGCGGCTAAACGCAGCCACCCGCCGGTCAAGGTGAAAAGAAACAGGAATAGCGGCGCTCCCAGAAGCGAGATAAGCAGTGTTTTCCGCCGGCCAAACCAATCGCTGGAAGAGCCGGCCGTCAGAACGCCGGCGACCCCGGCGACTTCAAACAGGGTCAGGGCCATTCCGGCCAGCCAAAGGTTGCCGGTTTCCATTTTGATAAAGGTCGGCAAAAAAGCCGTCAGGGAGGCATGCATGAAACCGCGGGCGACCAGGATGACTGTCAGGGGCATCAGCACATGGCGCAGGCTGCGCCATGTTTCCAGGATCGATAATTTGCGGTTTGAACTCACCTGTCTGACCGGGACTCTGCGAAGTTTAAAATATAACCAAATCGACGAGAGCAACCCAAAAAGCATTACCGGATAAAAATCTTCCAGGCCAAAAAGTGCAACCGCAGCCACCGCCGCCAGAGGGCCGACGCTCCTGGCCAGTTCTCCGCCGGTCATAAAAAAGCTCATTCCACGGCCCTTCCTGGCAGCGGACAGATCCGCGACCATCACCGGCGCGGGCACATGAAACACGGAAACACTGATTCCGGTTATAAATAAAAGAATCAGCAGCACACCATAGCTCGGCGCCATCCCGATCAGGCTCATCGGAACAGCCGTCATGGCGGGGGCCAGGATAACAAAATAGCGCACGCTGATGCGGTCGGCCAGCACACCGATATAGGGATTGAGCAGGGCCGGAATTTGCATGACGGTTGAGAGAAAGCCGGCCTGGGTTAGGGACATGGACAGCTTTTCAATTAGAAGCGGCAGAAGGGGGGCCAGAAAGCTGGAATAGACGTCGTGGACAAAATGGGCGACGGCCAGCGCCAGAATTTTTCCTGTTTGGAAATCGGCATCTTCGACTGTGTAGCTTGTCTCGGTGTGTAAAGCGGATTCAGATTTCAAAAATTGTTCCTCAAATCATCGTCATATCGGCTGCAAAAATTATCACAACTAAGATTTTGGTGAAGCGCTGTCAACTGAAAAAAATAGCGGTTCAGGGTTCATCGGTTCAGGCATCAGGTTTCAGCTTGTCGAATAGACCGGCCGTTCCGCTGCCCGCGGGTGGGCTGAACCTTGAACCGTTAAGCCCTCAACCTGCGAATCCGGAACCCGTGAACGCTTACTCTTGATTATTTGAGAAACGCACTTAGATTGGGATGTATGACCAGCCGGTAATGGCTGGTTGTTATGGCAGAAGCGTCAAATCAATTCGGATTGAGCAAAGGAATCATTAAAAACCGACCAAAAAGGAGCGCGTGCGATGTCTAAAAAGGTTGTCATCGATACCGATGAGTGTATTGGCTGCGAAAGCTGTGTTGAACTCTGTGGGGATGTGTTTGCATTCAACGAAGCCGAAGAAAAAGCGGAGGTCATTCTGCCCGAGGGCGGTCCCGAGGATTGTATTGAAGAGGCCATGGATTCCTGCCCGGTGGAGTGTATTCACTGGGAAGAATAAAACCTGAATCTTGCAAATGATCGACTGTTGCGTTGCGAGCCGAGACAAAATGTTCACCTAAGAACTTGTCCGTTCCGCTTTTGCCTCGGCTTGCACCCCCGATTAAGCGGGATGCCCATCTATCTAAAAATATATGGCGGGCTTCCCGTTCCCAAGCATAATCCAAAACTTAATTTCAGGCATTCTACATTCGCTCTGCGCGCGTATCGCCACATTCAGGGGGAAAAAAATCGGGTCAATTTCCAGCTGGAGGGGGGCAGGGTTCATTCAAATTTACCGATCAGTTTGACCTCGCGCTCCAGCCGGACGCCGAAACGTTCCAGCACCCTTTTTTCAATTATCCGAATGAGAGCATAAACATCGGCAGCGGCTGCATTGGCTACATTCAAAATAAAACCGGCATGCTTGCGGCTGACCATGGCACCGCCGACCCGTTCACCTTTCAGCCCGGCTTCTTCAATCAGCGCGCCCGCATAGTAGCCGGCGGGCCGCTTGAAAACGCTGCCGCAGGAGGGAAACTTCAGCGGCTGTTTTTTGGCCCGCATCGCCAGGATGTCTTGCATGCGGGTCTTTAACCTGGCTGCATCGAAATTTTCAAAGCGGAAGCGGCCGGTGGTGATAATCACATCATCAAGATTCGGCACCCGGCGATAGCTGAAGTCGATATCACTCCGATCGACCTGCAGGCGGGACCCGTTGCGTCGATAGCCGCCGACTGAGACGGTGACGCCTTCAATTTCCTGGCCGAAGGCTCCGGCGTTCATGCGAAGGGCACCGCCCACCCCGCCGGGAATCCCGGCCATAAGCTCCAGACCGGCCAGTCCGCGGGCCACCGTCCAGCGGATCAGATCCATCAAGCGGGTGCCGGCCAGAACCGTTGCTTCGTGGTTTTCAAATTCCCAGCCGCTCAGGTTGTCACCCAGATAAAGGGTGACGCCGTTCCAGCCATGGTCTGAGACCAGCAGATTTGAACCCCGACCGAGAACCAACAGCGGCACACCGGTTGAATGGACGATTTCCAGCACCCGACCCACGCCATTTTCGGTTGTCGGTTCAACCCAGAGCGCTGTCGGACCGCCAATTTTATAGGAGGTATAGGGCGCCAGCGGTTTATCGATATGGACCTCACCTTCCGCCGCCGCCGCCAGGCGCGGCGCCAACTCGCCAAAATTTATATTCATCACTGTCGTCCTCACCGACCCGGCGCCCACCCCCGGCCGGACCCAATCGATATCTTCTTAATCACCCTTATCCCGACCCCGGGTCGCTTCCGGCGCCGCCAAAGGCGGGTAAACCTCTCCCATCAAGGGGCGGGAGGTTTTTAACTTTTTACGAGAGCATCAATTTATCTTAGTCGCCCATTTGGAGATCATAACGCAGGCTTGAAGCCAGTATGCAATAGATTCCGGGGAGATGCAAACAGATCCCAAAATTTTCTGCCGCCGGCCGATTCGATGAGGAGCACCCGCATGGCCTGCAGCGAAATTCAAAAGAAGCCGGATGATGTCAGAGGTAAAATACACCGACTGCGGGAATCCGACCTGAAATTATCTGAAGCCCAACCGGACTGTGTCAGGCTTCAGATTTCCCATACCCTTTACGTTGAAGCGAAAAAGGGCTCAAGCTTTTAAATATTTGTGCCGATAATTTTCATGGCTGAACAAACAGGGGGAAATTCATGTAGTATGTTGAATTTAAATTAAATTTTTAGTTTAGGGGGCTAAACATTTAAAAAGGAGAAAATTCATGGAGGCAGAAGATTTTTTCAGGGTTATCAGTGAATTTGAGTTTATTTGCGACGACATTGACGAGATTAAAGAACGCGTTGACCTGACAAAGTCTGAGACCCACAGGATTTCAGAAGCCATTATCAACATCGAAAAAGCCAAGAAAATATTAACGGATTTGTTTCCGAATATAAAAGCATTAAAGGACGATGTGCGTGAAGATCTGGAGGATGAGTTCGCCGATATGTGCTGATTTATCCGCCCTGAAAAACAGATCACTCAGAACAATCAATTATCCTAAAAATACTGAAGCATGTAGTTTGAGTCTTGATCCGGCGGATTAATTTCACTGCACTGCGTGTTTTCTATTTCATTTAGCGACTTGTAAATGCGGAGAAATTCGCAGCGGTGATTTTGAGACCATCCGCCCACTGAAACCAGCAGGCATCCACTATGGCAGCCAAGACCCTGGCGTTGCGTTTTAATTTCGTAGGCCACCGGTTATTTCTGATATCTTTTAAAAAGTTTATGCAGGATGACTGTTTCACCTTGTCGCTGTCCATCTCCTTTGTGTTTTTGCTGTCCATTATTCCGTTTGCCGCCCTGAGTATTTTGATTGTCGATTTTATTCAGAATCTTTTTTTTGCGCAGGCCAATTGGACCGTCCGGGTGGCTGACATGCTGGCCGATGAAATGAACCAGGTCATCCCTTTTGTATCCAGGGAGTGGATGAAATCCCACGTAATCAATTCGGATGCCCATGTTTCATTCCGAGCCATCAATTTTTTGATGCTGCCGATTATCAGCGGGCTTATTTTTAAGACCCTCGAGACATCCTACCGCAAGATTTTCCAGTTGCCGGCCCGTCATCTGTTGTTTGGACAGGCCGTATACGTCATCATGAGCCTTTTTGCGGTGCTGCTTTTTTTTATTTCCAACTTTACCTGGATAATCATGTCCACCTCGATTTCTCACTTTTTAACGGTCGTCAACAAAACGCCTTATCTTGAAAATATCTATCAGCTGGCGATAAGTTCCGCCAATTCATTGCAGATCAACGGGGTATCCGTTCTGGTCATGATTAGTTTTTATCTGGCGACGGTAAAATTGTTCTTAAATGTCAAAATCAGGGTGCGTCACCAATTTTTGTCCGGACTTATTTTCTGTCTGCTGTGGGTTCTTGCCCGCAATTTTTTTGGCTTTTACGTTCAAAATATCACCGAAGTCAATCTCCTCTACGGATCACTTTCCTCAGTGATTTTAATCCTGATGTGGATTTTTTATTCATCCATGGCCTTGCTGTATTCCATTGAGATCATGCATGTACTGCACGACGGCAACTGGCAGTATCGCTGGTGGTAGACGCGTTGCGGGGTGCGCGTTGCGCGTTGCGAGTTGCGGGAATTAGGCGGCGCACGGCTCACGGCGTACGGCGCACGGTACTGATGTTGGAGGTTGGAAGTCTTTCAGGCTTTAGTTTCCCAGCTTTATAGCCTCCCAGCTTCCCAGCTTCTGTCCTCTGTTCTCTATCCTCTGTCCTCTGTTTGATTTGGGCTTGATTTGTCCAGCAAAGTTGGAATATATTAGGCGAAACTGAAATTCCGATTTTCGGGGCGGCTGGAGAATTGCCTGGTTGAGCAGAAAATCGGTCAAATGTAAATTCGGGGGCAATTGAGGACAGCAATATGAGCAAGGGTTTGCGAAGTGTTATTCTGATAATTTTTGGGGTGATTTTGATCGGCTGTGTCGGCGGCAAACCTTTGAGCTGGAGCCAGTTTCACGGCGACCCGGCGAACCTGGGTTTTCAGGCCGTTAACAGTGGTTTCGCCCTATCCTCGAGTTGGACTTCAAACCCATACCGGATTACCAGCTCTTCACCGGTTATCGGCCAGGATTATCAAGGAAAGGAAGTCCTTTACATCGGCACCACCAATGCCAAGCTGATCGCGCTGAGATCAGACAATGGAACCGAAAAGTGGCATAGACTGCTGGGGAATGCCGATGCCGATGCTCGAATTGTCTCTTCGGCCTCGGTTTCAGACAAAGGCGATATTTACATTATCGTCAATCATTTGGCAGGTGATGGACTGCCCGTGAGCACCCTTTACAAAGTCGATCAATACGGCAACCCGAAATGGTCCTACTCGTTTCCCGACCACGGATATACCACCGGATCCCCCAAGGTGATTGCATCTCCCAACGGCACCCTCATATTTGTCTATGTTTCGGTCGGTATGCCGGAAGATGTTCAAGGTGAGCTTTTCGTGCTGCGCGATGATCGAACCCGATCGCAGTTGCTTGACCGCAAAGCGCTCGGAACCTGCCGATTTGATGTTTCTTCCGGGGGCAGGACCCGACGGGATGATATTTTTGGCGCGATTAAAAGTACCTGGGACGCGCTGGCCGTGTTTCCGGTTGAGTTTGATGGCCGCGAAATCGTTCTGCCGGAAACTTTTGTCGATCCGACGCCGGCGGTTCTCACCGTACGGGAAAAGCCTCTGATTGCCATTGCGGACAACCTGTGCAGTATCGGTGCTTTCGAATGGGACGGCGCCGAATTGTCGATACTCTGGCGCCACGATCACGATTTTGATCAGCATTCCTCCGCAGCGGTATTGCTCAACGGTCTCATGGTATTTGGGAGCCAGAACGGAAAGGTGCTGGCCTATGATGTGCTGACCGGCGTAAAGATGTGGGAGTACGACGCCGGGCAGACTGTGTTGGCCACCCCGGCCGCCGTCTCGAATCAGTTTGTTTTCGTGGTATCCAAAGACCAGATCCAGGTGATCAGCGCCGCAGACGGCACTTTGATCCGTGACGACACATTTTCGGGGAAACTGCCGCTGCTGGGGTTCACGCATTCATCACCGGCGGTGACCGCCAACCGTGTTTACGTCTCCACCCTCGAGATGCTGACCGTCACCCATGATCTCAAAACACGCGGGCACGATACCAATTTTCATGGAAACGGCCTGTCTTCGGTTGCCGTCGGCCGGGATGGGGCTGTTTACGGTGTCGCGGTCGACGGTACGATTCGAAAATATGCGGGGACGGAGTAGCGACGCGAAAGATCAAAGGGTAAAGCTCAAAGGTGAAAGCCCAAAGCTAAAAGGTGAAAGCTCAAAGGTGAAATGTGATTGAATAGGCTCCGTGGTTTAGTCTCTCACCTTCTCAACTTCCCAACTTCCCAGCTTTCCATCCATCCAACTTCTTACCTTCTGCCCTATTCTTCAAACTATTGATGAGTTTCTCCCGGGGTGCCGCCTCCGGTGCGGCGGGTTTCAGCAATTCTATGATTTCATCCCAGTCCTTGACGGTTTTTCCGTTTCCGGATTCATCAAAGGTGTAGCGATTTTCGATGTATTTCGCCGCCTCCGATATGACATCAGCCGAACCGATCACGGCGTACAACTGCACCCCTCGGTTTTTTAAGGCGTTAAAAATACCGGGCACCTGCCCGCGGAGAATGACCGATTCCGGGAAGTTTTCTTTTTGCAGCCAGCTGCGTCCAAGGCTTTGGCCGACGTACCGGCTCAGGTAGATGATTTTGTATTCCTGGCTGAGGGTCTTGACGGCCTTGCGGCCGTTTTCCCTGATCTCCGCCGAAAATACGGCATTTTTAAACGCACCTTCAAGATCAATGATAATCGCCTTTTCGCTTCGGTCCATTACCAGCAGCAGACCGGTGCCGCTGTCGGCATCTGAGCGCGCGCGTATTTTTTTTAAACCGGGACTTTGCGGGGTGTACTTTAAGTAGCCGTAGCCGTCGGCTCCGGTCAAAATCCGTTTCAGGTGATTATCATCCAGATAGATGTCGACCAGCCGGCCGCCGCGGGCAAACCAGAATCCCTTGGTCAGCACCGTGATGTGAATCGCCGTTTGAACGGTTGTCACGCGGTCAAAGACGACCACTTCGCCGCGGCAGGCCGGGACTTCGAGCAGAGTCAACAGGCCCGCCAGAACAAGCGGCAGAATCCATTGCTTGAAAGTGGCTATCATCCGAATGCTCCCGTGTTCCCAGTTCCAGGTTGAAATATTGATTCGCCATAATATTAGCCCAACCAAATAAAAATACAACGTTAAACTTGGTCAGCCGTCGCGTGACATCGAATTCGGATTTGAAATGTTTGGGTTATTGGAATTTGGAAATTTGATTTTTATTTGGAATTTGGGTATTGTTATTTGGCGTATCGGAAATTCTACAATTGTTTGAATAAAAATTCCAATATTCCACCATTCCAATTGGGGCGAAGCCCCTAACTTGAAATGACCGACTGGTTTGAACCGAAAAATTTTAATGACTGGTCGCGGCGGGTGTTTGCGTGGCGGACCATTTTACTGGCCTTGCTGGTCAGCAGCGTCCTGGTGCTGGAAATGCGATTTGACTGGATGGAGCGCACCCTGGGCGCCTTTCTGGTTACCACCAATTCCGCCCGGCCTGAATCCGGCGCCATCTGGGAAAAAGGCCACCGGACCCAGACCGCCCAAAGAACACTTGAAAAGATTGTCACCGACCGCCAGACTTCCCAGCGAGAAGCCCGCAGTGCCGAGACGTTGTCTCAAATAGCCGCCAATCTCACAGAGGGCGGGGGAGCGATGCTGTCGGCCGACAATTTTCGAAAACTTTATCTCAAAATGCCCCGGGCGGAAGCCCAGGAGGTTATATCGGCTTTTGATCTTCTTAAAATTGCCGGTGAAGGAAACTGGCATCGCACCTATTTTGAAAAAAACAGCGGCAATTTGACGATTTATCTGCTCGACGCGAACAACCGGGTATTGCGGCAGATGGATGTTCCCGCCGATGTTGTGCGGCAACTGGACCGTGAAGACAGCCTGAAGGCGGAAACTCTGGAAGACCTGCCCAATTTTAAAAACCGCATCTATTCCGCCAAGCGCTTTTTTGACGCCCTGGATGCCTTTCCCGAAGAGATGCGCCGCAGCATGATCCTCAGCCCCGACAAACTTCTGGAATTGCCCGGTCAGATCGTGCGGGTCGGAATTTCGGATGAAGCCGTGTCGGGTTACATCGAACTGGGTTTTGAATTCGCCGGCAGCGCCCGGAGCCGGGTCGTGCCGGTTCAGGGCCAGGAGTGGGCTGTCTGGCAATTGCGGTCTTACTTAGAGGACAAGGTCGCCGGCAAAGATCCGATCAAGTCCTATCAGGAGAATCAAACCCCCCGATGACCCCTGTCAGCGCAGCCTTAAGACGCCTGAGCCTCATTTTTTATCTGGCACTCCTGTTGGCCGGGCTGGGCGCGGTTTCAGCCGCGGGCATTTTTTTTGTGGTGGTCAGCGACCTGCCGCGCGTGCCCCAGCCCCTGAACAGGATCATCGAAACACCCCCTACCGAGATTTTTGCCGCCGGCGGTGAACGGATTATGCTTCTGGGCGGGCGGGAAGCGGTTCCCTTAAGCCGGATATCGCCCGCCTTTATCCAGGCTGTCATTGCCACCGAGGATCACCGGTTTTGGGAGCACCATGGCGTGGATAAACTTCGCACCTTCAAAGCGCTGTGGGTGACTCTTTTTGAACCGGGCAGGATCCAGGGGGCATCCACAATTACTCAGCAGTTGGCCAAAAACCTCTTTTTCAGCTTCCGGCGCACCTATATGCGCAAATTTCGTGAACTGCTGGTTGCGCTGCAAATCGAGTCCCTGTATACGAAAGAAGAGATTCTGGAGGCCTACTTGAACCAGATTCCTTTCGGTCTCGGTGCGCACGGAATCGAACAGGCGGCCCGTTTTTTTCTGGGAAAACCGGCTGCGGAATTGAACCTGGCCGAAGCCGCCCTGCTGGCCGGACTGCCCAAATCGCCGACCAGTTACAACCCTTACCGCTATTTCGAACGGGCCAAAAATCGCCAGCAGATTGTGCTGGCGCGCATGGCGGCGGTGGGCTTCATAACGCGGCAGGAGGCTCAAAACGCCTTTCAGGAGAAATTGAACCTGAAGCCGCGCGATGTTGAAACGCGCACGGGCAGCTATTTCCTGGATGTGGTTCTCAAAACACTGGAAGATCGATACGGTCCCGATGTCCTCTACCACGGCGGGCTCAAGGTGATGACCACCCTGGATCCAAAGCTCCAGGCCCAGGCAGTTGAATCGCTGCAAGCCGGACTGGCAGCACTCGATCAGACCCTGGGCATTACCGGTCTGGGTGATATCGGCCCAAAGACCTCGGAAACCCATCCCCAGGGGGCTCTGGTCGCGGTTCAGACCAACTCCGGTGCCGTCAGCGCCTTGGTAGGGGGTCGAGACTATACGGAGACCGAATTCAATCGAGCCATTGAAAACAATCGCCTGCCGGGCTCCGGCTTCAAGCCGTTTGTTTATTACACGGCGTTTGAATCACTGGGTTTGAGTCCGGCCACGGTGTTTGTGGACCAAAAGGTCATCATGCCGGTCAAGGGGGCGCAGGACTGGACGCCGCGTAATTTCGACCGGACCTATCAGGGGCCGATGATCTTAAAGAGGGCCTTGATGGAAAGCGTCAACTCGGTTGCCGCCCAGCTCATCGAGCGCACTGGACCCGAAGCCGTTATGAAAACCGCCCGGCGCTGCGGGGTTGAAAGCGCCCTGAAGCCGGTTTATTCACTCGCCCTCGGAACTTCCGGGGTCAGTCCCCTGGAGATGGCGGCGGCCTTTGCCACCTTCGCCACCGGGGGAATCCGGCACGAGCCCTTTTTGATACGCCGGGTGGAAGACTCGCTCGGCAGGGTCCTGGAAGAGCACATTGTCGGCGGTCAACGCACCCTGGATGCGGCCACCGCATACCAGGTGGTGGACATGATGCGCGGGGTGATTGACGAAGGCACGGGCGCCGTCGTGCGGCGCCTGGGATTTAGCCTGCCGGCGGCCGGCAAGACCGGCACCACCGATGATTACCGCGATGCCTGGTTTACCGGATTTACCCCCAACCTGAGTGCTTCGGTGTGGGTCGGATTTGACCGGGGAACGGGCATGCGGGACAGCCAGGGCAGGGGCATCACCGGGGGCCGGGGAGCGGCGCCCATCTGGGCGGATTTCATGATCAAAGCCACCGACGGCGAACCGCCGAGGGATTTTTCAATTCCGGATGATATCCGGTTTGAAAAGGTGAACCCGGTTTCGGGTGCGCCTGCCGGAATTTGGACCGAGCAGCCGATGCAGGTGGCCTTGCGCACCGGCCAGGCAAAGATCGAAAAACCGGAACCTTACACCCCGGTCCCGGTAAAATCCACGATCGTGGAAGAGGATCTGTCACCGGCGAGGTAGCGGAGTGAAGATTGAAGAATGACGATTGAATAATTAATAAAAAAATGTTGTCATTTTTAAGACATATCTCCATTCGTATCTGGATTGCATTTGTGCTGGGCGGTGTGGCGAGTCTGTTGCTCCTGCCGGGGCTGCAGACCCGCATCGGACTCGAAGGCAACCTGCCGGCGGCGGCGGCAATTTTGCTGATATTTTTTGCGGCCACCGGCTGGGTGTTGAAGCGCTGGGCATTGGGTGCGGTGGATCGCCTGATGGCCGAAGCCGGGGCCTTTGAGCGGGATGGTATGTACCCGGAGGCCGAAAGCGCCTTGCAGCGGGCGGCGGCTGTTTTCGACAGTTTTTTGATGTCACCGTTGGTCAAACGCCAAAGAGCCGGCGAACTGGGTGCGCGCATGGCCCGCTTCTACCTGGCCCGCAGCCGGCGGGATCCTGCAGCGCAGGAATTTCTGGTTGCATACCTGAACGACAATCCGCAGGATGGGGTGGTTGCCGAGCACTGGCTTCACCAAATTGAAAGCAGCGGCGGTCTCAGGGAAGCCCACCAGGAGTTGGCCGCGCGCATCGGTGAGGCCCAACCCAAAAATAAATACATCCAGAGCACCCTGGCCGGGTTCTATATGCTGCTGGAAAGAACGGATTTTCACGCTCTGCAAACCTATCGGCGGGTCTGCGACGCGGATGCGCCGGCCGCCCCTGAGTTCATTGCTGAACTGGCGCGCCTGTTCGTTAAAGACAAGCGTGCGGATGAATGGGCCCTTGGCATTTACTTGCAGGCGCTGGCCCAAAATGGTGACCGGTCAGGTTGTTTGAGCGGCGTGGCGGCGTGTG
Source organism: uncultured Desulfosarcina sp. (assembly GCA_964435765.1). GTDB lineage: Bacteria > Desulfobacterota > Desulfobacteria > Desulfobacterales > JAFDCJ01 > JAFDCJ01. Next base: position 21,094 of record CAYTBC010000002.1, read on the forward strand.
TGCAATGGGTGCCGGCATCCGGGCGCAACCAACCTTTGCTGCAAAAGGCTCAGCAACATCTGGCGGGCATCGACGCAAACACTTTAAAGTCGATGCGGGCCGGCTTCAATCCGCCGGCACCCCCCAAAGCCTCCCGCCGGGTTCGACCCCGGATACGACCGGGTGTCCGGCTGGTCGCTTGGGCCCGGGTGCTGGGGCGCTATTCCGGGGCGCCGGTCCGCCGGACCCTTGTCCTGGCGAAAAAGGCCAAGCAGCTCATTGAACACTCCCGCAAAGCCAGACGCGTGTTAGCCGGCGTCCTGCTGACCGGCCTGGCGCTGGCCGTCGCGGGACTGGTGGTCAACACCATCGGACATCTGACGGTGGCCGAACCCCCCGCCGGCGAAAAGACGCCGCCGACGGTGCAAGCCATCGTGGTTACGGATCCCTTTACCCTGCAGGTGGCGGCCTATTTGAACCCGGAAAATGCCAAGCAATACGTTCAACAGCTCAAGGATCGGGGAGTGGAGGCCTACTGGTCGGAAGCAGTCAGCGGCCAGAAGAAATGGTACCAGGTCAGGGTGTCGCATTTTGCCACCAAGCAGTCTGCCAGGGATTACGGGGAAAAGCTGAAATCAGATGGGATCATCGAGGATTATTACGTGGCCAACTATCGGATGCAATAGGACAATTTTACAAATATGCATCAAAAATCGAAAAACAACGAGGAGATGCGGTTTAGGCACGAAATCCAACAAAAATATTAGCTGAAAAAAGTGTATATACGCCCAGGCTGATCTGCAAAATTATAAGCGAGCGAAAATTCGGTTGGACGATATGATATCACAACAATTTTTTTGGCTCTAAGATCTTTGCTTTGTTTACACTATCTGCAATTTTTAGACTAATAAAAAACCTTTGCTATAGCATCGCATGCAATAAAGCCCCGGTAATGAAGATTCATGCTATCAGGGTTTCTATAAATCAGCATCCTAAAGTGAATTACTCCAATGTATGGGTGGTTTTCTATCAGCCCATGGTCTTTCCATTTCTAGTTGTGAGGCCAATCGGAAAAGCGTAGCTTCATCACCAAATCGACCTGCGAATTGAACTCCTATCGGTATGTTATCTTTATTCCAAAATAATGGAACCGACATAGCGGGCTGTCCAGTCAGGTTTTGGGTTCGGGTGAAACATATGAAAGAAAGTGTATAATCCAACCACTTTTGTGGATCTTCAGCGATGAATTCGAAAGCACCGAGCTTTGTCGGGGGAATCCTCATCGTCGGCGATAACAGCAGGTCAAAGCTCCCGCCGCTATACCATCGAGCTATTTTCCTTGAAAAACACTGAATTTCTTCTTGTGCAATCAAATAATCTGCGCCGGTAATCTTTTCCAAACCATGTTGATAATCGTCCCAGTTCATCGGTTGCAGTTGGTCTTTTCCAATTTTTGTTCCCAATTCCCTTTCCCAGTAAGCGATTATATGTCCAATAAGACTGCACCAGACGACTCCACCGGCCTTAGTTATATTTGAATGGCTGAGCTGGTTTGGATCAATTTCTTCAACTATGTGCCCCATTGTTTGACAAAGATGAGCGGCATCTTCTACCGCTTTTTTACAATCTGCATGCAGATCGGTTTCTTCATTCCAGCCTTCAGGAACCCTCGATAGAAAACCTATTTTCAGACGTCCCGGAGATCTTCCGACTTCCTCTAAAAACGGTCTTTGTCTATGTGGAGCCGCATAGGGATCTCCGAGATCGGATCCTGAAGTTGTATCCAACAAAGCAGCAGAGTCTCGCACAGTGCGGGTTATAGCATGTTCGTGAACAATGCCACCGCCAATGTCACCGAATAAAGGTCCAAAAGGATTTCTGGCCCTTGTTGGTTTTAAACCAAACAAACCACAACAAGATGCCGGTATTCGAATCGACCCTCCAGCGTCATTTCCATGAGCCATCGGAACGATTCCGGCAGCTACAGCAGCCGCAGATCCACCGCTTGAACCTCCTGGTGTTAAATCCGGATTCCACGGGTTACGAGTCGGTCCATAGCAAGAATGCTCCATCGAAGGGATACAACCGAATTCGGGTGTGTTCGTTTTACCGACAATGACCAATCCGCCAGCTTTTTGCCGCTTAACAAGTTCGCTGTCAACTTTCGAAATATATCCTTTTACCGCCTCAGATCCTTCATGAAATGGAACGCCTTTGTATTCAGCTATCAAGTCTTTTAACAGAAACGGTACGCCGCAAAAGGGAACGCCTTGAGCTTGTCCCGATTTTAACAATGAACTCCAGCTCTTTACTGTTTCGCGAGCTGAATCATACATTTTATGAATAACCGCGTTAAGCTGAGGATTTAATTTTTCAATACGCTGAATTGTAGTTTCAAGTAACTCAACAGGGCTGATTTCTCCTCTTCGGATTAAATTGCCCAATCCCATAGCGTCATATCTGGTCAATTCAGCAGTCATCTTAATCTCCTGTTTTTGCCATTTTATTACTTACAGCTTGTCAGTATTTGCAAATATGTAAGAATACAGATACGTAGATGCTATGTCCAACGCGACACAATTACAGATATCACGAAAACCATGCACCAAGTCAAGAAAGTCCTAAATTTGATTTTTCGGAAAATTTTCTCAGCTCACCAGTATTTTAGTTTAAAGATGGATTTTTTCCGCCAGAACACTCGTTGCCGACAATTACGGATCAATTTACAAAAACCCTTGAGATATCCATTTGAATCTGAAGGCTTTTAAATTGTGGATATGTTCAGGACAACTGAAAATAATCGATATTTTGAAAAGTGGAGGTTTTTGCGAATACCCCAACTACTCAGAGATTATTGATATTTGCAAATATTGTCTATTTGATCACGGCTAATCTTGTGCTTTAAAAAACGGGCGGGCCCCTGCGGCGGTTTGCTCCGGGGCGACGAAGGTGGCCATATCACCGAGCATGACTTCATAGCCGGTATGATCGCTGCGCACCCAGGGGGCGTAGTTTGAACGCACCACCATGACAACGCGCAGCTCCAGGCGGCCGGCAGAAGTCTCTACAGCCAGCAAGCCGAGATTGTAGCCGTTGCGGCTGAGGCTGCGATAAAAGCGCTGGGTGTAAATGACGCCCTGGGCGAGAGCCTGCCAGTCGGCGACCGTCACCTGCTGAAGCGAAGTAATTTCGGGCAGAATGCCCCAGATCTCAAAGAAGCCTTCCGGCGCAAACGCCGCCAACCATTCCCAGGATCCGGTGGCGCCGATATAGCGGGCGCCTTCGGCCTTTTCATAGGCGAGGTAGCTTGAAAAAAGATGCCTGCCGTATTGCTGATAAAACTCATCGGCTTTTTTCAGCAAAAAACGATGGTGATTTCCCGGTATCCGGTCGGCATTGACTTGCAGATGCGGATGAATCAGAGATCCGCCCGCCGACGGCAGGTGGTTCTGGGTGACGGCCATATATACCGCCTGGGGGTCGTGATGAAGTACTTTTTTCAGATACCCGGCGGAATTGATAAAACTGTCGGAATAGGATGTAATCGAGGCCGTCCCGATCTCCACGAAATGTTCGCTGCTGAACAGACTGACGGCCGAATAGCTGCCGTAGGGAAACAGGTTCGGAAAGAGCAGTGATTCGCCCTGGACCAGGCGGCCTTCGCCGGCCAGTTTGGGATTTATTTGAGGGGTGCTTGAGGCTACTTGGGGCCGGCAGAAAGGGCAGCCGGAGGTTTCGCCGGCATTCGGCGGCGGCGGGGGCAGCGAATCCGCGCCGGCTTCCTTTTCATTAATGCGGCTGAATGTGATGCGGCAGGTGCGACCGGTAATCGGATGGGTACGAATCTCGATGTGCTTTACGGCTGCCTGTCCGGCGGGATCAATGAATTTCGCCGATACGGTTTGACGCTCAAATTTCAGATCTAAGAGTTCGGATGACGGCATGCTGAATATGTTATCAAAATTTACAAGAGCAGGCTATACGGAAATAGGTAAAATATGGCCAAAATTCTTTACATAAATCAGCGGTCACCAACAGAGCGCAGCCCCGGCTCCCTCCAGGGCCCTACTCAACACCCCTCCAGCTCCACCGTTGGTCGCTGATTTATTCCTGCTTGAATTGTTTGAGCTTGCGCCAAAGCGCTGCCCGGCTGATGCCCAGCAGCTGCACGGCTTTGGATTTGTTGCCGCCGGTTGCCTGCAGGACCTCGAGAATGTATTGTTTTTCTATCTCCGCCAGGGTCATAAATTTTCGGTCGGCGTTCAACGGTGGTGGATTGGATGCCTGAAATCGACCGGGAAGATGTTTGGGTTTTATGGTTTGGCCGTCGGCGAGGATGACGGCACGCTCGATGATGTGTTCGAGTTCGCGGACATTGCCGGGAAAATGATAGGCCATAAAGATGCCGATGACATCGTCTGAGATGGAGTCAACCGTTTTCTTGAACTCTTTGGAATACTTGTGGAGAAAGTAGCCGGACAGGGGCGGGATATCGTCTTTGCGCTCCCTTAAAGGCGGGATGTACAACTCGAGCACATTCAAACGATAATAGAGCTCCTCTCTGAATTTTCCTTCTTCGACCAGCTTTCTCAGGTTGTAGCGGCTGGCAGCCAGGATGCGGATGTCAAACGGTAAATCATCGCTGCCGTCCTGCAGGGATACTTTTTTACTGTCGATAATCTTCAGCATCGAAAGCTGCATCTTGGGGGATAAATCCTCGATCTGGTCCAGCAGGATGGTACCTCTGGAATCCGAATCGTCACCGGCGGCGCTTTTCTGAAAATCGACGGGAAATACCGTGCTGCCGGGTCTGAAGAGCTCTTCGATGAGCAGGTCATTGCTGAAACAGCCGCAGTTGACCGCCATAAACCGGTAAGGCCTGCGGGGGCTTAAATTGTGAATGATCCGGGCGGCCAATTCCTTGCCGGTCCCTGTTTCGCCACGGATGATCACGGTGCAGTCCAGAGCCGCCAGCCGCTCGATGTTTCTGCGCAGTTCCTGCATTGCCAGGGTTTCGCCGATCATCCGGATTTGCTCGGCCGGGCCGGTTTGATTTTTTGGGGGGCTGTCTGCAGCGGGTGCGGGAATATCTCTGGCCGGCTTCGAATCGGACATCCGCTCAATTTGTTCCAGTCCGTCCGTATTGGCCTGGTCATCGGCGCCGGCTGCCGGAGGTCTGTCGGCCGCGGGCGGCTTGATGACAATGATGCTGCCGCTCTGACTGCTCTTTTTGATGATATCCCAGAAATCTTCCAGGCGGCCCTTTTCGACGTAGGCGGCGTTGAGGGCCTCGGTGGCCTGTTTGACTTTTTCATTGCCCTGGCCGGTCAGCAGGACCGATTTCAAATCGGGAACAATTTCCTTTAACTTGGTGAGGGTCACCAGCCCGTCCATGCCGGGCATCTTTAAATCCACGATTGCCAGATCGATGCGATTGTTTTGCGCCAGCGCCAGCGCCTGCAGACCGCCGGATGCTTTCAGCGGGTCAAAGCCCATCAGTTTCAGGCGCTGCGCGATGGAATTTAAGAATTTGGGTTCATCATCCACCAGCAGAATTTTGGAAAGCGTGTTGGCCATTGGTATATTTACTTTTTCTTGACCTTGTGCGATTCGATATCGACGGCATCCGTCAGATCGCCGCCGGTGGCCATTCCCGCTGCCGCCATGGAGGTTTCAAGGCTTTGCAGCGCGCCTCGCACAAACCGCCAGAATTTGCCCATGTCCTCTTTTTCGAAATAGGATGAGTTGAGGGCTTCGGTGGCCTCCTTCAGTTTTTCATCGCCATGGCCGGTCAGCAGAAGTGTTTTGATGTCGGCATCATATTCCTTAAGCTTGGTGATCACTACCAGACCATCCATATCGGGCATTCGCTGATCAACGACCGCCATATGAATTTTGGTGGTCTTCGTGATTTCGATGGCTTCATGGCCGTTTAATGCCGTGTAGGGTTCGTATCCTTTCAGCCGTATCCGCTCTGTCAGTGTCTTGAGGAATTTCGCGTTGTCATCCACCAGCAGGATATTGATATTTCCCAACGGCAGATTCGACAAAAACGCCCAGAATCTGCTCATGTCCTGTTTGTCAAAATAGGTCGAGTTGAGGGCTTCGCTGGCTTCTTTAAGTTTTTCGTCGCCGTGGCCGGTCAGCAGGATCGTTTTGATATCCGGTGCGAGTTCTTTTAGCTTTGTGATAACTGCCAGGCCCTCCATATCGGGCATTCTCTGGTCGACCACAGCCACATGCACAGGCTGCTTTTGGGCGATGTCAAGCGCCTGCCGGCCGTTGGAAGCCGTGAAAACATTAAATCCCTTCAGCTTGGTCCTTTCAGCGACGGACTTCAGGAATTTTTTGTTGTCATCTACCAGAAGTATATTTATTTTTTTTGCTTTCATTTTTCACCTTTCTTTGATCCCGGATAGGGGGGCCTGAGTAACATCGTTTCGGAAATCAACGTCAGGAAACGGTTCGATTTCCGCTTGGGTGCCGTTGGGCCTGGGTCCCGGTGGTCTTTTAATGCCCCCCGCTGCCGAAAATTCCGGAAGCTGCCAGCGACAGCACGACGATTTCCAGGATAGCGATCGCCGCAAAAATCCAGTTTTTTTGGCGGACATATCCTCTGACCAAAACCAGGTAACAAACAATCGTCATCAGGGCCAGCAGAACAAAACCGAGGTAGTTGAGAAAATCGCCTTTGGCCAGCAAGGGCACCCATCCCCAACCGCGGGGTGAATGGGTCATTTCCAGAAATTCACTGACGCCTTTGCCCCACATTGTGGGAATCGCGGAAATTTCGATATGGGAAGGCAGTATGCCGGTCAGATAAATTGCGTAAGTTGTGACAAGTATGGCAATACCGACCCACACGCCGATAATCAGCAGGTTGGCATAGATGATCTGCTCGCGCGATGGTTGCAGGGCTTGTTTATTTTGAGTGTTCATAATATCCAACTCCATATTTTATTGTCTTTTTTATCCTAAAAATCCAAGGCCGATTCCTTTGTCGATGGCTTTAAGGCCGGCAAAAAACAGCACGGCGATGACCATATATCGGATCATCTTCGGCTTGGCAACGGCGAGAATCTTAACTCCGATCAAGGATCCCAGCATCAAACCGACAATCGAGGGAACCCCGATCAGTGGTATGACACACCCCTGGTTCATGTATATCCAGGCGGCCGACGTATCGGTGATGGACAGCAAAAATTTGCTGGTAGCCACGGACACTTTCAAGGGAACGCCCATCAGGAGGTTGAGCACCGGCACATTCGCCCAACCCGCGCCCAGCCCGAACATGCCGGCCAGAAGGCCGACCAGGATGAACAGAAACAGGCCCAGCAGCGTCCGATGGGTTTTCCATTCAACGCTTTCCCGGGCGCCGTCGTCCCAATACGCCCCGGTCAGCCCCAACGCCAGCCCGATGGCATCCTGTTTGGTGACCACCGGCTTTTCCGTGTTCTTTGAAAAAAGCAGCAGCATGGCGATGCCCACGATGGTCACGCCCAGGCAGACCTGGATGATGTCGGGGTTCAGCGACGATAGGTATAGCCCCAGCACAGCTCCCAGAATGGAGAAGGAGGACGCGATCAGCGCCACCGGCAGGGCAAGACGCAGGTTGGCCAGGTTGCGCCGCAGCAGGCCGGGGCCCGCAGCCAGAGCACCGGCCAAGGCGACCATGAGCCCGACCCCTCTGACGAAATCAATGTGGAACGGGAAAAATCCGCTGACCAGCGGAACATAGAGGACGCCGCCGCCGACGCCGGCCATGACGGCCAGAATGCCGAGGACCAGGCAGAAAAAAAAGAGTATAATCGGCCATATCCACCATGGATGGCCGCCGGCGCCGGCTGTCACCTGTTCGGCCGTTGCAGCTGCGGCGGGGCAGCTCGAGACGAAAATCATTAGGGACCCTAACCACCAACCTACTGAACGCGCTCGAATGTTTACCATTTAATCAACCTTTCAGAAAAGTGTTTACAAATGAAACTTGATGATATATATGCGCCCTATAAAACAATATATTTAAACAGTCAACAAAAATATGTCGCGTTATGAAACAGTACCAATTATTAATCGTCGACGATGAACAGCGGTTTGCCGATATGCTGGCCAAGCGGCTGCATCTGAGGGGCTGTCATTGCGATGTTTGTTACAACGGACAGCAGGCGCTCGACCTGGTTAAGCTGAAAACTTTCTTCCTCATTTTGCTGGATCTTCACCTGCCGGATATCTATGGAACCGAAGTCCTGACCCGGATCAAAGTCATATCGGCAACGACTCCCGTGATTATTCTGACCGGGCATGGGACCGAAGAAGATCGACGGGCATGCCTGCAGCAAGGCGCTTACGCTTTCATGCACAAACCTTTGGGTATTGATGAACTGATGGCCATTTTGGCCCGGATTGGGGAGATGTCGCCATGATTGACCGGATCCGCAGGGCTTTCGGATCGATATGGCCCGAATTTTATCGTCAAGACAATAAATACCTGGACCCTTATTTCACCTTCACGGATTACCGCAAGATCTGGGCGATCGGTATCTCGGTGCTGGTGGCCACGGCGCTGGTGCCCCTGCTGGTGGTCACCATTATTCATTACCAGCTGCTTCAAAAGTCGGTGGATTCGGAGCTGAAACTGCGCGCGGAACGGCTGACTTCCAACGCCAGGCGAGCGGTGACCTTTTTTCTGGAGGAGCGGCTGAATGCCCTGCGATTCACCGTGAATGAAATCGCGTATGATCAGCTGACCGACCCCGATCATTTGGCGGAGATCCTGCGAAACCTGAAATTGGGATTCGGCGGATTGACGGATCTGAGCGTAATCGCCTATACGGGCACCCAGCTTGCGTATGCCGGTCCCTTCAACCTCGAAGGCCGGGACTACAGCAACCAGCGCTGGTTTATTGAATGCCAGAAACGCCACTTTTATGTCAGTGAAATTTTTCGCGGATATCGTGATATTCCGCACATCATTATTGCCGTCAAGTCATTCCGGCAGGACGGCTCGTTTTTTATCCTGCGGGCCACAGTCGATACGGAACGATTGATACAGACCCTGTCTTCCTACGAAACCGGCGCCCATGCGGAAATTTTCCTTATCAACCGGTTCGGCATTGTCCAGACCCCCTCCAAATACTACGGCGATACCTTTGAAAAGATGTCTTTTGCGGTGCCGGCTTATTCCCAGAGAACGCAAGTGGCCATGGTTGAAGATGATCAGAAGCGGACTATTCTTATGGGCTATGCATATATATCCACCCAAATTGCCGACACCCCGTTTATTCTCATGGTGACCAAACAGAAAGCCGGGATGATGCAAGTCTGGCAGCAATTCCGCACGAATATCAACTGGTTTGTCGGCTCCTGCATATTGATCATTCTGGTCGTTATCATCCTGACCTGCTCGTACATGGTCAACAAGCTTTATCGGGCCGACAAGGCCAAGGCCGAGACCATGGCGATGATGGAGCAAAGCAACCAACTGGCGTCGATCGGCCAACTGGCGGCCGGCGTCGCCCATGAGATCAACAACCCCCTGGCCCTGATCAACGAAACCGCCGGGTATGTGAAAGATTTGTTTGTTCTCAGGGAACAGTATCGCCAGGATGACGAATTGATCGGCTACATCGATGACATTCTGGATGCCGTCGAACGCTGCGGCACGATTACCAGGCAACTTCTCGGTTTCGCGCGCAAATTTGACGTCAAGATCCAAATGGTGAAATTGCACGAGGTTATTTCGGATGTCCTCGTTTTTCACAATAAAGAGGCGGCCTATCGGAATATCAAGGTTTGCGTGGACGTGCCGGAGGGTTTGCCCCCGATTGAAACCGACCGGGGCAAGCTGCAGCAGATCCTGGTGAATTTGGTAAACAACGCCTTTCAGGCACTGGACAACGGCTGCATCCTGGATATCCAGGCGTCACCCGCAGGAGCCGATAAGGTCCGCATCACCATCAGTGATAACGGCTGCGGCATGCCGGAGGAGAATCTGCCGAAAATTTTCGAACCTTTTTTTACCACAAAAGAAGGCAACAAGGGAACCGGCCTGGGGCTTGCCATCACCTACGGGCTGGTCAAAAAGCTTCACGGAGAAATTTCCGTAAAAAGTAAAGTTCATGAAGGCACGACATTTACCGTTACCTTGCCCACCCGGATTCTGGAGGAGATGATTGAAAATGAAGGTTCTATTGGTAGATGACGAAAAAAAATTCGCAACGATGCTGGCCAAAAGACTGGCATTGCGAGGAATCGACATCGATTACGTATACAGCGGTGAAGATGCGATCGTAAAGGCCAAATCGGAAAGGTACGATGCGGCCATCCTGGATGTCAAAATGCCGGGCATCGGGGGGATCGAACTCGAGCGGAAATTAAAAGAACTGGACCCCTGCCTGAAAATTATCTTCCTGACCGGCCACGGGTCCGAAACCGACTTTAAAACAGGATCGGCCGAAGCAGCTTGTTATCTGGCGAAACCGATCCAAATCGATGAATTGATAAAGATCCTGCGTCAGGTCATCGGCTAGATTGACCGGTTGCCGATCAGCAGGCGGGCCGCATAAATGAAAAGTTTTCTCTGCCCGACGGGCGTCTCAGCGCCTTGTGAAACTTATTTTTTCGTGAACCCTAAGCTTGCCGAATGATGGGTACGATACTATTATAACGGAGGCACCATGAACAGTACGAGCGATTTTAAAAATAATGATGACCTGGCTTTTTTCGGCAAAGTCAATGCCAGCATTTCACACGAACTCAAAAACATCCTGGCCATAATATCAGAGGCCGCGGGTCTTTTGCAGGATCTGACCGAAATAGCGGCCAAGGGGAAAAAGATTGAGCTGGAAATGCTTAAAACCTGCAGCCAGGATATTGTCGAAGAGATTCAGCGGGGCTTTGCCACCATCAAGCAAATGAACATATTTTCCCACAGTGTGGACGACCCCGTCAAAAAGGTGAATCTGGTCGACGTCGTTGGTCTGATGATTGCGCTCGGCAAATTTTTAAGCTTTGCCAGCAAGGTCCGGGTTGAGCCGGTGCCCGAGGCGGCACCGGTGGTTTTGACATGTCCGTTTCGACTCCAAAATCTCATTTATCAGGCGCTTGTCTTCGGCTTTGAGTCAGCCGGCCCGCACGGACAGATTCGGGTGGCAATTCATCCGCAGCCCAACGGCAGCGCCCACATCAACTTTTCAGGTTTTGGGTCAAACAATGCCCGGTCGTTTGCATCCGACAAAACCAAAAAAATTGCGGCTTCGATCGGCGTGGATATTCGTGAGGCCGGTGACTTGCAGAGCTTGGAGCTGATCGTGCCTGAAAATGTCGAAGCGGTCCGTCCGCTTTGATCCAAACATTTAGAGGATGCATCCGGCATCGAACCGTGGGGTAAAGATGCCGGAAAATGCCCTCTAGCTGTCTATACCCTCTTAACATTGAGAAACGGAGGTCGTCATGAGCGCCGAAAACAAAATAAAACTCCTTTTGGTTGATGACGAAGTTAAATTCTTAGACTCGATCTCCAAACGGCTTGAGCTAAAAAACTTTGAAGTCACGACCGCATCAAACGGCAAGGATGCAATCGCATCGGCTGAAAAAGGCCTTTTCGATGTGGCGGTCGTTGACTTTCAAATGCCCGGTATTGATGGCTCCCAGGTCCTGAAAACATTGAAAGAAAACCACAAGTACCTTGAAATCATCATGCTGACGGGCCACGCCACCATCGATTCGGCCGTGGAGTGCACCAAATTAGGCGCATTTAAATACCTGGAAAAACCTTATGACTTTGAAAAACTCGTTGAGATTATCAAGGAGGCCTATGAGGCCAGGCTTAAAAAGAAATTCGAGCATAACCAGAGGCGAATTGAAGAAATTCAGAAGCTGTCGATGCGCGCATCCCCCCTGGGGTTGTTGAAGGCCTTGGCTCGGTTGGACAATGAGGAAAAGTAGATAATTTAGCGGCATCCGGAAAGTCAGGGACCGCGGCGGCAATCCGGCGGCCTTCTGAAGCACCGTTTGGATGCCGTGCCTTCAGCACCCGGTGTTGCGGCTGATTTTTAAAAACCAAAGACGGGCGGACACCCCGGAAAATTAGAGGAGTACTCTATGGGTATCATTACAATTTCCAGAGGATCCTACAGCAAGGGCAAGGAGGTGGCCGAGGAGTTGGCGCGGCAACTGGGATATGAATGTGTTTCCAGAGACATCCTGTTGGAGGCGTCGACGCATTTCAATATCCCGGAAGTCAAGCTTGTCCGCGCCATTCATGATGCCCCTTCTTTTTTTGAACGTTTCAAGCATGGGAAAGAAAAGTATATGCTTTTTATCCGGGAAGCATTCCTAGAACACATTCAGAGGGACAATGTGGTCTACCACGGACTGGCCGGTCATTTCTTTATCAAAGGAATCGCCAACATTTTAAAAGTGAGGATTATCGCCAACATCGAGGATCGAATCAGGGAAGAAATGCGGCGCGAGGATATTTCTGACAAAGAGGCCCGCTATATCCTGAAAAAAGATGATGAAGAGAGGCGCAAGTGGGGTATGTACCTTTACGGGATTGATACCAACGATCCCGGCCTTTATGATGTGGTATTCCACATCGATAATTTAAAAGTGAATGACGCGGTCGAAGCGCTGGCCGGCATTGCCCGACGGCCTTGCTTTCAAACCACCGCGGAATCTATGTTGAAGATCAAGGATTGCTACCTGGCTGCCAAAGCGCACGCAGCCTTATTCGACAGCCTTCCTGCTGTTAAAGTTAAATGCCGAAACGCTGTTGTCACCGTTAAAATCGAGACGGCGCTTTCTCTGGAGGCCGAGGTCACCGCTACGATCCAAAATACGCTTAAAGATATCGACGGCATCAAAGAGGTTCGCGTTGATGTGATTCCATTTGAGACCGGAGATTGAAATCATACCGGGCCGGGGCGATAAAAAAATAATTCCCAATTTTTTCCCGCCCGCAATCCCTGCTCTGCAAGCCGGAGGCCGCCGGGGAGGCAAAATTCCGGTGACTTGGGCTTTGCAGATAACCCGGAATCCCCATAACCAAACTCGCATAAAATACCGGCTGCCACGTTGGCGGCAGGGCGCCCAAAAAAAATCCGACTTGTGGGCCGCCACGGAGTCGGATTTAGATTTTAAAAAAAATTAGAACTCTTGGATATTTGAATATTTTTTTTTGCGCAGTTGAATGGGCGCAGTCCGTTAACCGCATGTATGCGGCTTAATCTGACTTTTTCGTACCGCTGCCGGATCCTTTGGATGAATAGCCGTCGGCATACCATCCGCCGCCTTTAAGTTCGAAGGAGCAGTGTGAAATAATTTTTCGTGCTTTTTTATTGCATTTGGAGCACGTGGTGCGCTGGGTGCCCATCGGTACGAGTTCCTCGGTGATGTGTCCGTTGGCACATTCAAATTCATAAACCGGCATGTCTTTCCTCCTAAAAGCTGATATGATACTTAATGATACCAGATTGAGCTTTTTGGGTCAATTTTTGTTGAGGCTAATTTACTCATTTTTTGGATCTTGTCAAGACCTTAAATAATTACTTGACATAGCTGTAGTCGGCAATATAGAAATTACAAGTATTTTCAAATAGTAAGGAACAGAATCAACGTTCGACGGGTTTGGGCGACCTTTTTTGGCACCCAAACCGGGTTGAAAATTGTGCCGTTCAGCGCCGCAAGATGCGCAATGCAGAGTCGAGCATATACGTTGTGCGGCTTATGAGGGAGGGCTTCATCCACTGAGGACTGATCTTTATTTAAATTGAAAGCGATAGCTGCATGACTGACCGGGCTGGATTGAAAAATATGTCGATCTTGGGGCAGCTCAGAACCAACGAGCACACCATTATGGCGGTAATGGCGGTAATTGTGGGACTGGCAGGGGGATTCGGTGCCGTCGGCTTTCGTTTTCTCATCCGCATCATTCAGACCATCGCTTACGGCTCTCCCGCCGAACTGCTCACCGTCGTCAATACAATTTCCTGGTACATTAAAGTCTGGATTCCCGCCCTGGGGGGACTGTTTGTCGGACCGCTGGTCTATTTTCTGGCGCGCGAAGCCAAGGGTCACGGCGTGCCCGAAGTGATGGAAGCCGTGGCCATGAAGGGCGGTGTCATCCGCAAAAGACTTGTTTTCGTAAAATCACTGGCTTCGGCCATCAGCATCAGCAGCGGGGGATCCGTCGGCCGGGAAGGCCCCATTGTCCAAATCGGATCCGCCATCGGTTCGACCCTGGGTCAGGCCTTGAAGGTATCGGCGGATCGAATGCGGACGCTGGTCGGTTGCGGAGCTGCCGCCGGTATTGCCGCCACATTCAATTCTCCGATTGCCGGCTCCATGTTTGCGCTGGAAATTGTGCTGGGCGATTTTGGGCTGGCCACCTTCAGCCCGATTGTGATTTCTTCGGTGGCGGCCACCGCCGTTTCACGCCACTTTTTAGGCGATATTCCGGCCTTCATCGTGCTGCCGGCCTACGAGTTGGTCAGCGCCTGGGAATTTCCCATGTACCTGGTTCTCGGCCTGTTTTGCGGCGCCGCCGGGGTCGCCTTCACCAAAACCTTGTACTGGGTTGAGGATCGCTTCGATGATCTAAAAATTCCCGAATACTTAAAGGCGGCAATCGGTGGTCTGGTTTTAGGTGTCGCCGGCCTGTATTTCCCCCAGATTTTAGGTGTCGGTTACGGGGCCATCGATTTGGCGCTGATGCAAAAGTTTGCCGGCTGGCTGATGCTGGTGCTGGTGGTGGTCAAAGTGCTGGCCACGAGCATCACCATCGGATCGGGAGGGTCGGGCGGAATATTTGCCCCCTCGCTTTTTGTGGGGGCCATGGCCGGTGGATTCTTCGGCGGGGTGGTAAACCATCTGTTTCCCGCAGTGACCGCCGATCCCGGCGCGTACAGCATTGTCGGAATGGGGGCGGTGGTTGCCGCGACGACCCATGGTCCGTTGACGGCGATTTTAATCCTCTTCGAGATGACCGGCGAATATAAAATCATTCTGCCGCTGATGCTTTCGTGTATCATCGGCTCGATCATCAGCGGGCAGTTGCTGCGGGATTCCATCTACACCCTCAAACTGGCCCGGCGGGGGATCGACATCAAAGGAGGCAAAGAAGTCAATGTGCTGAAATCCATTTTGGTCAGGGATGTGATGAGCCGCAAGGTCGAAACCATCATGGAGGGGATGTCGCTGGAGGAAATGGCTGATAAAATCTCAAAAAGCAAATACAACAGTTTTCCGGTGCTCAATGCCGACAACCAGCTTGTCGGCATTATTTCTTTTAACGATTACAGTGACGCCATATTTGATGAAGACCTCAAGCATCTGGTGGTGGCCAAGGATCTGGCAACCCCCGATGTCGTGACGGTATCCTCGGAGGATAATCTGTATACCGCGCTTGAAAAAATCAGCCGGCGGGATTTTGCCACCCTGCCGGTCGTCTCACCCCGTGATCCCGGCGAGCTGGTCGGGCTGATCAGCCGGCGGGATATCATCGGGGCTTATGACAATGCCATACTCAAAAAATCCCTGTTTAAAAGCTGAATTAATCCGCAATTAATCCGCCTTGAGAAATGGCTTATACATGGTCGTGAGGTGTTTTTTGATAGTTGGAGACCTGTTGGATTTAAGCGGCGGCGGCTTAATTATTGATGCTGCGCATATTGTTTAACATTGAAAATCTGGTCCCCCGGGTTAGGATTTTTAACTTTTTTGTTTTGGATGCCGGGCGGTCGTTGTTATTATATAACTGTGACTTACTCGTGAGCAGCGGAGGGATGAGGATGTTGAATCGCGGACATTGTTTGCGCGTTCCGCCGGACAGTCCGGAAGCTGAAGGCGATATCGCCGTCATTGAGGAGGCGGCCGAGGAGCCGGAGCCCGAAGAAGAGGTCTACATTCTCTGCCGCCAGTGTCATCAGGCGATCACCAGACCGACCGACCGCACCACCGTTCAGGGGGCGCATCGTCACACCTTTGCCAACCCCCACGGGATTGTTTTCGAGATTGGATGTTTCAGAAATGTCGAAGGCTGCGGGTACGCCGGCGCCGCCTCAGATGAATTCACCTGGTTTGCGGGCTACAGCTGGCGGGTGTGTTTCTGCCGCATGTGCTTGACGCATCTGGGATGGGTATTTAATTCCAGGGGCGGCGATGTTTTTCACGGCCTGATCCTGGATCGGCTCATTCAACCGGGATGATGCTTCAGGGGGTATCGAATTGAATTCTAAGTCAATTGATTAAATGTAATTTTCACCAACTCATGATTCGAGTTGTTTAAACGACGGGGGGATGCCGGGTGGGCGAGATAAAAAGCACGTTGGATCTGGTTATGGAAAAAACCAGGAACCTGACTTTGAGTTCAGCGGAGAAACAGGAACAGAAACAAAAAGAAATGCAAAGCCGTCTGAAAGGAATGCTGCAAAAATATCTGGATGGTCTGCTGACCCGCAACCAGCTGAAAAAAGACTATGCAAACCTCAAAAAGGATTTAGACCCGGCCGACGATGCTTTTCTGATCCAGGAAATCTTAAATCGTCTCGACCCGGATCAGGACAATCAACTCCTGCTGGAGGCGTTGGCGGATTGCTGCAGGGCCGACACTGCAGGCATTCAGGCGGCCGTCGATGCGTATCGCAATATCCATCGCCAGGCGGCCTTGGAGCGGACGGCACAGCTTAAAGCAGACCTGGCCCGCAATTTTAATGTTTCCGGCTCCGCCGTCGTTCCCAACCTCGAAGCGGATGCACAATGGCGCCGCGATTTGAACGGGATACGGCGTCGATTTGAGGACGACTTGGAGCGGCAAAAGGACAATCTGATAGTTGGTTGAGTGAGGGGGTTTATGGGATTGATTGGGCTGTCGCTGGACGGAGATGATTTGACAACAGTCAAAAACAGGATCTACTTAACTTGACAACCCCCTCTCATGATATCTGTAATTTAGCCAGAGTTGGGATTTCATCTACATACCTGTGTATTCGGGAAATCTGTGATATTTTATGAAATCACAGGTTTTCAAAGAGTTGGTTTTCTGCCGATTATCTCCATGTATCTGCAATCGTCTAATATTTTCCCAAGGGGGAACCATGAATTTGATTCAAGATAAATGGTACATTTTATTTTACACCCTTCTTGCTTTTTTGATTACTACATTTTCCTACTCACTCTCGCCCGCAGCCGTTAACAGTTACCCCGCAAATGGGTGGCAGACCTCCACTCCTGAGGAACAGGGCATACAATCTCAAGTGCTTGCCAATATGATTGAAGAGATAAAAATTAAGGGTTACAACATAGATAGCATATCAATAATCCGCAATGGTTACATGGTTCTTGATGCCTACTTTTACCCATTTTCAAAAGGCCAGAGACACATCATTCGTTCCTGTACAAAGAGTATTATGTCGATCCTGATAGGCATAGCGATTGATAGAGGGTATATAAAAAGTGTCGATCAACCTATTGTTGAATTATTGCCGCATAATATAATTGATAGCTTAGGTGACAATAAAAGGTCAATTACACTTGAGCACTTGTTGATTATGGCCTCTGGTTTAGATTGCAGGGACTCTCATCATTACAATTGGAAAGGATTATTCGAAATGAGGCGCAGCGGTGATTGGGGGCAACATGTCCTTAATCTACCGATGGTCCGTCCTCCAGGTAGTAAATACGAGTACTGCAACGGCTTATCACATCTTTTATCGGTAATCATCAACACTACAACGAAAATGAAAACCAGAGAATTTGCTGAAAAGAATCTATTCACTCCCCTTGGTATTTCAGAAATTGATTGGGAAAAAAGCCCGCAGGGTATTGATGTTGGATATGGTCGGATGTGGTTAAAACCCCATGACATGGCCAAAATTGGATGGCTTTACCTCAATAAGGGAAGGTGGGAGAAGAAGCAACTTGTGTCGAGTTCTTGGGTAGAAAAATCAACGCGTGGACATATTGAAGCTAAACCAGCTCAGCAATACGGGTATCAATGGTGGGTGGATGATGACGGCAATTATTCTGCTATCGGCTCTAGAGGTCAGTATATTATGGTGGCAACGGAGATGAATATGGTTGTGGTATTTACCGGTGACTTACCCGTCGGGAAAACTTCTCTTCCGCTTGAATTAACGATGAAATATATATTTCCTGCGGTTGTATCTTCTGAGTCGTTGCCAGCAAATACGAGAGAAGCCGAAAGACTTGATCAATTGGTAAAAAGCGTGTCCACTTCTTTTTCAGATAGTTTTATCTGGGTCTCCAGAGAAGAGGGTATAGCAAAAGACGGTATTTTCCGGCGAGCTAAATCTCCAAAATTTAAGTTTGAGTATCCTGTTGGAAGTAAAAAACTTAGTACCACGTCAAAATGGCAGATCATGAGAATGAAAACACCGAACGAGGCAAATTTTGAAGCATCTATAATTGACATTCCGGATAAGATCAAATTAGAGGATTTTGGACCAAAATGGTATATGGAATATCTTCAAGGCATAGGTTCTGATGCTGAGGTTATAGCCAATAAGGAAATAACTTTGAATTGTGGCTCACGCGCATACAGGACAGATATCAAATGGACATATTACGATTATATTAAATTGACATCGCTGGTCGTATCTTCATACAGAGATAAAAAATGTGTCTATCTTGTTATCAATACCGGACGAAACCCAGAAAAAATTGCATCGATTGTTGAGAGCCTGACATTTGAATAGCAGATTACTGGTACCTCCAACTCATCGCAGATGAGATTCACTTGCAGATATCATGCTATAGTATCTGCAATAAATTTGAATCACCAAAATTGCAGATACTGTAAACTAACCTGGACGTTGGAAGACGTGTAAAAATCTATGATATCATATTGTCAATCGAAGTCTCAGCTTATTTTCCGATTCTGTCAATTTAAGTATGGGTCAGGATAATTGAGCTGACCCCTGACCTCTGTCATCTGTCCTGTATGCGCTACACGTATGTAAACCAGAACTGCTCGATATCCCTGAAGTTTTTTTGAACTTGAGCGGCGCCTCCGATGATCTCGCCGTGCCCGGGCAGCAGCCACTCCACATCCAGGCCCATCAACCCTTTGATGCTCTGTTTGAGGCGCGTGCCGTCGCCGCCGGGAAGATCCGTGCGGCCGACGCCATTTTTGAAAACGAGATCACCGGTAAACATTGCTTTTTGCTTAGGCCAGTACAGGACAACGGAACCGGGTGAATGGCCGGGGGTATGAAAGATTTTCAACTCCAGGCCGTCCAATGCAAGGGTGCCCTCTTTTAAAAAGAAATCAGGCCGGAATTCATCCAAATCGATTCCGTAGGCCGCGACCATCTGTTTGCCGATGCTTTTCACCCACTGCCATTCGTCCTGATGCAGAGTGAAAAGCGCGGGCTTCTCCCTAAAAAGCGGAATCGCCTCGAGGTGATCCGGATGGGCATGGGTGCAGATAACCACATCGATGTCACGAATCGTCAAATCCAGCTGCGCCAGCCCCCGCTGAACATGTTCAATCAGATTGCGGTGGCCGGGGTCAATCAGCACCCGCTGCGGGCCGTCAATCAGATAGGCGTTGCAGTTGTTGCTTGTCATGGATTGCCAAATAAAGGCATGTAAATTGTCGGTGACGCGCATAACGGTTATTCTTTCTACATTTTTTCCACTGCTTCGACGATCTCTTGCAGCACCACGCCCGCCTTATCCCGGATCAGGACATCACACATCTCGTCGCAAGGCGTTTCCGACAGGTTGATGACGGCGAAAAAGGCGCCGTTGTTTTTGGCATAATAGGGCATGTGGGCCGCCGGCTGAACCACCAGGGTGGAGCCTACCACCATGAAAAAATCGCTGCCCTTTGAAAGGGCGGCGGCTTTTTCGACCTCGGCGACGGGCATGGCCTGGCCGAAGGAAATTGTGTCGGGCTTCAAATATCCCCCGCAGTGACACTCCGGCGCCGGATCACCGTCTGCTATGCGTTTGCGGATTTCATCGACCGGATGAATTTCGCGGCAGCTCATACAGCGGATGCGACGGGTGTTGCCGTGCAGTTCGATGATTTTTTCGTCCGGCAGGCCCGATTCCTGATGCAGGCCGTCGACGTTCTGGGTGACGACTGCCTGCAGCAGACCCATGTCATGCAGCCGGGCCAGTGCCAGATGGGCCGGGTTCGGCCTGGCCTGAACAATGCCTCGATAGAGTTCCACCCAGCGCCGCCAGTATTCGATGCGGGCCTCTTTCGAAGACATGAATTCGTCAAAATACACCGGCCGAAACTTATCCCAGATACCCCCCTGGCTGCGGTAGTCGGGGATGCCGCTTTCGGTGGAGATGCCGGCACCGGTGAACACGACGTTCTTGCCGCCTTCCCTGATTTTTGCCGCTATTTGCGCAATTTCTTCTTTCACGGGCGTCAAATCCTTATGACACGTCAGAGGTCAGAAGCTGGAAGGCTGGGAGGCCAGGAAGCCGGGAAGCTAAATCTCGGAAGCCTGTCAATCCTTTTCAAACCGATCAACTTCAATATCCAGCATCCATAATCCACCATCCCCGCTGCGCGGGATCTCCGCTCCACTCCGACCAGCATCAAGATTTTTTTAACTATCAGCTATGACCTATGAGCTCAAATTATGTTTCCTTAAACGCCGACACCAGCTGCTGCACGGTGGCTTTGGCGTCGCCGAACAGCATGCGGGAATTTTCTTTAACAAAAAGCGGGTTGTCGACACCGGCAAAGCCGGCGGCCATGGACCGTTTCAGGATCAGGACGGTTTTGGCCTTGTCGGCGTTGATGATCGGCATGCCGTAAATCGGACTCGACTTGATCTCCCTGGCGGCCGGATTGACGACGTCGTTGGCGCCGATGACGATGCAGACATCAACGGTTTCCATGATGGGATTGACGTCATCCATTTCGGATAGCTGCTCGTAGAGCACGTTGGCTTCGGCCAGCAGCACGTTCATGTGGCCGGGCATGCGGCCGGCAACCGGATGGATCGCATAGCGAACTTCAGCACCGTTTTTTTCCAGTATATCTCCCAGTTCACGCACAGCATGCTGCGCTTGGGCCACTGCCATACCGTATCCCGGAACGATCACCACCGATCGGGCGGCTTCCAGAATATAGTAGGCATCGTCCGGTGAGATAGCTTTAGGCTCGCCCTGGACTTCGGCCGCACCGCTCGGTGCGCCGCCGGCGCGCAGGCCACCGAACAGCACGTTTCTCAGTGAGCGATTCATGGCCTTGCACATGATACCGGTCAGAATCAAACCGCTGGCACCCACCAGTGAGCCGGCCACGATCAGCACGGTGTTCAAAATAATAAATCCGGCGGCACTGGCAGCTAATCCCGAGTAGCTGTTTAAAAGAGCAATCACCACGGGCATGTCCGCGCCACCGATGGGAATGACGCCGAAGACACCCAAGGCCAGCGACAGGCACATCACAAAAACAAACAGCACATAGGCGAGCGCGCCGGTTGATTGATAGGCCAAAATTGCGCCGCAGACCAAGATGACGGCGACAATGCCGGCATTCACCCATTGTTGACCCTTAAAAAGGACTGCCCGGCCGGAGATTCTGCCCGCCAATTTGGCATAAGCCACAAGGCTGCCGGAGAAGGCCACCCCGCCGATCAATACCGCCAGCAGCACCGCGACCCTTACAAAAAGATTGCTGTCCGGGTTGCTGTGAAAATTTTCCCACCCGACCAGAAGGCTCGCGATGCCGCCAAATCCGTTTAATAGGGCAACCATCTGGGGCATGTCCGTCATCTTGACCATGCGGGCGGCGATCACACCAATCAGCGAACCGACAATCAGGCCGACAATGACCCATTCAAACGACAGGCAGCACTCGAACAGTACGGCCGCCACCGCAATCAGCATCCCCAGCGCTGAAACCAGGTTTCCCATGCGGGCCCGCTCCGGTTTGCCGAGCATCTTAATGCCGAGAATAAAGAGAATCGCGGCCACCAGGTAGCCCAGGTCTACAAGCGTTTGGGTGTAGTCCGTCATTTCTTTTCTCCGTCCTTGCGCTTGAACATTAACAGCATGCGATCGGTGACCAGATATCCGCCGACCACGTTGATCGTGGCGAAAATCAGCGCAATGGTGCCCAGGATGGTGCCCAGCATGTCGGCGCTGCTGCCGGTCGCAGTCAGGGCGCCGACAATGGTGATACCGGAAATTGCATTGGTGCCCGACATCAGCGGGGTGTGCAGCTGAGACGGTACCTTGCTGATGAGTTCAACTCCCAGAAATATGGCCAGGACAAAAACGAAAAATAGCAGTCCGATTGACATGGCATAAGCTCCTTTTTATTTTGATACTTCAATTTAAAAATTTCGGATTTATAATTTGATTCGAATTTCGGGATTCGAATTTAGGATTTTTGGGCACTGTAGTGCTCCCGAATCATTTCGTTGACGATTTCTCCCCCATGGGTGATGACACAGCCTTTTATGATTTCGTCTTCGAAGTTTAAATCGAAACGCTTTGCATCCTTGTTCCAAAATTCTTCCACCAGGTTGTAGAGATTTGAAGAGAACATCTGGCTGGCGTTGATCGCGACTCTTCCCGGTAAATTCGTCAAACCGATGATGCGTACGCCGTTGACGTCCACCTCCCGGCCGACTACAGAGCCGGCTACGTTTCCGCCGCTTTCCACCGCTAGGTCGACGATGGCGGAACCTTTTTGCATGCCGGCGACCATTTCGGCGGTCACAATCAGCGGCGCTTTGCGGCCGAACAACTGGGCGGTCGTGATGACGATATCGGCGGATGCGCAGACTTTGGCCATGCCTTCGCGCTGTTTTTGCAGCTGCGCTTCGGTCAGGGCCTTGGCATAACCGTCTTGGGTCTGGCCGGTTTCACCCAGGTCGATTTTGACAAACCGCGCCCCCAACGACTTCACCTGCTCTTCTACCACCGGCCGGGTGTCAAATGCTTCAACCCGAGCACCCAAACGCTTGGCGGTGGCAATCGCCTGCAAGCCTGCAACCCCGACGCCGATCACAAAAACGCGCGCCGGTGCGATGGTGCCCGCCGGGGTCATCATCATGGGAAGAATTTTATCAAGCCGTTCAGCGGCCACGATGACCGCCGCATAACCGGCCAAATTGGCCTGGGAGCTTAAAACGTCCATTTTCTGGGCGCGGGTGATGCGCGGGATCATTTCCATGCTGATCGCGCTGATTCTTTGGGCCACGAAGGCTTCGATCAGTTCGCGCTCGCTGAACGGATCCAGCAGGCTGATATAGATGCAGTCCGGCTTCATCATTTCGATTTCGTCGGCAACGGGTTTGCGAATACGCAGCACCATATCGGCATTGCGGATCAGGGTGCTGCGATCCGCCGCAACGGCTGCGCCGGCGTTGGCGTATTCTTCGTCGCCAATCCGCAGCGTTTGTCCCAATCCCGATTCTATACAAACATCGGCCCCGGCTTTTGCCAGTTTGGCAACGTGTTCGGGAATCATCGATACCCGGGTTTCTCCTTCATGCGCCTCTTTGGGTAAGGCGATGTTCATGGTTGTTTATCTCCTTTTCTTTCTTCCTAGAACTGAGCCTTCTCTGTGCTGTCTTGCAAGGCTTCCACCGAGCTTGCGCCTTCGGTGATGCAATTCATCACCCGGTCAAAGTAACCGGTTCCGACGAACTTTTGATGGGTGATGGCCATGTAACCATCCTCTTTGCCGAATGCAAACTCTTCCTGCTGAAACTTGGAATAAGCCAGCATGCCCTCTTTTTTATAGTTGAGCGCCAGATCAAACATTCCGAGATTGAGCGCATGAAAACCTGCCAGCGTGACAAATTGAAATTTATATCCCATGGCGCCCAACTCTGCCTGGAACTTGGCAATATCCGCATCGGACAGATTTCCTTTCCAGTTAAAGGACGGCGAGCAGTTGTAGGCCAGCAGTTTATCCGGGTACTGTGACTTGATGCCTTCGGCGAATTTTTTGGCCTCCGCAAGGTCGGGGCGGGATGTTTCGCACCATACAATGTCCGCATAGGGCGCGTAGGACAATCCGCGGGCAATGGCCGTGTCGACGCCATTTTTTATGTAAAAGAAACCTTCGGAAGTTCGCGCGTCTCCGGTAAGAAACGGCCGGTCGCGTTCGTCGATATCACTGGTAATCAGTTTGGCCGCCTCGGCATCGGTGCGCGCGACCAATACGGTGGGGACGCCGCAAATATCGGCCGCCAGACGGGCGGAAATAAGTTTGGTGATAAACTCCCGGGTGGGCACTAGGACTTTGCCCCCCAGATGACCGCATTTTTTGGCTGAAGCCAGCTGATCTTCAAAATGAACCCCGGCCGCCCCGGCATCGATCATCTGTTTCATTAACTCAAAAGCGTTCAGGGGGCCGCCGAAACCGGCCTCGGCATCGGCCACAATCGGGGCAAACCAATAGGGGCCGTGCTTTCTTGCATCCAATACCTGGATTTGATCAGCGCGGCGCAATGCCTTGTTAATTCTTCGGACGACCTCCGGAACGCTGTTGGCCGGGTATAGGCTTTGATCCGGATACATCTCGCCGGCAAGATTCGCGTCGGCCGCTACCTGCCATCCGCTTAAATATATAGCTTTGAGCCCAGCTTCCACCTGTTGGACAGCCTGATTGCCGGTCATAGCGCCTAAGGCCGGAATGTAATCCTCGGCTTTAAGCAGTTGCCATAAGCGTTGGGCGCCGGCTTCCGCGAAAGTATATTCTACTTTCAACGTTCCGCGCAGTTTAAGAACATCTTCGACTGTATAGGGACGCTCAATTCCCTTCCAGCGGGGATCGCAATCCCACTCCTGCTGCAGGCAGGCAGCCTCATCCGGCTGGATCTCGTGGCATGAAAGCTTTTCACAAAGTTCTCTGGCTTTATCTTCGATGGTTGCTGTCATTTTCCTCCATCCTTTCTGTAACGCAGGTCACCCCGCCCCTGACCCGAATCCGCCGGAGGCGGAGAGGTGACTGTTGAATACCGATCCGCGGAGGTGGGTCTTAAATATTTAATATTCAATTGAAAATATTAAATTAAAAAAAGGCACGACGCATTAAATTGCTGACAAATTAAGACCGTTTTTGGGCCGAGTCAATGCGGCCGTCGCGCGGCCGGAAAAAATCATTGCCGCTTGATCCGGCAGCTGTCGGCATACGGAAATATATGCGGCAGCTCCTCGGCCTGAATGGCTTGCTGAGCGCGCAGCCAGAAATCAACTTCAAACAGATCGGAATGGTGCTGCAGGAACACTTCCCGCAATGGCCCGGACAGGCCTAAGAACTTGCGAAATTCTTCCGGGAAAACATCGTTTTTATCCACGTAAAACCACGGCTCCGAGGACAACTCATCCTCATAGCCCGATGATGGGGGCAAATTTCTGATATGACAGCTTGTCAACGTGCAAAGTTCGTCATAGTCGTAGAACACCACCCGGCCATGGCGGGTTACACCAAAATTTTTAAGGAGAATATCGCCGGGAAAGATGTTGCTGACAGCCAGATCCTTGATGGCATACCCCCAGTCAACAACAATTTTGTGAGCGGCTGCTGCATCTGCCCGGGCCAGGAAAACATCCAGCGGCGTGACCCGGCGTTCAACATACGCATGTTTTACGACAATATTATCATCTTCAATCCGGACCGTCCCGCCGGCCTCCTGCCTTAATTCCGTCAGCAGCTGTTCGGAAAAGCAGCAAGCATCGAATTTTAAATGTTCAAAGGCTTGGGCATCCACCAGCCGACCCGCGCGATCGTGACTGAAAACCAGATCATATTTCGCCATGACTTTCTGACGGGTGGTGTTTTTCGGCGTGTTGAATCGATCCCGTATCAATTTAAACACGAGATCATCGTCGGGCATGTTGAATACAATCATCACCATGCCGGGTTGTCCCGGGGAAACATCGAAGCGATCCTCACGGCAAGCCGAAAGGCGGTTCAGCAGTTCCCGGTACAATTCGGTTTTGCCGTGCTTGTTGAATCCCATCGAGATATATAGCTCGGCGATTCGTTTCTGCGGTAAAATAGTCTTTAAAAATTTGACTAGTTCATACGGTCTTTCCACTTCAACATGAAAGTAGGACCGGGTGAAGCTAAACAAAATGCTGACTTCTTCTTCCTTCAAAAGCACAGCATCGACGGCGATTCCGCCGGCCGGATTCAGCAGCGCAATCGCCAGTGGAACCAGCCGCGATTCCGCATATATGCGACCGATGAGGTATGCTCCCATTCCCCGGTAAAATACGTCGCGGGCCATCTCTATCCGGTCGATGAATCCTGCTGATCCCGCCTGCTTCAGATAATCTTCTATTCTGGCCGCCACCCGGTGGGCGTCGTGCGCAACATTGCCAAAGGGCGCTATCAATGGATAATCGCTTAAAATCCGCTGAATTAAATCGGTGATCGAATTCGAACCCTTGTTTGTATTAAAAACCTTCGAGGGGGATTGATTGGGAGGCGTTGCAAAGTCAGTGTTTACAAACTCGATCCGGGCGTCTACCCCCACGGTGGCAAAGATACGCCGCGAGATTGAATTGAAAAAGGTCTCGGCGAGCTCCCAGTCATTGCTGCCAACGAGCATGCCGGAGTATACTTTTTTGATATCCGTCCATATCCGCTGTTGCGGCACCCGATCGGCGAGAAGCCGGCGCATATTCGTTTCGGTGTCGTCCACCGCGGCGGTATACAGATCCAGACGTTGGACGGCATCCGACCGCATGCCGTGCCAGTCCCGATTATTAAAGCGCCAATGCGCTCGCCGGGTGATTTCCTTGAACCGGGAGCGGTAGCTTGAAAAGGCGCGGTAAATTGCGCCGGCGCTCCGTTTGGTCAGCGCGGTGTCGGTCAAAGATTGAGACATGGATTCCTCGATCCGGTCAGCGAGACGCCGAATTCTTAACGGCGGTATCCGTATTAAATCATTCAAGTTGGCATAATAAACCCGCGGTATGCTTGTCAACAGCCTATTTCAAGGAAGGCCCCAAAATTCTGCTTTTGCTTTTCCAACCTCGTTTCATATAAGCACCGAGATTTCTGTTGCAGAGTGCTGCCTGGGTGTGCTTGCCTTTTCGGTATTTTGTATTAACATAGTTTATTGGTCGGAAATCTCATCCGAAAACAGATTCCAATATGAAGCTTGAATTCGATGATTTCATTTAACAATTGCCTGACTACTTACTGGAGGTGATTATAATGGCAGGAGAAAAATTTAAGATGGCCGCGGAGGTGTGTTCCTACGTGGACGATGAAAGCAATAATTTAAACCTGGAGATTTGCCTTCCAGGCGTCAAAAAAGAAGATATCAATCTGAAAATGCTGGATGACAGTTTCAGCCTGAACGCCCCCAGGGGTGATTTTGACTATGTAACCACGGCGGCGTTGTGCTGCCCGGTAAACGCCCAGGCGGCATCCGCAAAATTTGAAGATGGTGTTCTCAAAGTATCGATTCCTTTCAAAGACCCCATGGCGGGAGCGCACCAGGTCAGCATCAGCTGATTTTAACGGTAAATGCACTCAACTAAAAGGGCAGGGCGCCGAAAGCGGCCTGCCCTTTTTTTCAGAATTCGATGTTGAATTTTTCTGAAAGACGCTGCAGGTCTTTGACCACCGGCTCCGAGACCGGGATTCCCCCGGCGTGTCTTTTGGCAGCCATTTCCCGTTCAGGATCGCCCGGGATTAAAACCTTTGGCTGCCCTTCAACCGGTTTGGCTCGCCTGAAACGGCTGATCCAATTGTCCATGTGGGATTTAAATTCAGCCACCGGCCGGAACGCATCGATGCTGATGGCTCCGCAAAAATGCCCGATTCCGTCTCCAACGGAATCTTCCGGCAGAGGCAGGTATCCCAAAAACGGTGGAGCCCAGGGTCCGTACCCGGCTCCGGGCAAAACCGCACTCAAAATGTCCACACTCGCGGATAGACAATACCCCTTGTGGCTTCCATGAACGCGATCGCCCCCCAGCGGCAAAAGCGCGCCCCCCTTTTTGCCGGTGTGGGCATCGGTCGTCGGTCTGCCGCCGGCGTCCTGCATCCATCCCGGCGGTATATCCTCTCCCCTTTGCATATGCATTTCGATTTTGCCGTACGCAACCGGTGTGGTCGCAAAATCCGCCACAAAAGGCGGTTGGTTGCCGGCCGGTATGGCAATGGCAATCGGGTTGGTTCCCAGCAGTTTTTCGGTAGAAAATGTCGGCGCGACCAGCGGGCTGGTGTTGCACATGGCAATTCCAATCATGTCATTTTTCAGCGCCAGCATGGCATGATAACCTGCAATCCCAAAGTGGTTTGAATTTCTGACCGCCACCCAGCCGGTGCCCACCTTCTTGGCCTTTTCAACCGCCAATTCCATGGCCGCCGGCGCCACAACCAGGCCCAGGCCGCGGTCGCCGTCAAGGCAGGCCGTGCCCGGAGTTTCGTGGACGATCCTGATATCCGGCGTCCCATTGATCCGGCCGATTTCCCACAGGCGAACATAACTGCCCAGGCGTGAAACACCGTGGGAGTCCACGCCCCTCAAATCGGCGGCCGTTAAAACGTCCGCAGCCGTTTCAGCGTGATTCGCGGGACATCCGATTTTGACAAATATTTCATACACGAATTTTTTCAGCCGATCATAAGCATACATTTCAACGGATCCAATCAGGTGCGGCACGGCAGAGAAGGTTGCATTCAAATTCAATTATTATGGTTTGTTCTCTTCTGATTGTAAAGTCCGGAATTAAGTTTTTATGCGAATGGCGCGCAATTTCCTACTATTCCGCTATGAAAATATAGCTCTTTTTTATACCATAACTAACTAAAATTAATGTAAATAAAATTTTTTCAAAAATTTTAAAAAAATATTGACAATCGGCCTTTTTCTTGACAAAAAAAGTCGACAAATAAGTCGACTAAATAAGTCAAGAAGTCAGCTCCGTAAAAAAAATCGGAATTACCCATTATGGCCATTACCCCCAAAAAAAATCAATATGCGCTGCGGGCTATCTTTGAGCTGGCAAAACATCAGGGAAAAGGCCCCCAAAAGATTATTGAAATTGCCAAAGTGCAAGCCATCCCGATGCGTTTTTTGGAGGTTATCCTGAGCCAATTGAAAGGCAGCGGAATGGTGGATTCCAAGCGAGGTTTTTACGGTGGATATTTCCTGACACGTTCACCGGATAAGATCAGCGTCGGAGACGTGCTGCGGTTTATGGATAAACCCGCAAACCCCAATCATTGTGTGGCCTGTGTGTCAAAAAGCCATTGCCCGTTCAGCGGCAATTGTGCCTTTGCTACGATGTGGAATCAAGTCAATGCCGCTATATTTGAGATTTATGACAACACAACGATCCAGGATCTGATTAACAACGAGAAACGAATCAGCAGCGGAAAGCGGAATTCGGATTAATTTAATTTTAGAAAAGAGGTAAGGATATTAAACATGGAGAAGGCAAGCGCACTGATACGCCGGACGGCCATTTTAGCTGCGATTGTAATGGCCTCATCTTTAATTGGGGGCCCCGCGGTTTTCGGATCGAATACACTGCCGAAGGAAACCCTGGAAAAAAGAGCGGATATTATCCGCATCGATTCAATGAGTGTTTTTGGCAAACTGAAAAAGCCGGCGGTCATGTTTTTGCACCAGAGACACACCGAGGCGTTGGAAAACAAGAACAAAGACTGCTCTGCCTGCCATTTGTCCGAAAATAACCGCATGTCGACCCAATACATGCGGCTCAGGAACACCAACTCGCAGGAGGTGATGGACATCTACCATGACAACTGCATCGGCTGTCATCGGCAGACCTCCGCCGCCAACGAAAAAAGCGGCCCGGAAGCCTGCGGTGAATGCCATACGGATCAGGTCGATTTCATTTCTTCCTGGCGGCCCATCGGGATGGATAAGTCCCTGCACTACCGCCACGCCAAGTCACAGGATCAAAAGTGCGAGGCCTGCCATCACGTCTACAACGCCGCCACCAAAAAGCTTTACTATGCCAAAGGCCAAGAGGGCACCTGCCGGTACTGCCATCAGGATAAGACCGAAGATAACCGGATTTCCCTGCGGTTGGCCGCACACATCGGCTGTGTGGATTGTCATCGCAAAACTCTGGCAAAAAATGAAAGCGCCGGTCCGGTCACGTGCAACGGCTGCCATGATGCGAGCCAGCAAAAATTGATTGAAAAAATTGCAGACGTGCCGCGTATGCAAGCCAACCAGCCGGATTTCGTATTTGTCAAAGCGGGCAAAACGGACGGTGCAAAAACCAACCCGGCCGCCCGCATGAACCTGGTACCGTTCAACCATAAAGCGCATGAAACCTATAACGACACCTGCCGGGTATGTCACCACGCCGACCTGAAGGCCTGCAGCGACTGTCACACCCTGGACGGCGCCCGGGAGGGCAATTTTGTAAAACTTGAGCAGGCCATGCATCGACTCAACGTTGACCAAAGCTGCATGGGCTGTCATGAGGCCAAACAGTCCGATCTCAGCTGCGCCGGCTGCCACACCTCCTTCGAGCTTAAACGCGAGCAGGGTACTTCTGCCTGCCTGAACTGTCACATGGTGCCGATTTCGCAGATTGCCGCCGGTGCAATGGGGCCGGCCGAAGAAAAGACGGCGGCCGCCCGGACCCTGGAAAGCCGCGAAGCCGTTGGCCGGACCTACAACGCGGAAGATATTCCCGCAACGGTCACCATCCAGGCTCTGACAAACAAATATGAACCGGTCAAGATGCCGCACCGTAAAATTGTTCAATCCATGGTCAGCAACATCGACGCGAACAAACTGGCGAACTACTTCCACTATGAAAAAGGCACGGTTTGCCAGGGCTGCCACCATAACAGCCCGGCGGCGAAAACACCCCCGCGGTGTATCAGCTGCCACGGCCAGCCGTTTAACGCGAAGGATCCGTTCAAACCAGGATTAATGGCCGCCTATCATCGGCAATGCATGGAGTGCCACAAAGCGATGGCCATCAATAAACCGGTTGCAACCAATTGCACCGCATGTCATGCGAAAAAAAACTGATTAAAAAACTTCGAATTCAAAGCCAGGGGTAGATTTATGTCCATTTCACGCAGAAAGTTTCTTGGCTGGCTGGGCGCCGCCGGTTTGGGCACCGCATTGAGTGATACCGCCCGGGCGGCCTCCAATAAACATTTTACCGGTTATCCGCAGAGCAACGGGGTGCTGTTTGACGCCACCCGCTGCATCGGCTGCCGTAAATGTGAAGAAGGCTGCAACGAAGTCAACGAACTGCCGGAACCGGACAGGGCCTTCAGCGACCTTGCGGTGCTGGATGTCGAACGCCGAACCACAGCCAAAGCCTACACCATTGTCAATCGGTATGATGGGCTCAACGGTGCGGCCGGACCGGTGTACCGCAAGGTACAATGCAATCACTGCCTGGAACCGGCCTGTGCTTCCGTCTGTTTCGTGCGTGCGTTCAGCAAAACCGACACCGGGGCGGTCACCTATGACCCATCGGTTTGCGTTGGCTGCCGGTATTGTATGATCGCCTGTCCTTTCGAAATTCCGGCCTACGAATACGACAACGCGTTTGCGCCCCGGATAATGAAATGCACCATGTGTTACCCGCGGATTTCCAAGGGGCTGCTGCCCGGATGCGTGCAGGCCTGTCCCACCGAGGCGCTGACCTACGGCAAGCGCGAGGATCTGCTGTGGGTCGGGCGCGAACGCATCCGCAGATTTCCGGAACGCTATGTGGATCACATCTATGGTGAAAACGAAATGGGCGGCACGAGTTGGCTGTATCTTTCCGGAGTCGCCTTCAAAGACATCAACATGCGCGAGGATCTCGGCGTTACGCCGGCCCCCAAGCTGACCGCCGGAGCGCTCAGCGCTGTGCCGATTGTCGTCGGGATCTGGCCGGTTCTTCTGACCGGAATATATGCCATCAACAAAAGAAAAGAAAAAATCGAAAAGCAGGAGAAAGAACAGGCGGTGGCGGCGGCTTTAGAAAAAGCCGGAGCGGAGGCTAAGGCCAAGATGGCCGAAGCCCTGCAATTGGCTGAAAAACAAAAAGAGAAAGCCGTCGAAAAAGCCGTCAGCCAGGCACTTGAGGAAGCGGCCAAAGCGCCTGGACAAAGCGCTTCCGAGCCCCAGGTTGAGGATACCGATAAGAAGTCAAGCGAGGAGGATTCCTGATGTCTGTTGAAACTACGACCGCCGGCAAAACTTATTTGACGCCTTTCAATGTGGTTGCCGGGATCATCGTGATCATAGGTCTTTGTATTACGGCGTTGCGTTTTACCAAGGGACTGGGCGCGGTCACCAACCTGTCCAACTTCAACCCATGGGGCATCTGGATCGGCTTTGATCTGCTGGTCGGTGTTGCGCTGGCGGCCGGTGGTTATGTCACATCGGCGGCCTGCTATATTTTTGGGATGAAAAAATTCCACTCAGCGGTCAGACCCGCCATCCTGACCGGCTTTTTAGGTTACGCTCTGGTGGTGGTGGCGCTAAATTATGATGTCGGCCGCCCCTGGCGACTGCCCTACCCATTTTTAGTCCAACAGGGAACCACTTCCCTGCTGTTTGAGGTGGCTGCCTGCGTGGCGCTCTATCTGACGGTTCTGTTCATCGAATTTTCACCGGCCGCCTTGGAGTGGCTCGGCCTCAAAAGAGCTCGCAACATCGTCGTCAAGCTAACGCTGCTGCTCACCATTTTCGGCGTCGTACTTTCCACTCTGCACCAGTCATCGCTGGGGGCGCTGTTTCTCATCGCGCCGTCGAAGCTGCATCCCCTCTGGTATTCGCCGTATCTGCCGGCCTTCTTCTTTATCTCAAGCATTATCGCCGGGCTTTCGATGGTCATTTTCGAAGGCTCGCTGTCGCATCGGTATTTCGCCGATAAAATGGATGCGGCCCATCTGAAGGAAAGAGAGGGAGTCGTGCTGGGATTCGGCAAGGCGGCGTCGCTGGTGCTTGCCGGCTATTTCATCATCAAAGTCATCGGCGTCTCCGAAGGCAACAACTGGCACTTGCTGGGCACCGCCTACGGCCTGTGGTTTCTGGTGGAAATACTGGGCTTCGTCGCTTTGCCGTGCTTTTTCTATGCCATCGGGGTGCGCGAAAAAAACATAAAAATAATCAAATGGACCGCCGTGTGGACCGTACTCGGAATTGTCGTCAACCGGTTCAACGTTTGTCTGGTGGCCTTCAACTGGCACCTGCCCTCCAGTGAACGCTATTTTCCGCATTGGATGGAAATCGGCATTTCGGTTTTTCTGGTAACCGTCGGTGTGATTGTGTTTCGCTTTATTGCCACCCGGATGCCGATCATGTACGCGCATCCGGATTATCCCGAAGATCACTGACCTGATGAGTTGCAGGTTATAATAAGGGTGGGTTTGATACGCATTAATCGATTTTGATATAAAGCAAGCTCGTAGCTCATAGCTCACAGCTCATAGATAAGATCTGATCCTTCAGGTTATCGGCTATCAGCTATCAGCTATCAGCTTATTGAATTAACCATTCGAGTCAATTTTTGGTTAGTAGCAAAAAATTTACACCATAGGGGTTAATTAAGGTTGTCATTATGGAAAGTACCATTCAAACGCTGCAGGAGTATATGTTTCACACTGAAAGCATCACCTATATTTTGATCGTAGGGGCGCTGATTGCCATCGCGCTCTGGTATCGTTTTCTCACCGATCGCGATGACGAAGAATAAGGATTCTGGCCCCAAGGACCAGATTTTCAATGTTGGCATAAAAAGCCATCCCGCTTTTTGTTTTGAAGTTGTCGAATGCAAAAGGAATTAATGGATTTAAAGGAGCAGCTCATGTATGACTTTGTAACCGGCCCTCTGGTCTGGCTGGCATTCGGAATCTTTTTCATCGGTTTGATTGTGCGTGCCGTTTGGTACATTAGGGGTCTGGATTGGAAACTTGACCGGGTGACATATTCCGTCAACACATCCTATGGCATCAGAGGTGCGCTGCGTTCGATTCTTTTCTGGTTGTTCCCCTATGGTACGCGCAGCTGGCGCAACAACCCCTGGTTTACCCTGTGGGTTTTTCTGATGCACATCGGGTTGCTGCTGACGCCGATTTTTCTGCTGGGCCACAGTGTTCTGATGCGTGAGCGGCTGGGGTTCAGTTTCTGGTCGCTGCCGGAAGAGACGGCGGATGTCCTGACGATTCTTGTCATCGTTGCGGTTATTTTCCTAGTGCTGCGCCGGATTGCTCTGCCCGAAGTCAGGCTGATTACCACGGCTTATGATTATCTGCTGCTGGCTGTCGCCGCCGCCCCTTTTGTGACCGGCTACATCGCGTATCACGGGACCCCGCACTATGCATTCTGGATCATTGCCCATGTTCTGTGCGGTGAGATTTTTCTGGTGGCCATCCCATGCACCAAGTTGTCCCATTTTATTCTTTTCTTTCTTTCAAGGGCTCAACTGGGTATGGATTACGGAATTAAGCGCGGCGGAATGAAAAACAAGGGTATTGCCTGGTAGGCTGGAAATTTTATTGAAGATTGAAGAATGAATATTCAATCTTCCATTTTCAATATTCAATCAAAAGGGAATTATAACCATGCCGGAAGGAAAACTTTGCAATAAAAAGACCGTAGATACCAAAGAACAACTGCAGGCGCTGTTGGCGGATAAAAGCGGCAAGCAGTACTACGAAGAGATGAACCACCTCGAGGTGGATCGCAAGAAATTGTGGGGCACGATCCAGAAGTCCTTTAAATCGCGCTTGAAGACCTGGCTTGAAATCTGCTCACACTGCGGCCTGTGTGCCGAAAGCTGTTTTTATTACATTGCCAACAACAAAGACCCCAAACAGGTCCCTTCCTACAAAATTCAATCCACCCTGGGCGAATTGATAAAGCGCAAGGGCGACGTCGACAATCAATTCATGCAAATGTGCATGGACACGGCCTATGCCAAATGCACCTGCTGCACCCGCTGCGGTCTTTACTGCCCTTTCGGAATCGATACCGGCATCATGTTCAGCTATTTGCGCGGATTGCTGTTCGCCCAGGGGTTTGTGCCCTGGGAGATGAAAATCGGCACGGGTATGCATCGAATCTACCGGGCCCAGATGGACATCACGACTGAAGATTGGGTGGACACCTGTGAGTGGATGGCGGAAGAATACGAAGATGACTGGCCGGGTTTAACCATCCCGGTCGATGTGGAAAATGCCGATATCATATACACCGTCAACGCCCGGGAGCCCAAACACTACCCCGAGGACATCGCCGAGGCGGCGATTCTGTTTCACGTGGCCGGTGAAAACTGGACGGTTCCCAGTGAGGGCTGGGAAGAAACCAGCCTGGCCATGTTCGCCGGAGATTGGGAGGCTTGCAAGATGCAGGTGGAATCCGTGTATGCAGCCATGGAGCGCCTCAAGGCCAAGCGCATGGTGGTGACCGAGTGCGGCCACGCCTACCGGGCAACCGTTATCGAAGGACCTTACTGGGCCGGACTGAAATCCGGCAAAACGCCGATTGAAAGCTTTCATTACGTGGAATGGGTGGCCGAAGCCCTTAGAACCGGCAAGCTGAAGATCGATCCGTCCAAAAAGATCAAGGAACCGGTGACCTACCAGGATTCCTGCAACTATATTCGCAACGCCGGGTTGGCCGACATCGCGCAGGAGATCATGAGCTATATTGCCGAGGATTTCCGGCCCATGACACCCAACCGCGAGCACAATTTCTGCTGCGGGGGCGGCGGCGGCTTAAACGGAATCGGCCGCTACCGCCAGCAGCGCAATGTCGGATTGAAAGTCAAGCGGGACCAGATTCTGGCCACGGGCGCCAAGCTTGTTATCGCACCCTGCCACAACTGCTGGGATGCCATCCGGGATCTGGAAGAGGTTTACAAAATCGGGATCCGCTGGTCGTTTCTGAAGCCGCTGCTGATCAATATGATCGAGGTTCCCGAGCATTTGAAGCCTGTTGAAGAAGAGGCCGCTTAAGGACCAGAGGACAGAGAACAGAGGGCAGAAAACAGAGGACTGAGGACTGAGTACGGGAAGCTCGGCTCTGATTGTGGGAGCGGTTTTTAACCGCGATGAACTCGGTCGGTTTACTACGAGGCGTCAGCTTTTGGAGAATATCCTGACACCCGAAACCTGAAATCTAAAACCGCATGTCTGGCATGGGCAAATATTCTCGCTATCATTAAAGCACCAAGTACCAGACGCGAATCACCCTTATGATGAACCGCATCACCCTGCAAAACGACGGGCTCATCGCTGAAGACCATAAGATTGTCGCCGGCGATGCGCTGGGGGTCCTTGGCTGCCGCGTGGACCTGGAAACCGGTTACACGCTGAGAAGCTTCTTTCGACTGCTTGAAAAATATGCGCTGCTTGCCAAGCTGAACGCCTTCGCCCCCGATTGTCTGCAGCGTTATCGGGCGTGTCCCGGGCAGCTGTGCGTCTGCGATGACTTCGATCATCTGGAATTTTACAAAACGGTGGAGATGATCGGGTATCCCGGTGAACCGCGCCTGGAGATCTACAACTCACTCTGCGGGCTGCATGCCGCGGAAAGCCGTGAGATAAAATCGTTTCATTTGACCAACCTTCTGGACTTGCCCCTGAAGCTGGGCGTTCTGAAGCATATTGTGTTTGGTGATAAGGTCGATATCTTCGAGTTCGAGACGGTTTTCAACCTTTTCGAGTTTATCGATGGTATCATTTGGGAATTAAGTTTTCAGGGGACTCCCAAAGAGTGCGGAATCTAGGAGATGACCTATGTTTAAAAAATTATTGTTCGCCACAACAGCTTCACCCACCTGTGATAATGCGGCCAAAGTGGCCTTCGATCTGGAAATGAAGTGGGATGCGAAACTCATTGTGCTGCACGTGCTCGGGGTTCCCAGTCGTGGTTACAGCCCTTTTGTAACCGATGCCAGAACCGGCGAGATTGAGGAGCCGGACGCCGACTACGTGGATTGGGTCAAGGAGGAAATGAAAAATACTTACGGGGAGCTTTTAAAAGACAGCGAAAATACCGTACTGGAAGCAACCGTAGGGGCGCCCCATCGGGAAATTCTGCGCGCGGCGCGCAAACACAACGTGGATATGATCATCATGGGCGCCCACACCCGGCAGGAAGATGTGGGGGCCACCCGGTACCGGGCCATCGCCGGCAGTACCATGCAAAAGGTGGCGAAAGCGGCCCGCTGTCCGGTGGTGATTATCAGCCGGCCCTGCACAACCTGCTGGAAACTGTTTTCCAATATCGTTATCGGCATCGATTTTTCCAAACCGTCCCAGTTCGCCTTTTTGTGGGCGTACAAATTAGCGAAAGAGGTCGACGCCAAACTGCATATTTTCCATGCCTGCGATATCAGTTCAGGTAATTTCGGTGAAATCCAGGGGCAAAACGAGATCGAGCGCAGGATTGCCGAATCCCGCAAAAAGATCGAAAAAACGTATGTTCCCAAAATGAAGGGGTATGACAACTACGGTATCGAGGTCTGGGAAGGCATTCCCTATGTTGAGATTTTAAAATTTGCGCGGGAAAAGCAGGGCGATCTGATCGTCATGGCGCATCATACCACCGATATCGATCCCGAGCAGGCCCTGCTGGGCAGCACCGTGGAGCAGGTCGTGCTGCGGGCCGCCTGTCCGGTCGCCAGTGTCAATCACCCGGATAAAGTGGCGGATCTGGATGTTTGATGCAGGTGCAAGATGCCGAAAACGGTAAACAAAAAAACGATTCTGATCATCGACGATGAACTCGACGTGCGAATCTATGTTGCCACCCTGTTTGAAACCAGCGGGTACACACCGATCACCACCCGCAACGGTATCGAAGGTCTGCAAAAGGCCAGAGAACTGGCCCCTGATCTGATTATTCTCGATGTGATGATGCCGAAAGCCGGCGGCGCGGCTCTGTACCGGGATCTCAAAGCCGATCGACAGCTAAAGAACATCCCGGTGATCATGTTGACGGCCGTCGGCAAAGAATCATTTTCCCACTACCTAAAAATGCTCGACCTTAAGGTTGATGGCGCCATACCCCGGCCGGATGCCTATATGGAAAAACCGCTGGACCATGAAAAATTGCTCGAACTTGCCCGCAAGCTTATAGGCTAGTTGAGCGCTTTGCACTCAATTAGGGTTAATAGTTGATTAGTTATTAGATCTAAATGGTCGCGTTACTATATAAGTCAACGCGGGGCAAATGTAAGGACCGGCTGACATGAACACTAAAATCCTGCTGGTAGACGACGAAGAAGGAATCCGCAGGGTTCTCGGGATTTCGCTGGCTGACAGCGGCTATGACGTCCTGACAGCTGAAAACGGTGAACAGGCGCTTGCACTGTTCCGGCGGGCAAAACCCGCCATTGTCATGACCGATATAAAGATGCCGGTTATGGACGGCATCGCATTGCTGCAAAAAATCAAGCAGGAAGATCCGGACACCGAGGTTATCATGATTTCCGGCCACGGGGATATGGAGCTGGCCATCAAGAGCCTCAAATACGAAGCCATCGATTTCGTCACCAAACCGATCAATGACGATGCACTGGAAATTGCCCTCAAAAGAGCCCACGAAAAGATCGACATGCGGCGGCAGCTCCGAGATTACACCGACAACCTCGAGGAGCTGGTCCGCCGGCAATCCACCCGGCTGGTTGAAATGGAGCGACTGGCGGCGGTCGGACAGGCCGTTGAAGGGCTTTCCACGGCCCTGCGGGATATCGCGGGAAATATTAATGCCGGCATCCGCTATTTTAATGAAATGCCCTGTTTTGTCGCTATCCACAACCGGGATCAGAAGGTGGTGGCCACCAATCAGCTCTATAAGGACCGACTGGGTGACAAGATCGGCCGCCAAAGCTGGGAAATTTACCAGGATACCGCCGATGCGCCCGGCGCCAACCCCGTGGCGCAGACATTCAAAAGCGGCCAGGGACAGCGAAGCCGGCAGATCATCAATTATTTGGACGGCAGCCGGTTCACCGCCATGGTGCACACCGCTCCCATCCGAGACAGCCGGGGGGACCTTGAACTGGTGCTGGAAATCTCCGCCGACATTTCGGAAGTCGAAAGACTGCAAGAAGAGCTGCGCACCACCCAGGACCGGCTTTCTTCGCTGGGGTTGATGGTCGGCTCCATTTCCCACGGCGTCAAAGGCATTTTGACCGGCCTGGACGGGGGCATGTATCTGCTCG
Source organism: uncultured Desulfosarcina sp. (assembly GCA_964435765.1). GTDB lineage: Bacteria > Desulfobacterota > Desulfobacteria > Desulfobacterales > JAFDCJ01 > JAFDCJ01. The sequence goes on from CAYTBC010000002.1 coordinate 60,220, forward strand.
TTTCGGGTCTGTCAAGCAATGATGGCGCCAAAATTAAGGATGGCCTGGATATCGTCAGGCAGATGGTTGACCGCATCCGGGGTCTGGTGATGGATATCCTCTACTATGCCAAAGAGCGGGCGCTGGATTGGAAACCGATACCCGTCGTCGAATTTGGCGAAGATGTCGTCGCCCTGGTCAGGCCCAAGCTTGAGAAGCATCCGATCGCGTTTTTCAAAAATTTTGCTGAAAATACTGGCATCTTCGAGGTGGATGCCGCCGTCGCCGCCACCGCCCTGGTCAATATTATCGAAAATGCCATCGAAGCCTGCCTCGAAGACCGCAGCGGCAAATCCCATCGCATCACATTCAACGTGGAAGCCGAAGACGGGCACGTCGTTTTTGAGGTCCGGGATACCGGCGTGGGAATGGATTCAGCGACCCGGGACAGCATCTTTGATATGTTCTACTCTACCAAGGGGAAAATGGGCACCGGCCTCGGTTTGTTCATCGCCAGAAATATAGTCCAGCAGCATGGCGGGACGATACAGGTGGCGTCGGCACCGGATCAGGGATCCATCTTTCGCGTGAGAATGCCCCGAACTCTGCCGCCGGCGGCCAAGGACAATCCGACAGCCACTTTAAAAGGCAGCGGCTGACATGCGCAAACTCTTCGGATACATACGGTTCAGCCTGGGGACCAGACTGATAACCAGCGTCGGCATCATTTTGCTGCTGACCATATCCACCTGGGCCTATTTTAACATCCGATACCAGAAAGAACGCCTGCGCAGGGAAATCATCGTCGAAACCGAACGGCTCAGCAACATTATCAAACTGGGCACCCAATATTCCATGATGCTCAATTCCAGGGACGATATCAATCAAATCATCCTGAATATCGGCAAACAAAAAGGAATTGAGAACATTCGGATTTACAACAAGCAGGGTGAAGTAAAATATTCAAACGAGCAGAGCGAAATTGACCACATCACCAACATTCGATCGGAACCCTGTTCTATCTGTCATCGTTCAGATCCGCCTTTGACCAACATCAGTCTGGACAAACGAACCCGCATTGTCGGCACGTCGGAGAAATATCGCCTGCTGGGAATCATCAGCCCGATTTACAATCAACCGGAGTGCGCCTCAAGCGACTGCCACTTTCATCCGGCTGGCAAGAAAATTCTCGGTGCGCTGGACGTGGTGGTTTCACTGGCGGACACCGATCGAGAAGTTCTGTTTATGGAAAAAGGCATCATCGGACTGGCCGGGGTTGCATTTCTGGTCACCGCGGCCATCATTTTCATTTTTGTGCTGCGTTTTGTCAACCGGCCGATTCGGCGGCTCATTCGCGGCGCCCAGGCCATTTCCAAAGGCGACTACTCCGGTCAGATAGCGGTCGATCAGTATGATGAAGTCGGACAGTTGGCCAACGCCATCAACCAAATGAGCCGGGAAATCGGTGAAAAGCAAGAGGAATTAAACCGCCAAAAAGATGAATATCAGAGTCTTTTTGAAACGGTTCCCTGCATTATTACCGTCCAGGATAAAAACTACCGGCTGGTCGGCTATAATCGGGAATTTGCCGACCGGTTCGACCCCCAGTCCGGGGATTACTGCTATTATGCCTACAAGAGCCGCCAAACAAAATGCCCCAACTGCCCGGTTGAAAAGACGTTTAAAGACGGCCACGCTCACTACAGTGAAGAAACCGGCATCAACAAAGACGGCACCCCGACCCATTGGATTGTCAAAACTTCGCCCATTCGCAATAAAGACGGTGAAATTGTAGCCGCCATGGAGATGAACCTGGACATCACCCATCGCAAGCAGCTTGAAGAAGAGCTGGCGCGATCGGAAAAGAAATACCATGACATCTTCAACAACATCCGCAATCCCATTTTTGTGCTGGATGCCGATACACTGGTCGTCATCGACTGCAATCACAGTGTCCAGGACGTCTACGGCTTTAGCCGGGACGAGATTATCCGGCGCTCCTTTCTCGAACTTTTCAATTCGCAGGAACGATCTCGCTACAGCGACGAAATAAAATCAGCTTCGGTCGTCAACCAGGTCAAGCAGATTCGAAAGGACGGTGAACCCATCTTTGTTGACATCTGGATTTCGCCTTCCCGCTATCCGGGCAAAGATGTGCTTCTGGTTACCACCAGCGACATCACCGAGCGGCTGGAGACCGAACAGCAGTTGATCCAGGCCAGCAAGATGGCCACCCTGGGGGAGATGGCCACCGGTGTGGCGCATGAATTGAACCAGCCGCTGGCCGTCATTAAAACCGCCAGCAGCTATTTCATAAAAAAGATCAAAAAGAAAGAACCCATCAAGGATGATATTCTTCTCACCATGTCGGCCGAAATCGACAGCCATGTGGACCGGGCCAGCAAGATCATCAATCACATGCGCCAGTTCGGCCGCAAATCCGTCCAGAAACTTGATGAAATTCAGCTCAACGATCTGCTCAAGAGGTCTCTTGAAATATTCAGCCAGCAGCTGAAAGTCCGGGGCATCGACGTGGCCTTGGAACTCGAGCCGGATCTGCCCCTGATAAGGGTCGATGCCGATCGTCTGGAGCAGGTATTCATTAATTTACTGATCAATGCGCGGGATGCCATTGAGGAAACATGGGAAGCCCAACCGCGGCAGCCGGAGCATAAACAAATCACCCTGCGAACCCGGTCGAACGGCGATCGGGTATATGTCGAGGTACAGGACACGGGCAGGGGTATTCCGGCGTCGATTTCCGAAAAAATCTTTGAACCCTTCTTCACCACCAAAGAGGTCGGCAAGGGAACCGGGCTGGGTCTTGCCATCAGCTATCGAATTGTGCAGGATTTCGGCGGAAACATCCGACTGGCATCCCGGGAAGGGGAGGGGGCGCTGTTTGTGATAACCTTCCCGATCAGCCGGCGGACGGGAGGAGTGGAAGGTTAAAGGAAAAAGGTGAAAGGCGCAGGCTTGCTGGGATTCACACTGTTGCGGAGATTCGCCTCCCGGCATCCAGTATCGAGTATCAAGTATCCAGCATCTGACATGGTGTCATTTCCATAATTTAAACGACGGTTTTCAAAAACGAGGTTACTCACTAATGGCTGAAAATACCCTTTTGCTGGTTGACGACGAGGCCGGGATCCGCAAGGTTTTGGGCATTTCCCTGCAGGACGGCGGATATGATGTCCACAGCGCCGAAAACGGGATCGATGCCTGGGAAATTTTTAAAAAACTCAATCCGCCCATCGTGCTGACCGATATCAAGATGCCCGATATGGACGGCATCGAACTGCTGCGCCGAATCAAGAAGGAAAGCCCGGAGACCGAAGTCATCATGTTCACCGGCCATGGCGATATGGACCTGGCCATCGAAAGCCTCAAATATGAAGCCACGGATTTTGTAATCAAACCCATCAACGACGAGGTGCTTGACATTGCCTTAAAACGCGCGCGCGAAAGAATTTCCATGCGACGCCAAATCCGGGAGTATACCGAAAACCTGGAGCGCCTGGTCGAGGAAAAAGCCCGCCGGCTGATTGAAGCCGAACGGATGGCCGCGGTCGGCCAAACCGTGACCGAGCTGGCCCACGCCATCAAAAATATTGCCAACGGTTTGAAGGGCAGCATCTTCGTGCTGGGCAAAGGCATTGAACTGGATAATAAAGAATATCTGCGCCAGGGATGGGAGATGGCGGCGGCCAATCTTGAAAAAATTAAAAATATGTCCCTGGATTTGTTAAATTATGGCAAATATGCCGATGTCGCCCTCGTTCTATGCGATCCGAATACACCGGCCAAAGAGGTGGGCGAGTTGATGACCTCCAGGGCAAACGAAGCCGGTGTTGAACTGAAAATGGAGCTCAGCGACCAATTAAAGCCTTTGAATTTCGACCCGGCCGGTATTCACAGCGCTCTGCTGAACCTGGTAACCAATGCCATCGAGGCCTGCGAGGAGGCAGATGCCACGGCGCAGCGCAAAACCGTGATCGTCAGGACGATCAGGCTGCCAGGGTGGGCCGTGGTCTATCAGGTGATTGATACCGGCTGCGGTATGGACAGCCAGGTTCAGGCCAGGCTCTTTCAGGGTTTTTTCAGCACCAAGGGCACCCGGGGCACCGGCATCGGGCTGATGATGACCCAAAAGATTGTCGAGCAGCATCAGGGGCAAATCGATGTAGTTTCCAAAAAAGGAACGGGAACCACCGTTACCATCAAATTGCCTTTCTGTAGTAAGCAGATCCGAAACAAAAAACCTAATCCGGATGAGCCGGAAACAAAAAGGTCTCTCGCTAAGACGCCAAGATTAACTTAATATTTTACCTTTGCGGGCTTTGCGGCTTTGCGAGAAAATTCTTTTATCACAAAATGCAAAGATTTTACTTTTAAGCGCCTAAGATGGGCTGATGCCGGATTTCTGAAACCCCCCCGCCGGATTTCCAAAATTCCTTGACACTTAAAGCACTGGTTGCTAATGTTCTTTTTTTTTAGAATCGAACTAGCTTTCATTGGAAAATTAGTGAATGGTTGATTTTTTTTACAAGGATATGTTTCCCGAGGTGGACGATTCGACCGAATATCGTCTGCTTTCAAAAGAGCATGTCACCGGCGCCGCTTTTGACGGTCAAAACGTGCTGAAAGTGTCGGCGCAAGGTTTGACGGATCTGGCCGAACAGGCCTTTGAGGATGCCGCCCACCTGCTGAGGCCCTCACACCTGAGGCAGCTGGCTGAAATTTTCGATGATCCGGAAAGTTCGGCCAATGACCGCTATGTGGCACTTGAGCTCTTAAAAAACGCCGTCATCTCCGCCGAGCGGGTTTTTCCCATGTGCCAGGACACGGGTACGGCCATCATCATCGGGAAAAAAGGTCAGCGGATCTGGACCGATTTTTCGGATGAAGCGGCCCTGGCAAAAGGTGTCTACAATGCCTACACCCGGGGCAACCTGCGCTATTCTCAAAACGCCCCGTTGAGCATGTACGCGGAGCAAAATACGGGCTGTAATTTACCGGCTCAGATCGAGCTGTATGCCACCGGCGGGGACGCTTACCGCTTTTTGTTTATCGCCAAAGGCGGCGGGTCGGCCAATAAAACCTACCTGTATCAGGAAACCAAGGCTGTTTTGAGCCCTCAAAAACTGCTGGGTTTTATGAAAGCCAAGATGAAAACTTTAGGAACGGCCGCCTGTCCGCCCTACCATCTTGCCTTTGTCATCGGCGGAACTTCTGCTGAATTCAACCTGAAAACCGTCAAGCTGGCTACCGCCAAATACCTGGATAGCCTGCCGACCAGCGGCAGCCCGGCCGGGACTGCTTTCCGCGACGTGGAACTTGAGGCGCAGATTCTAAAAATCTCCCGTGAGCTGGGAATCGGCGCCCAGTTCGGCGGAAAATATTTTTGCCTGGACACCCGCGTCATCCGCCTGCCGCGCCATGGCGCCTCCTGCCCCATCGGGCTGGGGGTCAGCTGCAGCGCCGACCGCAACGTTAAAGCCAAAATAACCCGGGAGGGTATTTTTCTGGAAAAACTGGAAACCGATCCGGCCAGGTACCTTCCGCAAGTTGAGCTTTCCGGTCAAAGAGCGGTACGCGTCGATTTGAACAGGCCCATGGCTCAAATCCGACAGCAGCTCAGCCAATACCCGGTTGCCACACCGCTTTTATTAACCGGCAAAATTGTGGTGGCCCGGGATATCGCCCATGCCAAGCTGCAGGAGCGGCTGGATGCCGGCGACCCCCTGCCGGATTACTTCAAAAACCACATAATTTATTATGCCGGTCCGGCCAAAACCCCGGCCGGATATCCGTCCGGTTCCTTCGGACCGACAACCGCCGGCCGGATGGATCCCTATGTGCCGGTCTTTCAGGCCCGCGGCGGCTCTCTGGTCATGCTGGCCAAGGGCAACCGGTCGAAACTGGTGACGGATGCATGCAAGACGTACGGCGGCTTTTATCTGGGTTCCATCGGCGGCCCTGCGGCCCGGCTCGGCAAGGAGTGCATCACCCACGTCGAATTGATCGAGTATCCCGAGCTGGGAATGGAAGCCATCTATCTTATCACCGTCAAAGATTTTCCGGCTTTCATCATCGTGGATGATAAAGGCAACGATTTTTTTGAGAAATTATTGGCATAAATTTTTCGCCGATCCCTTTTACGCAAACTCTTTGGACGGAAGACCAACAATTTATTAAACATTCATTCAAATTCAAAACTCGAAAAAATTATAATTATAAGGAGTATTCTTATGGCAGAAAAATTTAAGACAATGGATGGAAACACGGCCGCGGCCCATGTCGCCTATGCGATGAGCGACATGTGCACCCTTTACCCGATTACACCTTCTTCACCCATGGGGGAGATCGCCGATGAGTGGGCCGCTGAAGGACGCAAGAACATCTTCGGCCAAATCCTGACGGTTCGCCAGCTTCAATCCGAAGCCGGAGCGGCCGCCTCGGTGCACGGTTCGTTGGCCGCCGGTGCGCTGACCTCGACCTTTACGGCATCCCAGGGACTGCTGTTAATGGTTCCCAACATGTACAAGATGGCGGGCGAGCTGCTTCCCGGCGTGCTGCATGTATCGGCCCGGGCTCTGGCGGCTCATGCGCTGTCAATTTTCGGTGATCATCAGGATGTCATGGCGGTGCGGCAAACCGGTTTTTCCCTGCTGGCGGCTTCCTCGGTGCAGGAAGTCATGGATCTGGCATTGGTGGCGCATTTGTCCGCCATCGAGTCCAGCCTTCCGTTTGTCCATTTTTTTGACGGATTCCGCACCTCCCACGAAATTCAGAAAATTGCCGTTATCGCCTACGCCGATATGGCCAAATTGGTCGACCGGGATGCCATTGCCAAATTCCGCGCGCGGGGCGCCAACCCGGAAAGGCCCGAATTGCGGGGCACCGCTCAAAACCCCGACATTTATTTTCAAAACCGCGAAGCCGCCAACCCGTACTATTTGAAGGTGCCGGGGATCGTCGATGCGAACATGAAAAAAGTCAGCGGCCTGACCGGCCGCAACTACAAACTCTTCGACTATGTGGGTGATCCGCAAGCTGAACACGTTGTCATTTCGATCGGATCATCCTGTGAGACCTTTGAAGAACTCATCAATTACATGCGGGGTAAAGGTGAAAAGGTCGGCCTGGTCAAAGTGCGGCTTTACCGACCGTTTTCAACGCCGCACCTGTTTGATGCCATACCCAAGACCGCCAAAATCATTTCGGTGATGGACCGCACCAAAGAGCCGGGATCGCTGGGCGAGCCGCTTTATCTGGATGTCTGCACGGCTTACATGGAAAAGGCTGAGACCCCCAAACTTCTCAACGGGCGCTACGGACTGGGCTCCAAGGAGTTCAACCCGGCCATGGCCAAGGCGGTTTTCGACAACATGAAAGCCGCCGATCCCAAAAAACATTTCACGGTGGGAATTGTCGATGACGTCACCCAGACGTCACTGGAAGTCGGCGACAGCCTGGACGTGACCCCGCAGGGCACCGTGCAGTGCAAATTCTGGGGCCTCGGGGCGGATGGAACCGTCGGCGCCAACAAGAGCGCCATCAAAATCATCGGCGACAACACCGACATGTATGCCCAGGCCTATTTTGCCTATGATTCCAAAAAATCAGGCGGCATTACCATCTCGCACCTGCGGTTCGGCCACAAACCGATTCAGTCCACCTACCTGATCGACACGGCCGATTATGTGGCCTGCCACAAAGCGAACTACGTGGACGTCTACGACGTGCTGGAAGGCGTCAAAGACGGCGGTATCTTTGTTCTCAACTCTCCCTGGACCCAGGCGGAAATGGAAGAAAGGCTTCCGGCCGCGATGCGCCGGACGATTGCACGCAAAAAGCTTAAATTTTACAACATCGATGCCGTCAAAATTGCCGCCGAAGTGGGCCTCGGCGGCCGCATCAACATGATCATGCAGACGGCGTTTTTCAAACTGGCCAACGTGATTCCGGTTGATGACGCCCTCGGATACCTCAAAGATCAGATTCAGAAATTGTTCGGCAAAAAAAGCCAGAAAATCGTGGATATGAATTTTGCGGCGGTGGATAAAACCCTGGAACATCTGGTTGAAATCAAATACCCGGCAAGCTGGGCCGATGCGGCCGCCGGATCGGCGGCGGCCGAAAAGGACGAACCGGATTTCGTTAAAAACGTCATGCGGCCCATGCTCGTCCAGCAGGGCGATAAACTGCCGGTGTCCGCCTTTGCGCCGGACGGTATTTTTCCGGTGGGCACCACCCGGTTCGAAAAACGGGGCGTTGCCATCAATGTGCCGGAGTGGATTATGGACAACTGCATCCAGTGCAACCAGTGCGCCATGGTCTGCCCCCACGCCAGCATCCGGCCGGTGCTTTTGACCGAAGAGGAGCTGAAAAATGCGCCTGCCGGCTTTGAAGCTAAAAAGGCGGTCGGCAAAGAATTGAAGGACTACAGCTTCCGGATTCAGGTCGACACGCTGGACTGCTACGGCTGCGGCAACTGTGCTGATATCTGTCCGGCCAAAAAGAAGGCCCTGATCATGAAACCGCTCGAAACTCAGGCTGAAAAGCAGGCGCCCCTGTGGCGCTACTTTGAGACACTGCCTGTGCGCGACAATCTGACCAGCCGCAGCACCGTCAAAGGCAGCCAGTTTTGCCAGCCCCTGCTGGAGTTTTCGGGCGCCTGCGCGGGCTGCGGCGAGACACCCTATGCCAAACTGATTACTCAGCTTTTCGGCGAGCGCATGATCATCGGAAACGCCACCGGGTGCAGCTCTATCTGGGGCGGATCGGCACCGGCCATCCCCTGGTGCGTCAACCAGGACGGCTTCGGACCCACCTGGGGCAACTCCCTGTTCGAGGATTCCGCTGAATTTACCTATGGCATGCTGCTGGGCAACTTTCAGCAGCGCAACAAACTGGCGGATTTGGTGCGGGAGGCCCAGCAGACGGAAATTCCCCAGGACATCAAGGATGCCCTGTCCGGCTGGCTGGACCACATGCAAGACCCTGAAGGCTCGCGCCAATACGGTGATCAGTTAAAAGCCCTGCTGCCGGCTCAAAAAGACAACCCGCTGCTGGCGCAAATCGCCGAAAAGTCAAAGCTTTTCACCAAGAAATCATTCTGGATATTTGCCGGCGACGGAGCGGCCTATGACATCGGCTACGGCGGGGTGGACCACGTCCTGGCCACCGGCGAGGACATCAACATGCTCATTTTGGATACCGAAGTTTATTCCAATACCGGCGGCCAGTCATCCAAAGCAACTCCGACCGGGTCGGTGGCGCGGTTTGCCGCCTCCGGCAAAAAAACACCCAAAAAAGACATGGGCCGCATTGCGATGACTTACGGGTATATCTATGTGGCCAGCGTCTCCATGGGAGCCAACAAACAGCAGCTGCTGAAAGCATTGGTGGAAGCCGAAGCCTATAACGGCCCCTCGCTGGTCATTGCTTACTGCCCTTGCATCAACCAGGGGATTAAGGCCGGTATGGGCAAAGCCCAGGAGGAAGAGAAGCTGGCGGTGCAGTCCGGCTACTGGCCGCTGTACCGCTACAATCCGGCGTTGAAGGCCGAAGGCAAGAATCCCTTTACCCTGGATTCCAAAAAGCCGGATGGAAGCCTGAAGCAATTCCTGGAGGGCGAGATTCGGTATGCCTCCCTGCAGCGAACTTTCCCGGAGGAAGCTGAAAAATTGCAGACCCTGCTGGTCGAGCAATTCAACCAACGCTATGAGGAGCTGGCCCTGCTGGCGGATCCGACGATCGTTTGTAAACAGGAAGCGCCGGCCGAGTCCGAGTAGATTCGTCCAATAAAGTAATATAAAAAAGAAAGGCCGTTTGGGGAACCAAACGGCCTTTCTTTTCCAAGGTTCTGCGGTTCGGCTTTCCGCTTAACCCCTTGATAGAAGTCCAATTTAATACTATGTTGTTGATTTAGATCATCCGTCATCTGAAAATGGATTGCTTATGGTTCGGATTATACGGAAAACAGCGCTGTTTTTCCTTTTGATTATTGCCGCTGCGCCTTCCTTATCCTTCGCTCAGCAGCCGCTGGAAGCCCTTCGGCAGGGGATCGATAAAGCCATCCGCGTGATGGAAGATCCTCAATTCAAGGACGCCTCCCGAAAAGGCGCTCAGCAGCAAAAGCTCTGGGAAATAATGCGAAAACTTTTTGATTTTAAAGAATTCTCAAAAAGGGTGCTGGGGTCCTACTGGAGTCAATTTACCCCTTCGCAGCACGATGAATTTGTAAAGGTTTTCAGCGAGTTCCTGGGTAAATTCTACCTGGGTAGATTGCAGAAGCGATATGATGGGCAAAGGCTGAATTATGGGCGGCAGCAAATGATCGGCAAGTCCAGAGCACTGGTTGAGGTCGAGGTGCTCTGGCGCAAGGTGACAATTCCGGTTCAACTGCGGATGACCAACCGCAGCGGGCAATGGAAGGTATACGATCTGAATGTCTTCGGGATTAATGCGGTGAGCAATTACCGGGCCCAGTTTCAATCGATTCTCAGCAAGGAAACGCCGCAGCAAATCATCGGCCGACTCAAGGAGAAGGTCGCGGAGCTGGACGAGAAATCTTAGGCCATTCTGGATGCTGGTCGGAGCGGAGCGAAGATCCCGCGCAGCGGGGATATAGGTTGTTGGATGGCAGTTGCTGAATGGTTTAGCAAAATAAAAGAAGATAAACTTATGAGCGAAAAAACTTTTGCTTTTTTAGCTGGATTTTTTTTAAAAAATCGGATCCTATTTTTTCTGGCGGCCATTATAGGCTTCATCATCGGCGGCCCTTTTTTAGATGAGATCTTACGCTATCGATTTTTACGGGATGTGTTGCTGACATTTATTTTTGTGGCGGGCATATTTGCCATCAGCCGAAAACGGAGGCATGTCTTTATTGCGCTGGGGCTGGCTATTCCGATGGTTGCCGGAATCTGGACTTATCATTGGTCCGCAAACCTCAGCATCCTGTTGGCCGGACAAATTTTCGGAGCCCTGTTCGCCGGCTTTACCATCAGTTGCCTGACAAGATTTATATTCAATGAGAAAGAGGTCACCCAAGAGGTCATTTATGCCTCCGTGGCCGTGTATTTGTTGTTGGCGATAGCGTGGGCCTTCGCATTTTTCATCTTAGAGTATTTTTATCCGGGCTCTTATTCATATCCGACGGGCCAGCCTCCGGATTTCTATCGTTTTCTTTACTTCAGTTATGTTACGATCACCACCTTGGGCTACGGTGATATTCTGCCATTGACGCAAAAAGCCAGCGCTTTGGTAATTCTTGAAGCGGTAAGCGGACAGATGTATCTGGTGGTGGTTGTAGCCTGGCTGGTTGGGATGCACGTTTCCCGCCGACCACGCTGAATTTTAAAATTTTCCGGGAGGTGAATATGATGAGAAAAATTTTGACCGTTATCCTGTTTCTTAATTTGCTGCCGGCGCTGACAGCCGCGGCGGATAAATGTACCGCCGGAGATTGTGTGAACGGCACGGGCACCATGGTCTATTCCACCGGCCATACGTATACGGGGGGGTTCAAAGATGGTCTCCGAAATGGAAAGGGCGTTTTTCTGATGCCCGGCGGCAGAAAAATGGTCGGCATTTGGGAGAATGACGAGATAATAGAGGGTACCTATACGCAATCCGACGGCACGACCTACGAAGGCCACTGGATGTTTCGCGAACGAAACGGGCAGGGGACCTTGACCTATCCGGATGGCAGAAAATATATC
>CAYTBC010000003.1:0-65691 GCA_964435765.1 uncultured Desulfosarcina sp.
GCGTCTCGACATTGTTCACCACGGTCGGCTTGCCGAAAAAGCCCTCGGTCGACATATGCGGCGGTTTATGCCGTGGGATCGGTCGCCGGCCTTCAAGGGCGTTGAGCATGGCGGAAGCCTCGCCGCAGATGTAGCGGCCGGCACTGGCATGCACGGAGAGTTCCAGATTCATCTGGGAGCCGAGGATGTGCTTGCCGAGGTAGTTGTGCGCGTAGGCCTCGTCGATGGCCTTCGCCAGGCGCCCGGCCGCTTTTCGGTAGGATGCGCGCAGGAAGATGTAAGCTGTTTCGGCCTCAATCGCGTAAGACGCCAGGGCAATCCCCTCAATGAGCTGATGCGGACTGCCTTCCATCAGAAAGCGATCCTTGAAGGTGCCGGGTTCCATTTCATCGGCATTGCAGGCCATATATTTGACGGCGGAAGCTTGCTCGCCCCTGGGCATAAAGCTCCACTTGCGGCCGGTCGGAAAACCGGCCCCCCCGCGGCCGTGAAGTTTGGCCTCTTGGACGATCCCAATCACCGCCTCCGGCGTCAGGTTGAGCAGCGCCCGGCGCAGGCCCTGGTATCCGCCGGCCGCTTCATATTCCTTCAGGCTCAGAGGCTGTCCGTCGGAGCGGAAAGAACCTGTCATGGGCAGATCCATCTCTTTGATCTCCAATTGCTACGGCCGTGCTGACCGAAGCGCGTCGTTCCTTTTCAGATGCAGGTCGCCGAACTCGGCCTATAAAAAAGGGCGCCCCCCGCAGCCCCGAATATAGAAATATTAGTTTTCCGCAAAAGTCTAGGACCTTCGAGCTTCCGGAGCGAATCGCCCGCAACCGACCATTTTCGGCTCCAAAAAAAGGGATAAATTTTCGCAATTATATCGCTGCAAAATCATATAAAAAAATGGGTTATATTGTGTATTTTAATAGAAAAAGCCATGTATTTTAGACAAAAGAATACATTGCGGCCGGAAGGAGCTCAAACGAATTCAGTTATGGCATACACACCGCAGCCCGAGAAAGAAGTGAAACGATACCAGTAGCAGCACCTATTCTATTTTGTTCACGATAGATTCGGCTTACATTTTCCTGGCACGAAATATGGAGATGATCAACCAGAATCCCAGGATGGTGGCCAATGAGTAGCCAAGCAGGCCGAGTACGGCGGTTATCGAAATGGTATGGCTGCCGTAGAAGTCGATCGTAAATTCCAGCAGTTTTTGGGAGGAGTTTAGAACCAGGGATCCGGCGATCAGGGAGGCGCTGATGACCAGGCCAACGGTCAGCCGATTCATGCCCCTTTCCATCCTGGCAGAGATCTCCTGTAATCCTCTGTGTCGGATTTCAATGGGACGTTTTCCGGAAGCCAATCCTTTAAGAAAATCGTGGAGCAGCTTGGGGAAAACTTTCAAATAGCTGTGCGTGGAGTGAATCTCCCGGCTGAGGTTGTGCACCAGTTTCTGGGCGTCTAAACCGCGCTGCAGCAATTTTTTGGCGTAGGGGCGGGTGACCTCCAGCAGGCTGGCGTCACTGCCCAGAATTTTACCGAGCGCTTCGGTCTGAATGAAGGTCTTCATGAGCAGCATCAGATCGCGCGGCAGCCGGATTCGATATTTGACCAGCAGCTGCATGACTTGCTCATAGACATCTCTGACCGAAATGGTCTGCAGCGTTCGCCCGTAAAACGGTTCGCTGATATCTTTTAGATCGTTGCGAAAATTTTTCAGATTGACGGTGGCCTCGTTGATCAAACCGGCATCTTCGAGCGCTTCCATGACCAGATTGTAATCGTGTTCGGCATAACCTAAAAAAACGTTGGCCAGCTGGAGCATCGTCTCTTCGTCAAGATAGCCGATGATGCCGAAATCCAGCAGGCTCACCCTGCCGTCGTACATCACAACGGTGTTGCCGGGGTGCGGGTCGGCATGGAACAGGCCGAACTCCATCAACTGGCGCGAAAACGACCGCAAACCGATCATGGCGATTTCTTTGGGATCAATGCCACTGGCCCGGATCTCCTCGACCTGATCCATCTTGACCCCTTCGATGTGTTCCATCACCAGAACGGATCGGGAAATATAATCCCAGTAGACTTTCGGGATGTAAAGCTCATCGCTGTCTTTGAAGTTGTAGGCAAAGCGTTCGATGTTGCCGGCTTCGATGTACATGTCCAGTTCGCGGAAAATGCTTCTTTCAAACTCCTTGACCAGGTCCACAAAACCGATGATTTGCCCGATTTCAACGGAATTTTCAATTTTTTCCGCAAAGTAGTACATCAACCGAATATCTTCACGGATCTTTTTGTCAATGCCGGGCCGGATCACTTTCACCACCACCCGCCGGTCTTCATCCAGTTCGGCCATGTGCACTTGCGCGACCGAAGCCGCAGCCAGCGCATCTTCCTCGATGGACACGAAAATATCCGCCACCGGACGCTTGAGCTCTTTTTCGATCACCGCCTTGATCTCTTCGAAAGGAATGGGAGGCACCTGATCCTGCAGTTTTTTTAATTCCCGAATGTATTCTGGCGGAAAAACGTCTGCCCGCGTGCTCATCAACTGTCCCAGCTTGATAAAGCTGGGTCCCAGTTCTTCGAGAACAAGGCGAATACGCTGGGGGGAAGGATAAAGGGTGCGCGCCATGACAGGCCCGTCGTTTTCTACCCTAGCGGAGGTCTTGGTGCGGCTTAAAATTCGGTCCAGGATATCACCCAGACCGTGCTTCACCATCAGCCGGGTGATCACACCAAACCGTTTGAGGTTGCTGATGCGATGGGTCTTTTTGGAAAAACTCATGGTAATATTTATCTTTCTGCGGGCCTCAATCTTTCTGCGTTTGCTTCTCTTCAACACCTTCCGTTTCGATCGCATCCCATTTACGGGATATCTCGGCCAGCTTATCCGGATCACTGACGTAGCTTTCGACATAACCGCACGCAGTGCACACGTAGTTATCCAAAGCGGCTATGGATGTGAGCCCGACAGGAATCGCGTTGCTGCCGAAAGGACCTTTCTTCAAAAGAATTTTAGCTCCCGAGAAAATTTTTCTAGAATTGCATTTGGGACAGGTTCCTGTTTTCAACGGTACACCTCCCTGAAATGGTTGCGGGTTCATTGTCTCCCCAAACTTAACTTTTCCGGTAAAGACGCTATGAGAATGACCTGCACTATGACGAACTTTTAAAACCGTGTCAATATGTCTTCCAATTTCGGGAGGCAGAAACCCAATAGCAAAGCACAGCAAGCAAGGTATAAATTCCAAATCGCAAGCAGCAAATTATTTTGGTGCTTGGAATTTTCATTATTTTCATCAACCAGGTGTTTTTTTAATATGAATCAATTAAACCGTCGCCTCCCTGTTCGGGTAAACTTCGGCGGCCTGCTGCAGTTCTCAACCCTGCGTGTGGGATCGTCTTGTGGGGTCGTAGCCCGAAGGGTGGAGCCCCAAACCCCTGCACCCTGAACCCCTGCCGATATTTTCTGAATCGATTTAATCAGATTATAGCGATTTAGTGGATAGGATATAATCAGCGGCTAAATAAAATTAAGTAACTAATTGAATTTTTTAAATATTTATGCTTGACCCGATCGATTTTATTCTATACGTGGTCTATCAATAACAGCTTTATGCTGCGCATTTTTTTCTCTTTTTTTATTTCATAAACCCATCTGTGATGGATGAAGGAGAAAATAAAGATCATGAAAAACGCTAAACTCGTAACCTTGGTCCTGCAGCCAACGGATGAAAGTGTGCCCGAAAAATTGCGGCCGGAAAGGCGTGAAGGGGTGGAAGATCGCCGAAAATTGAAGACCTATATTGCTGATGACAGACGCAGCGGCATCGCCAATAGAAGAAAGCGGCCAAGCATATCGCTTGTGTTTGACGCCGGCTTTTACTCTGAGGTAGTCAAAAGAGCGGCCTATCCTTATCCCAGGACGGGGTAGAAACTGCCGCCTGAAAACCAGGCGTTTAAAAACGCCGACCAAGCCCTCTTTGACGCAGCCGGTCGAATGCGGCCGGCAAGATTAAAGTATTGATCCCTTAAATTCTATCATGCTAAAGAGTATCGGAATCATTCGGTGTATAGACCCAGGCTCCGCTGAGAAATTGATAAAATTTTAAAGGCAGCATTTAAATTAATTGCAGCCAGGGATTAAAAACGCGGCCCGACTCAATCGCGATCCTGAATCCACGGGGGGCAATGGTATGAAATCCAACCTATTTTTGATTTTAGCGCTTCTGCCCACGATGGCATTGGCCGATACCTACCGGGAAACCCGCAGCCTCGAACTGACGGCCGGCAGCGTGAAGGAATTGAAAGTGTCCTGCGGAGCCGGCAGTTTGAAAATTAAAGGAATTGACGGCACCGGCCTCATTCGGGTCATCGCCGGTATCGAAGCCGATGTCGGCAGCAAGGCTGAACCCCAGCGGACGGCCGACAAACTCATTGAGCTGGATCTCAAAAAGGAATACGACCGCGCACTTTTGCAGGCCAATTCGATTAATCAGCCGCATACCATGACTGAAACCAGAATCAACCTCTATGTCGAACTGCCCCTTGGAATAAACGTCAATTTCCATGACGGTTCCGGCAGCATCGACTTATTCAAGGTCCAAAAGAATGTCCTCATCCGTGAATCCGATAGCGGTCGAATCGACGTCGACGGCGTCAAGGGCCGGGTGACCATTCTGCCATAGGGTCGGTTAAGAATCCCCCGCGGCCTTCATGGTCGCCGTCAGATAGCCTCCGCTGAGGCTTTTGATGTCATAGCCATGCTGAACCAGAGCCCTGGCGGCATAATATGACCGTTGGCCCACAAAGCAATAGACCCACACCTCCCGATCCTGCGGGACTTCCTGCATTCGCTGCCTGAGATCGTTGAGGGGGATGTTGACGGCACCTTCAATATGTCCCTTTTTGAATTCGGCCGGGTCGCGGACGTCCAGCAGAAAAACGCGGTCTTCTTCAAGCGCCTCCCAGTGGGCCGCCGGTGCATCGCCCCGCAGCACATTGGCGGCGACCATCCCGGCAAGGTTGACCGGGTCCTTGGCGGAGCCGAACTGCGGCGCATAGCACAGCTCGGCTTCTTCCAGATCAAAGACCGTGCCGCTTTTCTGAATGGCCATGGAAATGACATCGATGCGTTTTTCGACACCTTCTTTGCCGACCGCCTGGGCACTGATGATGCGGCCGTCGGTTTTGTCAAAAATAAGCTTCAAGCTGATGGGACTTGCCCCGGGATAGTAACCGGCGTGGTGTCCGGGGTGCAGATAGATTTTTTCAAACCGGGCGGGATCTCCCCAGATTCCCATGCGTTTGAGGGTCTTTTCGGCGGGACCCGTAAACGCCACAACCAGCCCCAATATGCCGACGACGGACGTCCCCTGGACTCCCCTGAAAACAGTATTGCGGCCCATAATGACATCGGCGGCAATCCGCCCCTGCCGGTTGGCCGGACCGGCCAGGGGCATCACCCCCCATTGACCGGTAATTACATCCTTGACTTCAACGGCATCCCCAACCGCCCAGATTTTTTCATCATTGGTGCGCATATGCGCATCCACGCGGATGCCGCCCCGCTGCCCCATTTTCAGTCCGGCATCCTGCGCCAGCTTTGTTTCCGGCCGAACCCCCAGGGCCAGAATCACCAGATCGGTTTTTTCAATGCGGCCGGATTTCAATTTGACGAAAAGCGCGTGATCGGCGTTATTTTCAAAGCCGACAACCGTTTCGTTCAGGTGCAGGCCGACCCCGTGCTTTTTGAGCTCGGCCTGAAGCGGGGCGGCCATTTCCGGGTCCAGCAGCGGCATCACCTGGGATTGCATTTCAACGATGGTGACCCCCATTCCAAGGTTCAAAAGGTTGTCGGTCACTTCCATGCCGATATAACCGCCGCCCACGACCACCGCATGCCCGGCATGGCGCTGATCGATCCAGGCCTTGATCTGGCGACTGTCCGGAATGGTTCGCAAAGAAAAGATTCCGGGCAGCTCGATTCCCGGCAAGGGCGGCTTGATCGGGCGGGCGCCGGGCGCCAGGACCAGGGCATCGTAAGGTTCGTAGCGGGTCTCAGCGGTCTTGAGATCTTTGACCTGAATGCGGCTGTTGTCCCGATCAATCGCAACAACCTCCGCCTGCAGTTGCACGTCAATTTCAAACCGCTTCCGAAACAGTTCGGGTGTGGCCACCAGAAGGTTTTCTTCCTTCTTGATCACCTTGCCCACGTAATAAGGCAATCCGCAGTTGGCAAATGAAACATAGTCGCCGCGGTCGAACATAATGATTTCCGCTGTTTCAGACAGCCGGCGAGCCCGCGCCGCACATGAAGCGCCGCCGGCAACCCCGCCCACGATTAAAACCCGCTTTTGATTCATCTAAGACTCCTTTGCATTCGGTCGTCGTACAGTTGAAGTTGGCTAAACCCGATTTGAAACTCTCAATTTAGGCTAAGTTTTGCCATAAACTTTTCCAATTTCAAAGTGAAAACTGTGATTATCCGATAATCCTTGAAAATCTTCATTTCACAATGACGCCGTTCCGCATTTGTCATACGTCTGACACGCGGGAATGATTTACGGGAAAGCCTTAGATTTTTCAGGTTCATATTGACAAGTTTTCTGAATCAGTGATATCAGTAGTCGCTTTTGTGGAAACACAGAGATGATGGACAGTCCTTCTTTTTGCTCTCTTTAAACCTAAATAGCCGCCTTGAAAATATGGACCGGCTATTAATATATTGGAAAAATCCAAATGCCGACCGGTTTTTTAGGCTGAGGAAATTTTAGGGAGAAAATTTTTGTGTCTTTGATCATCAACCTCATAAAATTGGAAGGAGGACACATCATGAAAAGAAGTTTCATCGTCGTTTTTACTTTGCTTTTGGTATTGGGCCTCACGTTTTTTGCCACACCAAATTCGTTTGCGGCGGAGAGCGCGGTTGTCAAAATCGGGTTCAATGCACCCCTTTCCGGTCCGGCGGCTGCCTGGGGACTGCCCGGTATGGAGGGTGTGGGCATCTGGCTCGATGAAGTCAACGGCGCCGGTGGAATCAAAGCCGGCGACAAGACCTATAAGGTCGAAATTGTCAAATACGACAATGAAGGCGAAGGGAGCAAAGCGCTCCTGGGCGCCCGGAAGCTTATCCTGGAAGACAAGGTTGAGGCCATGCTGATGCTGGGGGGGGTGACCAGCGCCGTGGTGCAGCCGTTTGTGAGCAAACACAAGATCATGACCTTCGTCTTGATCGCCTCTGACATCACCAAAGACCGACCCTACCTCATGGACGTCACCGACAATTTCCCCGTGTACCACCTTTTGCATACCCAGTATATCGGAGAGGCGTATCCGCAAGCTAAAAAGGCGGTTATCCTGTCTCAGGATGACGAAATTGGTTTGGCGGCCATCGCCTGGTCCGAGGCCGGCTTTGAGGCCGCCGGAATCGACGTGGTTTATTCCAAGCCCTTTGGCATGGAAGCGACGGATTTTGCACCGATCGTGACCGCAGCCCTGGCTACCAAACCGGATATCCTCAGCATGGGGGCATCGTATCCGGAATTCCAGGCGCTTATCCTCGAACAGGCCTATACCCAGGGCTGGAAAGGGATCATTACGTCGGCCTGCTGGGATTTCAAGGCCATCACCGCCAAAGTTCCGGTGGAATGGATGCAGGGTGCCGTATCCGGGTTCCCGGATTTTGACGATCCCAAGCTTTCTAAAAGGCAAAATGAGTTTTACAAGACGTGGAAAGCGCTGTACCCGGATCACGGCTTCTCGGAGATTGTATGGGAATACATGGGCGCGCTGGATGTCTGGAAGTTTGGCGTTGAGCAAGCCGGCAGCGTGAAATCGGAGAAAGTGTATGCGGCGCTGAAGGCTGCCAAGTCGGTACCCCACGCTTTTGGGCCGGGTGTCTGGTGGGGTGAGGAGGTCTTCGGCTTGAACAATCTTCTGGTTCCCAATTGGCCCATAACCGAGGTCCAAAACGGAAAGCCGGTTATTGTCGCTCAAAAGAGCCTGACCGCCTGGCTTGATAAACCGGGGAACAAAGATCTTTTATTCAAGGCCCTCAAGAAATGGAATATGAAATAACACCTGCGTAATCTCGGTGTCGCACGGCGATGTTAAACGCCCGGGGACGGAGTTAATCCCACCGCCCCGGGCCAATCCCTGTCTACTCAGCTAACGATAACCATATGGAATTTATCGGACAAACAATACTAAATGGACTGATGACCAGTTCGTTTTATGCGCTGATCGCGGTGGGTTTAAGCCTGGTCTTCGGGGTCATGCATATCGTGAATTTCGCCCACGGCGAATTCTATATGGTCGGGGCCTATACCGTCTGGGTTCTTTTCGCCAAAATGCACTGGCCTTTTTTCATGGCGGTCGCCGCGGCCATTGTTCTGGTCGGACTGCTGGGTCTGGTCTCGGAAAGGCTCGTCTTTCGCCAGGCGAAAGGAAATATCTTAAGCGGTTTTATCATGTCCGTGGGTTTGGTTTTCATTCTCCAAGTGGCCGTCGTTAAAATCTGGGGTCTGGGCAAGATGAAACCGGTGCCGGCCGCCTACCCGCAGGTGTTGGACATCGGCGGCATATCCACCAGTTGGCAGAGATTCATCGTTATCCCGGCGACCATTCTCCTCTTGATAGCGCTTTGGAACTTTCTGGAGCGGTTCAAGATAGGGCGCGCGTTGCGGGCCGCCGCCATGGAACCGGAAGCAGCTGCCCTGCAGGGAGTGAGCGTAAAAAAGAGCGCGGCGGTGGCCATGCTGCTCGGTTCGGCGATGGCGGGAGCGGCCGGGGCGTTGATGGCGCCCATCATGTCCGTTCACCCGTACATGGGCCACTCCGTGGTGTGGACGGCCTTCGTAGTCGTCATTGTCGGCGGAGCGGGCAATATTAAAGGTACCATCTGGGCGTCTCTTTTCTTCGGATTTTTGACCACCATCATCACCACGCTATTGGACTCGACCATCGCCAACCTGGTTAATGTGTTGGTAATGCTTGTTCTTCTGGCGATCAGGCCGCAGGGTATGACCGGTTATGCTGAAAATTAACTATAAACAGGCCTTGTTGCTGGGCACATTGCCGGTTGTCTTGATTTCTGCACCGTTTGCCATCAGCGGCTATAAAGTCGATCTTCTGACAAACCTTTTAATCAACATCATTTTAGTGGCCAGCTTTCAACTGATCACCACCACGGGAGGATGGTCCCTGGCTCACATTCCAATGATGGGTTGCGGGGCGTACGCGACGGCCCTTTTGTCCGGTGGACTGGGAATCCCGTTCTGGATTTCACTGCCGCTGGCCGCCCTGGCCGCCGCCGCGGCCGGCCTGGCAATCAGTTATCCGCTGGCCAGAACCAACGGATTTGCCTTCTTTGTGGCCTCTTTTGCAGCAGGGGAAGCCATCAGGTTATGCTGGATAAGGTTCAAGATCCCATTTGGCGGCCATAAAGGCCTGACGGTGTCTGCGCCGGTGCTCTTTGAAAATGTGGCCTGGCTAAATTTCGAGAATGCTGTTCCCTACTATTTTCTCACCCTGGCGGTCACCCTAATCTGTTTGTTCATTATGTACCGTTTGAAAAGATCCCGCATCGGAGATACCTGGGGAGCGTTGGCGTCTGAAGAAAACCTTGCCAAAAGTGTCGGTATAAACATTACAAAATACAAAATGCTGGCGTTTAGCATCGGGGCTTTTTTTGCCGGGGTAGCCGGCGTCCTCTTGGCCCATCGGCTCTGGGCCATAGAGCCGCATCAATTTGGATTTACGGCCACGCTCTATCTTCTGGTCTGGGTTGTTTTCGGAGGCTCACACACATTTGCCGGCCCGATTTTAGGCGTCGTTGCCTTAACGTTCCTGGGGGAGTTGCTAAGACCGTTGGCCGAATGGGTACCGATGATCTATGGGGCGATTATTATTTTGATATTAATTTTTCTGCCGGATGGATTGGAGAGCTTGCCGGATAAGCTAAAATCACTGAGGTAGAACAGGTTTTCAATGTTAGAATAAATCGTTTAAAGAGGAATTGGATCCGCAGTCTCCAATGACGAGGACTGCAGTTTCTCTATATCTTTAACCAACAGACCCAGCCTGCAGTTGCATTATGGCGATACTTGAACTTAAAGGACTGTCAAAGCTTTTCGGACGCAACCTGGCCGTTAATGATCTGGACATGGAAGTGGCCCAAGGAGAAATCCACGGCCTGATAGGGCCCAACGGATCCGGCAAAACCACGGTGTTCAATATTATTTCCGGCTTCTTACGGCCGACCAGAGGCAAGGTCATCTGGCAGGGGCGCGACATTACCAATATGCCCACGCATCGAATCACCAGACTGGGTCTGGTTCGCACCTTCCAGTTGACGGCTCTTTTCAAAGAAATGACCGCTTTACAGAACGTCGCAATGAGCTGTCACCTCCATACCGGCATCAATCTTTGGCAACAATTCCGGCAGGATAAAAAAGCCCGGCGCAAAGCAGCGGCCGTTGAACAACGCGCCATGGCGTTGCTCAAGCAGATGGGCATTGCGGACATCGCCCACGAGCGGGCCGCTGACCTGCCCCAGGGTTATGCCGCTGCTTTGGGAATTGCAAATGCCCTTGCAACCGACCCCAAAATTATTTTGTTTGACGAGCCGGTGGGCGGTATGAATCCCACTGAAACCGCCGATACGATGGAAAAGATTAAAGCGGTCCGGGATCAGGGAATTACCATCCTGCTGGTGGAACACGATATGAACGCGGTGATGAGCACGTGCGATAAGATCACCTGCATCAATTTCGGCTGTAAAATTGCGGAAGGAACACCTCAAGATGTGTGTCAGCATCCGGAAGTGGCCAAAGCCTACCTGGGAGAAGAGATAGATCTATGCTTAACTTAAAAAACGTCGTCGTCCACTATGGTGGCGTCCAGGCTTTGAAAGGCATTTCCCTGGAGGTGATGGAAGGCGCGATTACTTGTCTGATCGGGGCAAACGGCGCCGGCAAAAGCACAACGCTGAGGGCGATTTCAGGGATGGTTCGATTGACCGCAGGTGAAATCTGGTTTCAAGGTCGTCGCATCGACGGAATGGATCCGGAAGAAATTGTTGAAATGCGAATCGGGCATGTTCCCGAAGGCAAGAAGCTGTTTCTGGACATGAACATCCGGGACAATTTGCTGACAGGCGCCTATTTGAGACGCGACAAGGAATTAATTGAGCAGGACCTGCAAAGGGTTTACGGCTATTTCCCCGTACTCGCTGCCTCCGCCACCAAACCCGCCTCCAAGATGAGCGGTGGCGAGCAGCAAATGATCGCCATCGGCCGGGGATTAATGTCTGCACCCAAACTGCTGCTTTTGGATGAACCCTCGCTGGGATTATCCCCGATTCTGACTCGCGAAGTCGGATCCATCATTAAAAAAATTGCTGATGAAGGCGTATCTATTTTGCTCATTGAACAAAACGCAAATCTGGCCTTTCAACTGGCAAGAAAATGCTATGTTTTGGAAACAGGCAGGATTGCCCTGGAAGGATCCAGCAAGGAATTACAAAACAACCAACATGTAAAGGCAGCCTATTTGGGGGTCTCCTGCACATTGGCTGCGCAGATCCCGTCCATGTCAAACGGCCCTGAAAAAAACAAAGAACTGCCGGCAGGCAAACCGGATGAAATCACCGTGGACCGGCGGCAGACTGTTAAAGAGGCGGTCCCGGAATCGGAAAGCCGTCCGCCGGCAAGTCATACCAAGGACCAGTGGGCATCCGGGTTTGCGAAGCGCGAAACCGGAAGGTTGGATAAATTGCGAACCGATCCTCGGCCTCCGGAGGTGCCCGCCGACCGCGGCTCAGGTTACGGAATGAACCTGACCGACGGTTCACCGCGTGACGGCAGCAAACCTTCTCCGACAAAAACCGATGCATCCACCCGCTTGAACCGGGATAAAGTCCAGGATCGATTAACCAAGGTCGTCAAGAAGGTATTCGCCCCCGGAAAAGGTTAGCTGCCTTATTTTTTTAAATTAAGGTTTTCAGCAATGAATATATCTGTTCAAGTTGATTTTCATGCCACCATTCAAAAGGTTTTTGGGGAAAAATCGATCCGAATTACCTCAAACAGCCCCCTGGCCGTGAGAAATCTATTAGATCAGGTATGCACTTCGCCGGAACGCCATGAACAGATTTTCGACGCGTCCAACGGTCTGCGCCGCGATGTCACCATCTTAAAAAACGGCAGGAATGTCGTTTTTCTGGATGGGTTGGACACTGAATTAAACACTGGAGACAGGATCGCCGTCTTTCCGCCAGTGGTCGGAGGGTGACAGAGCCCCTCAAAGCTGAAATTTCAAAAAATCAGGAGGAACCGCAGAAATGCCCAAATCATTAGTCATCGACATATCCAAATGCACCGGGTGTGGATACTGTGAATTGATATGCTCCTTCGCCCATCACGATGAATTCAACCCGCTCAAAGCCAGAATACGGGTAAATGTGTTTATCGACAAGGCGATGGCCGTACCGGTTGTTTGTTATCAATGTGAGGAGCCCTGGTGCGCCAAAGCTTGCCCGGCGGGTGCTCTGACAATCGAGATGGATTCAAAGAGCGAAGCGAAAATGATAAAGGTCAACGCTGAGCGCTGTGTCGGGTGCAAAATGTGCACCCTGGCCTGTCCGTTCGGGTGTATTGCCGTCAACGACGGTCTAGCCGAGAAATGCGACCTGTGCGGAGGCACTCCCCAGTGTGTTAAAATTTGTCGCGCCGGCGCATTAAAGTTTGCTGATTCCCAAACCGCCCTGAAGGCTAAACAAAAAATGGTTGCTAAAAGACTTTTAGATTCATATCAGGAGGAATAAAAATGTGGTCTGGATGGACTGGAAATATATTACGGTTGGATTTAAACGAACCTCTGGTCACGGTGGAGGCATTGGACCGCAAAGCAGCCGAGAACTTTATCGGCGCCAGAGGTTTGGGAGTCAAATACCTTTATAACGAAATCGATCCGGCGGTCAACGCGCTGGATGCCCGCAACAAACTCATTTTTGCCACCGGCCCGCTGACCGGCACGGGAGCCCCGGGAAGCAGCCGGTATATGGTGGTGACCAAAGGCCCTTTGACAGGGGCCATTGCGCATTCAAGTGCCGGAGGGGCATTTGCGTCGGCCATCAAGTATGCAGGTTACGATATGATTATCCTGGAAGGAAAATCCAGGCGCCCTGTCTATCTGTGGATTGATGACGACAATGTTGAAATTCGCAACGCCGAGCACCTATGGGGCAAGACGAGCACGGAGACGGAACTGGCGGTCATTGCCGAAACCCATCCCGATGCTAAAGTGACCTGCATCGGTCCGGCGGGTGAAAACCAGGTGCTCATTGCTTGTTTGATGAGCGATATGGGCCGCGCGGCCGGCCGGTCCGGCGTCGGCGCAGTCATGGGGGCAAAAAATATCAAAGCGATTGCCGTCCGGGGCACCGGCGGCTTAAAGGTCGCGGACAAAACAGCCTTCTGGGCCGCCATGATGGAGGCCTACCGCAAGATAGATATTCCCAGCACCGAGCACTTTCACCAAATCGGAACACCGGGTGTTTTGAGCATCGTCCAGGAATTTGGCGTCCTGCCCACCCGGAACTTCAAATATGGAACCAATCAAAGCTGGCAGAAGCTTTCCGGAGACCGCCTGGCAACAACCATTTCAACTCGAAAGAACATGGGGCTGGCCTGTCCCAGCTGTCCGGTCGGGTGCGGCCGGGTGACCAGGATTTCCAATCCGAAGTACGCGTCGGAAGGGGTGGGGCCCGAGTATGAAACCATCGGTCTGTACGGTTCGAGTTGCTTCACCAATGATCTTGACGTGGTATCAAAAGCCGGCTTTATCTGCAATGAAATGGGCATGGACACCATCTCCGCCGGGTCGACCATCGCCTGCGCCATGGAGCTCTACGAGGAGGGCTATCTGCCCCTGAAAGATGCCGGCATGCCGCTGAATTTCGGCAACACCGAGGCGGTCATTCAATTGACCCAGGACATGGCTTATCGTCGCAATTTCGGCAACGTCCTTGCTGACGGCGCTTATCGACTGGCATCCCGCTATGGCCATCCCGAGTTTTTTATGGGAGCTAAAAAACTGGAATTTGCCAGCTACGACCCCCGCGGCCTACAGGGTATGGGACTGGGCTATGCCACCAACAGCCGCGGCGGATGCCATATCCGGGGCGAGGTTCAGGATTTGAGCCTTTACGGGGTCAATTACTGGCGGATCACCACTGACCGAAACCTTGGACCGGTCGATCCCCTCAGGTGGGATGATAAACCGGAACTGGCCAAGGACATCCAGGACTGGTTCTGTATTATCGATTCCAGCGGCATGTGCAATTTTATGTTCTTTCTGGGGATGAACGAGGACAACTGCCGCGCGTTAATTGAAACGGCCACCGGAATCGACATGGGGGACTATCGGGGTTTGATGCGAACCGGGGAACGAATTTTCAACCAGGAAAGACTGTTCAACCTCAAAGCCGGACTTTCAATCAAAGATGACACGTTGCCCAAACGGATGCTGGAAGAGCCGATGCCGGACGGACCGGCCAAGGGCATGGTCGTTCATCTCAATGAAATGCTGCCGGAATATTATCGCCTGAGGGGCTGGAGCCCCGAGGGTGTTCCAACCAGCATGAAACTCAGGGAACTGGGTTTTGAATGAAGCATTTATGGCGGCCAGCGCAAGGAAACATACGATCATCGGCAACAGCGCCACGGGTTTATCCGCCATCAAGGCGATCCGCCAAAACGGTGACTCCCGCCCGATTGTCTTGATTTCAGCGGAAAAATGCAATGCCTATTCTCCGGTGCTGACCACTTACTACATCGGCGATCGGGTAAAAAAATCACAGCTGTTTTTCGCGGGGGATGGTTTTTACAAAAAGCACCGGGTCCAGACAATTTTCGGACGGCGGGTGGAAGCCGTGGACCCCGACAACCGGCAAATCCATCTCGATGACCGCTCGCGGCTGGATTACGACGATCTTCTGATCGCCAGCGGAGCCTCGGCCAGAGATCTTAATAACGTCGATCCGGATGCATTTAAATATGTCGCGACGCTGCGAACCATCGCGGATGCAGAAAAGATCAAAGCCGCAAGCGAGAAAGCGCAAAAAGTAGTGGCAATCGGTGCCGGTCTGGTAAGTCTGCAAACCATCAAGGCCATTTTAAAGAAAAAGCCGAAAGTTACCCTGATTGTCGGGTCCGGACAAGTACTTTCACAGCAGATGGATAGGGAAAGCGCCTTCATCATTCAGGAGAAACTCGCCGCCCAAGGCGTCGAAATCCTCTTCGGGCGAGAGGCGTCGCATGTTTACCGCCAGGGGAACCAGGCCCGCGTTGTTACTTCATACGGTGAAACTTTGCCGGCTGATTTGGTGATTGTGGGCAAAGGCGTCCAGCCTAATATAGAACTGGTCAAACACACATCGATTAAGACAAACTACGGCATTCTGGTGGACGGCCGGATGAGGACCAATCTGGAAAACATTTACGCAGCCGGGGATGTGGCCGAAGGCCGAAACGAAATCACCGGTAAAATGGAGGTGATCGCCACCTGGTTTAATGCTTGCGCCCAGGGGGAGATCGCCGGGCTCAACATGGCCGGCCGCCCGGCCCGCCGCCGGGGACAATTCCGCGAGAACGTAACGACCCTGTTGGGGGTGGTCGTAGCCTCCATCGGCGAATCCAATCCCGAGTTCGGGCAGTACGAGGAACTGCGGCATGCAGATCTTAAGCACAACGAGTTAAGAAAAATGTATCTGGACGGATCACGCGTCGTCGGGGCGCTTCTGGTTGGACAAGCGAATGATGCCGGCGTCATCCGCCACTGTATCGCCAACAGAATCGACATTTCGCCATGGAAAAACAGGATCGCAGCCGCGCCCATGGACTTCGGCAAGATCCTTTGCAACCAAAGCCTGAAACCTTGGCCGGGTTTCAGCAATTAACCGAATACCACTTAAGAGGGAAGGATTATGTCAATACCTGCATTGTTGTTTGTAATTTTTATTTGTAGTGCGATCGCCTTTTTCGTTGTTTGGTTGATTTTCTCAAGGAGGTACCAGCGCGCCTCAAAGGAGACCGCATTTGTGCGAACAGGTTTTGGCGGTCAGAAAGTG
Organism: uncultured Desulfosarcina sp.; assembly: GCA_964435765.1. Lineage (GTDB taxonomy): Bacteria > Desulfobacterota > Desulfobacteria > Desulfobacterales > JAFDCJ01 > JAFDCJ01. The sequence continues at coordinate 16,127 of CAYTBC010000003.1, forward strand.
GTGATGAATGGCGGCGCTCTGGTGTTTCTGATGCTGCACGAAGTCATTCAGGTTAACATGAATACCATCCGGCTTGAAGTCATTCGTGCGAATCAGCAAGCCCTGATTACCAAAGACCGCTTGCGGATGGATGTCCAGGCGGAATTTTACATCCGGGTCAAACCCACCTTGGACGATATCGCCGCGGCGGCCCAGACCCTCGGCCGGCGCACGCTGAACCCGGACGCTCTCAAGGAACTGGTTGAAGGCAAGTTTGTAAATGCGCTCAGGGCGGTGGCGGCTGAAATGAATATGGACGACCTTCACCAGAACCGGGGCGAATTCGTCAAGCGGGTTCAGGATTCGGTGGGCGAGGGACTTTCCAAAAACGGCCTTGAACTTGAATCGGTTTCATTAAGCGAACTGGAGCAGACCGACCGCAAGTACTTCAACCCTAACAATGCTTTTGACGCCCAGGGACTGACCCTGCTGGCCGAAATGATTCAGATCCGGGCCAAACAGCGCAATGCCATCGAACGTGACACCGAAGTCGCAATCCGACAAAAGGATCTTGAAGCCCAGCGACGAAAGCTCGAACTGGAAAAAGAGGAAGAGTTTGCCAAACTGGAACAGCAAAACGAAATCGAAGTGCGCCGGGCGGAACAAAACACCAGTATTATCAAGGAACAGGTAGAGAGAGAGCGGCAGGCCAAGGAAGCCGAAATTATGGCCAAACAGCAGGTCGAGCTGGCAGAACTATCTTCGGAAAAAACGGTCGAACAGGAACGTATCGCTAAAAATCAAATCCTGAAGGAAACTGAAATATCAAGTGCCCACGCGCTCGATGTGGCCCAGACCAAAAACGAGCAGTTGTCTGAAGAGGCCCGGGTGCAGGCGCAGCAAAAGATCAATCAGGCCAAAATTATCTCCGAACGCGCGGTCGAGGAGGAACGGATTGCCAAGGACCAGCTGCTAAAAGAAAAGGAAATTGCCAGAACCAAGGCGCTCGATGGGGCTGAAATTGAAAAAGATCGACTGCTGCGCGAGGCCAAAATAGCGGCCGAGCTTCTGCTGGATCAGGCGCGCATCGCAGCGGAAAAACTGGTGGAAGAGGAGCGCATTGCCAAGGAACTGCTTATCAAGCAAAAGGACCTGGAACGGACCAGAGCCCTCGAAGTTTCAGAGGTGGGGCGCAAAAAAGACGTTGAATTGGCGGATCTGGACCGCGCGATTGCGCTTGAGGAAAAGACCAAGGAACACACCGCCGCCCAGGCCGAAGTTGACAAAACCCGTGCCTTGATGGTCAAAGCGCAGGAGCAGGTAATTACCGCCCGGCAGATCGAAATCGCCGAACGTCAGAAGACCATCGATATTATCGACGCCCATAAAAAAGCTGAACGTGAAGCCGTCATCTTGAAAGAAGCCGCCGAGGCCAAGATGAAGGCGACCATGAGCGAAGCCGAAACCGTCAAAATTGTGGCCGGCGGCCAGGCCGACAAGATCAGAAAGATCGCCGAAGCCGAGGCCGAAGCTGAAATAATCCGGGTCAAGGCATCTGAAAAACGTTATAAAGTCGAGGCCGACGGCACGCGTGCACTCCACGAGGCCGAGAATGTGCTCGATCCGGCCAAGAGTGCCGCGCGCATCAAAATGGCCATTATTCAACATCTGGCTGAGATCATTCGCGAAAGCGTCAAACCCATCGAATCGATCGACGGGATCAAGATCTTTCAAGTTGAAGGACTAATTCCGCACGGCCATTCAAGAGAAGGGGGTGAAGCTCCGGCGGGTGGCGGCAATCTGGCCGATCAGCTTGTCACCAGCGCTTTGCGGTATCGCGGTCAGGCGCCCCTGGTTGACGCTATTCTCAAAGAGATCGGCATCGCCGGAGGAGATCTCAAGGAATTGACCAAAGCGCTTAAGATGGACGAAAAAGAGCCTCCGGAAGAAAAATAGCACAAGAATGAATGATACGCAAACCACCCCAAAGGTCAAATGGCGGCAGAAGATCAAAGTTCTTCTCAGGCTGCCGGAAGCGGACAAAACCGTCGCAGCGTTCAAAAAGCTCCGGAAGTGGCTGCCCGACTATTATACAACGATCCTGATTCTGATCCTGGTCTATATACTTTCCGGAATATTCGTGGTCGCACCGGATGAGCTGGGTGTGGTCAGGCAGTTCGGCAAATTCACCCGAACCGCGGAACCCGGCCTGCACTACCATCTGCCCTACCCCATCGAGTCGGTGGACAGGCCCAAGGTGAGCGAAGTCCAGCGCTTCGAATTCGGTTTCAGGACGCTGCCGCCGGGTCAGCCGACCCAATACAGGACGGTTCCGGAAGAAGCTCTCATACTGACAGGCGACGAGAACATCGTGGACCTCCGGTTCATCGTCCAATTAAAAATCCAAAACGCAACCAACTTTCTATTCAAAGTGGCCGATCCTTCCAAAACCATTCGGGATGCGGCTGAAGCGACCCTGTGTGAAATCATGGGCAAAAATAAGATTGACGAGGCCATGACCACCGGCAGGTTCGACATTCAAAACGAAGCCCGCAAAACGCTCCAGCAAATTCTGGACAGCTATGAATCCGGCCTGCGGGTCTCTACCGTCCAGCTTCTGGCCGCCCAACCTCCGGAGCAGGTCAGAGACTCCTTTAAAGAAGTGATCTCGGCGCGTGAGAGCAAAAATAAGACCATCAATGAAGCCGAAAGCTACAGCAGCGACATTTTGCCTCGGAGCAAAGGCGTGGCTGTCCAGATCGAGCGAGAAGCTGAAGCATACAAAGAAGAAAAAATCAAACGGGCTCAGGGTGAAAGTGCGCGTTTCCTATCCTTGCTCAAAGAATACCGTAAGGCCGAGGATATTACCCGTAAGCGGCTATATCTGGAGACCATGGAAGAAATCGTCGGCAAAGCTCAAAAGCTGGTTGTCGACTCGGATAAACAAGGGATACTGTCGTTGCTGCCGCTGCAGGAATTAATTCGGCGGGAAATGGATGCAACCATAGAAAAAAAAGATCTGCGGTGATCTGATGAGGCAAAAAATCGGACCTATCTTAATCGTAATCGCGCTGTTGCTGAGCGCGCTCTATGCTTCTTTTTATACCGTCGAGCAGACCGAAAGCGCCATTCTCGTCCAGCTGGGCCAGCCGGCTGAAAAAACGATCGAACCCGGCCTGCACATAAAAATCCCAATTATTCAGAAGATCATCTTTTTTGATAACCGCCTTCTGGACTATGACGCCCCCCGGGCGGAGATACTTTCGGCGGATAAAAAAAATCTGATAATCGAAAATTTCGCCAAGTGGCGGGTTGAGAACCCTCTCAAGTTCTATAAAACCATGCGCAACATGGACAGCGCCCGGCTGCGCCTGGGTGACGTTATTGATTCTGAAATCAGGCTGGAGTTAGGGCGCCACGTGATGATCGACATCCTGTCCAAACCAAGGGCCGAAATAATGGATGCGGTTAAAAAGCGTATTAATGAATGGGCTGAAAATGGCGGCCTCAGCGTAGTAGACGTTCGAATTAAACGCATCGATTTGCCCCCGGAGAATCAAGAGGCGGTGTACGCCCGGATGAAAGCCGAGCGCGATCGCATCGCCGGACAATACCGCGCGGAGGGGCAAGAGGCGGCCTTGAAGATCAAGGCCGTTGCCGACAGCGAAAGGGCCATCCTGCTGGCCGAGGCCCGCCGGAAGGCGCAGGTGATACAAGGGCAGGGAGACGCAGAAGCCGCTCGTATTTATGCCGCAGCCTTCAGCCAGGACCCCCCGTTTTACGACTTTATGCGAACCATGGAAGCATCCCGCAAAGCGCTGGGAGACAAGACAATCCTGATGATGTCGCCGGACAACGAACTTTTGCGGTTCATGAAAAAAAGCGGCCCTGAATTCGGCGGCGATTAGAAAAGTTTTACCGGACCTCCCCGGCCAACAGCGTCAAACCGCAAGCTTGAAAGAAATTATACCCGCGTCGGCTAAAAAAGGCTGACCGTGCAGAATCCCGCCCCACAAAATCCCTGGGCGGGCTTGTTCACTTTGATGTAGCCCTCCGGGACCCCGAACATGGAATCATCGATACGCTCCTCTTTGATATTGGTCAGCTTCCGCACCAATGATCCGGTGGGCGGGCCGTCAACCTGGATCATCTGAATCGGGAAATTCAGCTCGCGGGCAACCCATACCATCATCCGACCGCGGTACTTGTTGAAAAAAGCAACCTCGTACTTATCGCAGAGGTAGCCTCCTACGTCCTCCTGACCGATCAGCGTGCGAGTTCCGATCTTTTTTACGGCATCTTCATCAGGGTCAACCGGCAAGCGTACCGCCGTGGCCGGAAATGCCATGTAGCCTTTGGATTGGGGATAGAGCATGAACGTCTGATCCCTGCCCGGACGACTGACCAATATCTGTTTCTGACCGAACACGTCCTCCATCTCCGCGCGTATCTGCCGGTTTTTGATGTAAAGCTTCACCGGTTGTTTTTGCCCCTGCTGATCAATGAGCATCTCGGCTGAAAACCCGGCCGCATGGGCCGCCGCAGCCAAGAGAGCCAGACCGAAAGCAATCACTAGGCCGAACAGACACCTGCAGAATAACCGTACATCCATTTCCACCGCCGCCCCCTATGGTAAGTGTTTTTTTGAGTTCGCGGGCAAAGGCCGCGACCTATTCAACCTGACGGAAGAAACCCTTAAGTTAAACCGACAATTAAACAGGGCACCTTCTATATGTTGAAAGAACGCATTTACTGACTTTCTGTATTTTCCGGGTCACTATTTAATTGCCGGGTTAATCGCCGGATTTAAACCCAACCAAGTGAACGAATTATTGTATATCACATATGTCAAAAATATTTTTTCCTGTCAATCAGGTAAGCTAAGGCATAAGTAAATACCGCCGTTAATATGGATAGCTTTAACCTATTTTTTGAGACACCATCGGAGGAAAACCAAAGAAAAGACTTGAAAAATCATAACCAGATCGATATAAGTTAATAGATTATGGGAGCGCAGGTATGCGCGTAAGATCAACCCAAGTTGGAGGAATCGCCATGAGCGACTCGGATGACAGTCATAGTCGCCAACATACAACCCGGGAATTGACACAAGACAAACTTGATGACACTGGACCGCGACGAATACGCTTCGCGGCATCTGATGTGAACGGTCGGCGCTGAATTCGAGCCTAGCCTACCGGTTCACCTCCGGCCGCATCCGCATCCCACCGCGGCCGAAACGGAGGTGAACCGTGAAAAATAAGAATCCTCTCCTCGTTCCCGAGCTCCGTGAGATGCTCACGACCGGGAACGCCAAAGCCCTTCGAGATTTCTGTGAAGGGGGACATCCCGCTGTTGTCGCCGAACTGATTTCCGCCCTTTCCGCCGAAGAAGCCTGGGCGGTGCTCGGGCATGTCGACCTCCAGCTGCGCGCGGAGATCTTCAGCAATCTGGAAGATGATCTTATGGTTGAGATGATCGAAACCCTGCGGCGCGACGAAATCGCGCGCCTCTTGACCGAGATGCCTCACGATGAACGCGCCGATTTGTTCAAGCACCTGCCGGAAGAAAAACGTGAAGCCGTTCTGCCGGCCCTGGCCCAGGCCGAGCGGGAGGACATCCGCCGCCTGACGGCCTACAGCGAAGGCACTGCGGGAGCGGCCATGACCTCGGATTATGCCACCCTCTCACAGCAACTGACCGTTTCACAGGCCATCGAGCGCCTCCGGGAAGTGGCGCCGGACAAGGAGACGATTTATTACGCCTATGTGGTGGATGAGCAGCGCAAGCTGTTGGGGTTTGTGTCTCTCAAGGATCTTATCGTAGCCCGGCGGGAATCCCGGGTCGGGGACATCATGCATCGCGACGTCATTTTTGCCCGGGTGCAGGACGACCAGGAGGATGCGGCCCGCAAAATTCAGAAGTACGACTTGCTTGCCCTGCCGGTGCTCAATGGCGGCGACGCATTGATGGGGATTATCACCCACGACGATGCCATCGACATCATCATCCAAGAACAAACCGAAGACATGGAAAAATTCATGGCCATCGCCGGCAGCCACGAGGACGCGGTGTACATGAAAACGCCCGCCTGGGTGCATTTTAAAAATCGATCTCCCTGGGTGGTTGCCCTGGCAATCCTGGGTTTGGTGTCCGGTTTTATCGTCCAAAGCTTTGAGGGGTTATTGCTGCAGTTTGCCGTTTTGGCAGCCTTCATGCCGATGCTGGCGGATACGGGCGGCAACACCGGCAGCCAATCCGCCACACTGGTGGTTCGTGCCCTGGCCCTCAAAGAGGTCGCACCGCGCGATATCCTTCGCATCCTTGCCAAAGAGTTTCAGATAGCTGTTATGCTTGCGCTGCTGCTTGGGATAATCGCTTACGGCCGGGTCATTTTGTTCGGCGGTGGATCGACGGTGCCGGAAAATTTTTCTTTGAGCACCATCGGGCTCGCCATCGCTTTGGCCTTGGGGTTGCAGGTGGTGACCTCCACCCTGATCGGCGCCTTGCTGCCCCTGGCGGCCGCCCGGGCTAAATTCGATCCGGCGGTGGTGGCTAGCCCGGCCCTGACCACCATCGTGGATATCACCGGACTGCTGATTTATTTCATGACAGCCAAAATGCTGCTGAGGATCTGAGACAGGGGGAATGCCCGCGAATAGGTTGGCCAGGGGATGGATTGTGCTTGAAATCCGATTATATTATCCAAAAATTGCCGGTGGATGAGCAGAAAAGGAGCATGAAAACGATGGCTGAAAGAACTCCGATTGTTCTGAGCAACTGGAAAATGAACAAGACCGTCAACCAGAGTCTGGACTATCTGGCGAATTTGATGCGGGCGACCGACCCTAAAAGCAGCCGGATGGAAATCATCCTGTGCGTTCCCTTCAGTGTTATTAAAATCATGGCGGATAAAATAAATGGCCCGAGTTTGATTTCAATCTCCGGCCAGGATGTTCATTGGGAGCAGTGGGGTGCGTATACGGGCGAAATATCCTCGCCGATGTTGGCGGATGTAGGCGCCAAATTTTGTATGATCGGACATTCCGAAAGACGAAAATATTTCGGCGAAACCGATGAAATCGTCAACCAAAAGGCGCTGGCCCTGCTGAAATCGGGGGTCGGGCCGATCGTCTGCATCGGCGAAACGCTTGAAGAAAGGCAGCTGGGCTTGACCACCAATATTTTGGAAAAGCAATTAAGAGTCAGCTTCAACCGCTTTTCAGCATCCGATATGGAGAAAACGGTGATTCTCTACGAGCCCCGCTGGGCCATCGGCACGGGCAAATTCGCCGACTCCGATCAGATCGCGCAGGCCCATCATTATATTCGCAGCAAGCTGGAGAAGCTGTTCTCAGCCCAGTCCGCCGTCCGCACGCGCATTATTTACGGAGGCAGTGTCACGCCGGACAATATTGCCGCCATCTGGAAAATTGAGGATGTCGACGGCGTGGGCGTGGGAGGGGCCAGTCTCGATCTTTCGAATTTTCTTCAGATCGTAAACGCCGTTTCCGGCGCTGCATAAATCTGGCTAAATATTTTAATGTCTTAATTGTAAATTCTTTGCATTTTATGCAAAAATATTTTCATCACGAAAACACGAAATCTTGAAAGCACGAAAGTTATCTTTTCTTCTTTTCGTGTTTTAGACCTTTCGTGCTTTCGTGATTAATTTCTTTTTTGGTTCCGGCTTGTCCGGGTTAGGCATATTTGGGGTGAACCCTCGGGTCCAGCCGGGCAAGTCTGTCATTTTCCCTGCAGCAGGGCCTCCATAATCGCCACACCGCTGGAGGTGCCCAATCGTGTCGCGCCGGCTTCGATCATCGCCAGGGCTGATTGGAGATCGCGTATCCCGCCGGCGGCCTTGACTGCCATTCCCGGTCGTATATGGGATTTCATCAGCCGAACATCCGCCGCTGTGGCACCGGCGGCACCGAACCCGGTGGATGTTTTCACGAAATCAGCCCCTGCATCTGAAGCGATTCGGCAGGCGGTTATCTTCTGCTCGTCGCTTAGACAGCAGGTTTCAATAATCACCTTGCTCCTGGCCTTGCCGGCCGCACAAGCTCTCACCACGGCTGCGATCTCAGCGCCGACCAATTCATAATTCCCGCACTGCAGCGCCCGCACGTTTATGACCATGTCGATTTCCCTTGCGCCCAACCGGACGGCATCCCCGGCCTCGTATTCTTTGACGGCCGTCCGGTTTTGCCCGAGCGGAAAGCCGACCACCGCTGCAACCCGCGTAGGGTGCCCCTGCAACCGGCTCACCGCCGCCTCAATCTCAGCCGGATGAACACAGACGGCCGCAAAGTTGTATTGAATGGCCTGGGCGCAGAGATTTTCTATGTCCTGGGGAGGTCCGAAGGCTTTGAGGAAAGTGTGATCAATCATGGAAGCCATCTCGGCGGCGGAAATCTTTGCAGTTGTCATCGGTTCACTCCGCTTGGGTTTACATTTCCGGAAAAAACATGACCTTGTTGAAGTACTGCCGGCGGCTCAACATCATCTGAAATGTTGCCGCAATTTCATTGAGCGGGAGCCGATGCGAAATGACGGCACCGCTTTTGATTTTTCCCTGCCCCATGAACAGCAGCGCGGTTTCCCAGTCACTGACCAGGGGCGCAAAGGATGAATTCCAGGAGCCGGCAATGGTCATCTCTTTGCGCAGAATGCCGTCAACCGCCTTTTCACTCAGTTTGAGCCCGCTGTGGCTGATGCCGCCCCACACACAGGCGCCCTGCTTGGCGGTGGCCAGGATGCTCTGCTCCTGGGTGACCGGATGGCCGGCAAATTCCAGCGTCCGTTCAACGCCGGTTCCACCGGTGTATTCCCGGATGATCTTGACCGGGTCCTGGTTGCGGCCGTCGATGCAAAGATCGGCGCCGAAATCTTTGGCGACTTGAAGTTTTTCGGGAAAAATATCAATGGCAATCGTCGCGGAGGCGCCGACGATTTTAGCCCACTGCAATGCAATCGCTCCGATCGGTCCCACGCCGAAAACCGCGACCCGTTCACCCGGGTTGAGACCGAGTTTACGGACCGCATGCAGGGCAATGGCGGCCGGATCGGTCAAAGCCCCCAGCTCGAAATCAACGCTGTCGGGCAGGGGCAAAAGATTCCCGGCCGGTGCCTTGACGAATTCCGCAAAAGCCCCATCGGTGCGCGACCCTAAATAATCGTAGTCCGCGCATAAATGATATTTCCCGTTGGCACAGTAGGAACACTTGCGGCAGGGAATCAGGGGCACGACGGTCACCCTTAGGCCTGCGACGATAGGTTCCGTCCCGGGTCCGCCGCTGACCACCTCCCCCGTGAATTCATGTCCCGGAATGGTGGGAAAACGGTAGGTGCCGGTTTGCATAACCCGCGGGATATCGGAACCGCAAACGCCGCACGCTTTTACTTTGATCAGGACTTCACCCGGCCCCGGTTGAGGTACCGGCGCCTTTTCGAAGCGGATGTCGCCCGGTGCATACAAGTTGGCAGCTTTCATCATTTTGTCTGAAATCTCTTTCATTTACTCCTTAAGCCAGTCCAAACATTTTGATACGGCCTTGCGCCAGCCGGCGTAAAGTTCCTCGCGCCGCGCCGGATCCATTTTGGGCTCATAGCATTTTTCCACTTGCCAGTGCCGGCTGATTTCTTCAAGATCATTCCAAAAGCCGACCGCCAACCCGGCCAGATAGGCTGCCCCAAGGGCGGTTGCCTCCAGCAGCTGCGGCCTGATAATGCGCATCGCGAGCATGTCTGCTAAAAATTGACAGAGGAACTCATTGCGGGCCCCACCGCCGTCGATCCGCAGCTCGTCAACCGTCAGTTTGCCGCTGCGGTTTATGGATTCCACCATATCTAGGGTCTGGTAGACCATGGCTTCAATTGCGGCACGCACAACGTGCTTGCGGGTCGTTGAAAGGCTGCAGCCGAGAAGGGCGCCGCGGGCGTACATGTCCCAATAAGGGGAGTTAAGGCCTTGGTGGGCTGGAACGAGATAAACACCTCCCGTATCAGGAACCTCGGCGGACAGGGTATCCGATTCGGCCGCATCGGAAATCAATTCCATCTGGTCTCTGAGCCATTGAACGGTTGCGCCGGACATCAAGGCCACGCCCTCGACCGTGTATTGCACGGACCCGTCGATTTGCCAGCCCACATTGGTGACCAGGCCCTCAATCGGAAGCGGCTGCGGGCCGGCGTTTAAATCCAGCACACCGGAGGTGCCAAAGGTCTTTTTGCCCATTCCCGGTTTAAAACAGGCCTGGCCGAACAGCCCGGCCTGCTGGTCGCCGACCAGAGCGGCGATCGGAATGGAGGTCCCGAAAAATTCTGCGGCACTTTGCCCGAAAACGCCGCTGGTGGGTCGAATCTCGGGCAGGAGCGCCGGCGGAATTTGAAATTTTTCCAGCAGGGCGGCATCCCAAGCCAGCGTGCGAATGTTCATCAGCATGGTGCGGGAGGCATTGGAAACGTCCGTGGCGTGGACGGCGCCCCGGGTGAGGTTCCATAAAAGCCAGGTATCGATGGTGCCCCAGGCCAGTTCGCCCTTTTCGGCACTGGAGCGCACGCCCGGCACATTTTCGAGAAGCCATACAATTTTCGCAGCGGAATAAGTGGCATCCGGCCGCATACCGGTTTTATATCTGATTTCTTCGCTCCAGCCCTGTTCGACCATCCGGTCGATGATGGGCGCCACGCGCCGATCGCCCCAGTTGATGGCATTGTAAACCGGCTCGCCGGTCTTGCGCGACCAGATGGTGGTGGTCTCGCGCTGATTGGTGATGCCAAGGGCCGCAACCTGATCGGCTGCAACGCCGCCTTTTTGGAGGACCGCGCGCGCCACGGCAAGCTGAGCCTGCCAGATCTCGGGCGATATTTGCTCATGCCAGCCGGGCTGGGGATGAAGATGACTGAACTCCCTGCTCGCCTCGGCCCGGACCCGCCCCCCGCGGTCAATCAGCAGGGCCCTGGCACTGCCCGTACCCGCATCCATGGTTAATATGTAATTTACTCCTTGGGAGTGCATCCTGAATTCAGACTTTCGCTGCATCGGCTGCGACCCGGATTCCCGCGGCGCATCCGATCATAAGGCTTGCTCGGTTTTGTCATCAAAGAGCATGATATCTTTTTCCGGCAAGTACACATACAGATGGTCGCCGACGGATATGGCCGCTTCCGTGGGCACTTTCACTTTTATATCAACGTCCCCGCCGAGTTCAACATTGAGCAGGAGTCTGCTGCCCAGAGGCTCCGCAAAATTACAGTGACCGGGAAGGTAGTTGTCTACGGCAGTTTTTGAAATCTGCACCTGCTCGGGCCTGATTCCCAGGATGACATCCCGTTCCTCCGCTATTTTTGATTCATAAGCCGCCGGCAGCTTGTCGGATGCGATAAAACTGCCGCCGTCCAGACACATCTGACCATTTTCCCGTCGGGTCCGGCATTGAATAAAATTCATTCCGGGGTTGCCTAAAAACCAGCCGACGAATTTACTGGACGGTCTGCTGTAAATTTCCTCCGGGCTGTCGAATTGAAGCAGATGCCCGTCTTTCATCACGGCGATTTTATCGGACAGCGTCAGGGCTTCGCTCTGGCTGTGAGTGACAAAGACAAGCGTGTGCCTGTTTTTCTGCTGGATATCCCGCACGTATTTCGTCAGCCTGATCCTGGATTTCGGGTCGATGTTTGAGAAGGGTTCATCGAGGATGTATAAATTTCTTTCGGCCGCAAAGGCATGGGCCAGGCTGAGACGCTGGCGATCACTGATGGATAGCTTCGAAGCCTTGTTGCCCCAGAAATTTTTATCGATGCCGAAGTTGGCTGAAACATCGTCCAGTATTTCCCGGATCCGGGATTCCTCCATTTTCAGGCTGCGCAGCGGCATTGCCATATTGTCATAAATGGTCATGGTGTCGTAAACGACGGGGAACTGGAAAACCATCGACAGGTTTCTGCGATTTGGGGGCCAGGTGGTCACATCCCGGCCGTCAATCAAAATCCGGCCCTCGTCCACATCCTCGAAACCGGCTATCAGCCGCATGGTGGTGGTCTTGCCGCATCCCGACGGCCCCAGCAGTGATACAATTTTCCCGTCGGGAATCTCCAGATTCATATCATCCACCGCTACAACGCTGCCGTTATAGACTTTTCTCACGTTCTCCAAGATGATTTTAGCCATTAGAACCTCTTGCGACAAAGGAACCGGAATCCTGCTCAAAAAGATAAGCGGCTCCCGGATTGAAGCTGATATAGATTTGCTTGTCGGACACGTTGCGATAGATCCCGGGCATGAACGACTCGATCGTGTTTTTTCCCAAATCAATGTGCACGATGGTATCCGAGCCGATCACTTCGGTCAGCAGCATCTGGCCGGCAATGAAGATGCCGTCAGCCGGCTTGGTTTCCGAGATGCTGATATGTTCCGGCCGCAAGCCGATAATATAGCTGCCGGGAGCTATGGTTTTTCCCGCAAAAATCTTCTTAAGCGGGATCTGGAAAGAATCCGTGCTGATGTGAAGATCACCGTTTTGGCCGGCTATGGCACAGCCGATCAGATTCATTTCGGGGTAGCCGAAATATTCCCCTGTAAAGACGTTGACCGGAGAATTGTAGACAACATCGCGCGTGTCAAACTGCAGGATCTTGCCCTGATCAACGATGGCCACTTTGTCCGCCAATGAGAGGCCGTCTTCCGGGTCCGGTGAAGAGAAGATTGTCGTAATGCTGAGCTTATCCACCAGTTCCTTGAATTCAATCCGCATCTCCTCGCGCAGCTTGTAATCCAGATTGACAAAAATTTCGTCGAAAAGCACGATCTTGGCATCTTTGGCAAGGGCCCGGCCGATTGCCACCCGCTGCATTTCACCACCGCTGAGCTGGTTGATTTTTCTGCTCAAAAGCCCTTCTATCTTTAAGAATTTTGCGACGTCACCGACTTTTTTTTCAATATCCGATTTCGGCAGCTTTTTGGCTCTCAGGGGGCTGGCAATGTTCTTGAAGACCGACATGTGGGGATAGAGCGCAAAATCTTGAAAAACCATGCTCACATCCCTTTTGTAGGGTTCGCGGGTAGTTACGTTTTCCTGATCGAAATAAACGGCCCCGGCCGAGGGCATCTCAAGGCCGGCAATGATCTTCAGCAGCGTTGTTTTGCCGCCGCCGGCCGGACCCAGCAGACACACAAAGGAACCCTCTTCAACTCGCAGCGAAATATCGTCGAGCACTTTTTTCTTGTGAATGGTTTTGCTGATGCGGTCTAAAATGACCTCAGGCATTGATACCTCCAAATTTTATCGCTATTTCAAAATTCCAAACGAAAATCCACGGACCAGATAGCGTTGGAAAAATATGATGATCAAGGTAATGGGAATCGCCCCCAACACGCCGATTGCAGTGATCTGCTGCCAGAGAATGCCGATATCGCCTTCCAACTGGGCGGCACCGATCGGCAGCGTCTGGTTGGGAATGGTGGTGGTCAGCACCGCCGCCAGCAGGAACTCGCCCCAGGTCAGAAAATTGCAGATCATGAACATCGCTGCGATGCCGGGCGCACTCAGCGGTAAAATGATTTTAAAAAAGGCGGTCACACGCGAGTGGCCGTCCAGCATATAGCTTTCCTCCATGGCCATCGGAATTTCATCTATAAATGAGCGCATGACCCACACGACTATCGGCAAGTTTAAGCCGGCATAGGCCACCACCAACCCCCAGATACTATCTACCAAACCCAAATATTTATACAAAAAGAAAAGCGGCACCAGGGCGGTAGCCGGCGGCAGGAAGCGGGTGCTCAGGATCGTAAACATGAATCCGCCCTCCTTGCCCCAAAACTCGTACCGGCTGGCGGCATAGGCCGCCGGGACGCCGAGCAATAATGCCAGAACGGCGGCCATGATATTGATGCGGATGGTGTTGAAATAAAGGTAAGGCAACCCCTGATCGTTCCAGATCCGAATATACCCGTCAAATTCGAGGCCGTTGGGCAGGTAATGCGGCGGATATAAAACGGTATCGGTTCTGGCAATGACCGATGTCTTGATCATCCACCAAATGGGCAGTAAAAACACCGCAATAAAAAAAAGGAGAAATACAAGCCTGAAAAGCTTGTATCCCCAGCTTTCCCGTTGAACTTTTTTCATTGAACCTCTCCTAAGCTGCTTTTTCTTTGGCGCTGAACACTTTTGAAATCACAATAAAAGACATCACCCAGATAATCGCCCACACAATAATTGAGCCGGCTGAGGCATAGCCGACATTGAAGGCCTTGAAACCAATGCGGTAGATATAATAGCTGACCGTCTCGGTGGCGCTCTGGGGCCCGCCCTTGGTGAGGGCATACACCCCGTCAAAAAATTTCAGCAGATCCATGGCCCGGATCAGCATCGCCAGGGCCAGCGGAAATTTGATTTTGGGCAGCGTGATTCGCCAAAACGTTTTCCAGCTCGACATATTATCGAGCTGGGCCAGTTCGTAGTATGATTCAGGAATCGATGACAGGCCGGCTATAATCATGATGATCATGAAAGAGGTCCACTGCCAGACATCCATCGCAATAATGACGATGCGCGCTTTGATCGGATCCTGCAGCCAGTTGATCGGCCCCTGAACAAAACCGAGGACGTTGAAAATATGGTCAACGACACTGGCATCGGGGAAAAAGAGGATATTAAACAGGTAACCGTTGATGACCGGAATTGTACCCAGGGGCAGAATCAGCAAGGTTCGGGCGAGTACCTTGCCCTTGAAATTTTGGTTCAGCACCAGGGCGATCGATAATCCCAGCAGGGTCTCGATCGTCAGGCTGAAAAACGCCACAATCAGTGCGACCCAGATGCTGTTGAGGTATTCCATACTGGTGAAAAGGCCGATGTAATTTTTCAACCCCACAAAAAGGGAAGTATCGGTCAGCATGGAATACTGGAAAAAGCTCTGGTAGACATTGTATCCGAAAGGATAGACAATCAGAAAGGCCAGCAGATATAAAAAGGCCGGCCAAATGAGCAGATAGCCTCTGCTTTTTTTTACCGTTACCACCGGGGCATCCGCAACGGCGGAAATCGAAACCGGGTTAAGGGCCGCATTGTCTACGCCCATTCGCGCCTCCTTAAAAATCATGCCTGCCCGGGTGCTGGGTTGCTGCCAGCACTTGCAGGAAAATCGAATCGATCTTGATTTTTCTATCTGTCGCTGCGCTTCTTTCAGCCGCTGTTCAGCGCAGCATCAATTTTAGGGAGAGGCAGGGGAATGCCCCCTGCCCCGTGAAACACCATTTGGAAATAGATCACATCCCGACGCCGTTTTCCCACTTCATCTTGTGATATTCAGGATACAGATCCCAGTTCCAGAATGATTTGGGCGCCGGCACCGGCGGTTTGCTGTCCAAGTACCCATATTTTTCCATAATCTCGCGTACCTGAGCATTCGCCTTGGGCAGGATGTCCTCGGCTTTACCCTTGCCGGTCCAAACATCGTGAATGGCCGGGATCATGACCTCGAAGATCTCGGGGCCCGGAGCGATTTGGATATCATTGTAGATGTAAGGAATGCTCTCATAGGATGCCTGGGCATTGGGGTAGAACTCATTGGCCGTTTTGTTGGCGAAGATGCTTTTGCGGCCGTAATCAATGCCGGTACCGGTAACGGTGTAAATGTACTGCACCTCGGTACTGTTGTTAAAGGCCATCCAGATGAAGGCAGCGTCTTTCTTCTTGGACATCTTGTTTAAAGCCAGCGCCACATTGGTGAAGGTCCCATGGGTTGCGGTCCGTCCATTGGGCCCGGTCCCCCTGGGCATCACGCTGTGGTAGCGCTCCTCATCGGCAATTTTGGACATCTGGGGATTATAGGATTCCTGAATCGGATACTGGATGCACATAGCCAGTTTGCCGTTGTTCCAGGCCTCCAATTGCCTGGCATAATCCCAGGTCGTCGAGCCGGGCGCCGTGTAGCCGTTGACGAGCATTTCGCGCTGAAAATTGGCGGCTTTGATCGCTTCCGGGCTGGCCATATCCGGTTCCCAGGTTCCCGGTCTAAAATAATTGGCGCCGTTGGGGGCGGCATTATCCCAGAAGCTTTCCCAGGCAAACAGGTCACGGCTCATCATAAAGCCGGTCGGAAAGATCCCGTCGGGAAGTATGCTCTTGAGCTTTTTGCTGTATTCGACCACCTCATCCCAGGTCTTGGGGGGCCCGCTGGCACCAATTTCATCCAGAAACTTTTTGCGGGAGTGCCAAAAATGCTGGTCATAATCGTTGGGAAGGCCATAGACCTTGCCGCCCGGAACCAGCGGGGTGTCGGTCATCAGGCTCTGAAAATGGGGAAAAAAGTCATTGAAATCGTAGCCCCATTTCTTGATCAGATCATCCAGCGGCTCTAAAAATCTGATAAATACCGGCAGGTTCGGTGTGAGAACCACCGTAACATCAAAAGCAGCCGACCCGGTGGCAAAAGACACCAGCAGTTTCTGCATTTGCACCTGGTTGGGAACACCGGTAAAGATAAGCTTCATGCCGGACATCTTTTCGAATTGTTCCTTAGTCATGAGGGGTGCCCCGATGTCGGTGCCTTCGAAAATAATATCCAGCTTGGTGCCGGCATATTTTTTGCGGATAGCATCCCAATCTTGTTTTTTGACCCAATCGTTCGGAAACAGATAACAATCGGGCATCGTTCCGGCCCGCAAAATGATCGGCGAGACCACTTTGGGTGTCAGATAATCCTTGGCACACGGAAATGGGGCCATGTCGGCGGATGCTGCGACAGCAATCGCCACAAAGGCCACGACAACGGCGATGATTATAAACTTGATAGCTTTCATGAATGCGCCTCCTTTCTGATAGACGACCTGGTTACGAAAAAACCTGCGCTCCAAAACGGGTAACTGATTGGGTTGCGGATCACCCCCTTTCATACGAGCATTGGTTTACGGTGTTGGGCTGTAGACGCATTTGGCCCAGTCGAAGGATCGTGTCACGGCATTTTTCCAGCCGGCGTAAAGTCCTTCGCGCTGATCCTCGGACATGCGCGGTTCAAATACCTTGGCAATTTTCCACTGCTGCGAAATTTCCTCCTGCGACTGCCACAGGCCCACCGCCAATCCCGCCAGGTAGGCCGCTCCAAAAGCGGTCATTTCGGTTACTACCGGCTTTTCAAGCGGTATTCCCAACAAATCGGCCTGAAACTGCATGAGAAATTCATTGGCTGTTGCACCGCCGTCAACCCGCAGGGAATCAAGCTTTTTACCCGAATCACTGATCATGGCATCAATAACATCGCGCGACTGGTAAGCGATGGATTCCAGCCCGGCCCGGGCTAAATGCTCGCGCGAGGTGCCGCTGGTAATGCCCACAATCGTCCCGCGCGCGTACGGATCCCAGTAAGGGCAGCAAAGCCCGCTGAAAGCCGGAACCAGGTACACCCCGCCGGTGTCGGCAACCGATTCGGCCATGGGGCCGGCATCCGCGGTACGCTCGATTATTTTCAAGCCGTCGCGCAGCCACTGCACCACGGCGCCGCCGGTGAAAATAACCCCTTCCAGCGCATAGGTGACCTGGTTGTCGACCACCCAGGCCAGATCGGTAATGAGTTGATTTTTGGAAAGGGCAAAGGTGTCGCCGATATTCAGGACGGCAACCAGCGAGGTCCCGTAGGTGTTTTTGATCATGCCCGGCTTGAAGCAGGTTTGTCCGAACAGCGCTGCCTGTTGATCTCCGGCAACTCCGGTGATCGGCACGCGCTCGCCAAAAAATACGGCCTCGTCGGTATAGCCGAAAAAGCCGCTGGAAGGTTTGGCTTCAGGCATCATATTTAAGGGAATTCCCATCTTTTCAAGCAGAAATTCATCCCACTGCAGGCTGTTCACATTAAAAAGCATGGTGCGCGAGGCGTTGGAAAAGTCGGTGACATGGGATTTTCCGCCGCTCAAATTCCAGATCAGCCACGAATCGACACAGCCGGCAGCGACCTGGTTTCCTGCCATTTTTTCCTTGATCTGCGCCACGTTGTCCCGCAGCCACATCATTTTGGTCGCCGAAAAGTAGGGATCGATCACAAGCCCGGTGCGCTGCCGAACTTCATCCGCCAGGCCCATGTTTTTTAGTTCTTCACAGATGGGAGCTGATCGGCGGCACTGCCACACAATGGCGTTGTGAAGGGGCTGGCCCGTGGTCCGATCCCACAAAACAGTTGTTTCGCGCTGATTGGTAATGCCGATTCCCGCTATCTCAGACGGGCGGATCCCCGATTTGGCAAACACCTCTTCGGCACAGCGCATCGAGGTCTCCCAAATCTGGACCGGATCATGTTCGACCCAGCCGGGCTGGGGATATATTTGGCTGATTTCCTGGTAAGCGTTGCCTTTGATTTCTCCGTTTGGGTCGATAATCAGGACCCTGCATCCGGTGGTTCCCTGGTCAAACGCCATGATATACCGTTTTTCCATGGCCTTCCTTTCCCTGGTTAAGGTGAATCGGCTGAGGTTTCGATCGGCCGGGCGGTCGCCATCCCGATCATCCGTTAAATGAACAAAACCGCCCGACAAGCTTAGAACTGTTTGATCGCAGCCGCGTGTTGGATATTTTCAAAGTAAGCGGAGGCGCGTTTGGGGCTCCGGGCAGCCAGCATCATGTAGATGGCGTCGACCACGCAAAAATGTTCGATCCGGGAAGCCAGGACATCCCACCGGAATTTGGCGTCTTTGGATTCCACCAGCAGTTGGATATCCAGCAGTTTGGCAAAATAGGAACGCGGATTGTTGGTAACCCCGATGATGGTCGCGCCTTTGTCCTTGGCGATTTTAACGGTTTCAATAATGTCCCGGGTATCACCCGACCGGGAGAAGGCGAATAAAACATCCCTGGCAGACAGCAGCGACGCGCGCATGGCCTGAACGTGAGCATCCGTTGCGGCGGCGGCATCGATGCCGAAAAAGGAAAATTTGTCGGCCGCAAAGACCGAGGTGGTGCGGGAGATCCCGATCGAGATCACCAGGACCTTTTGAGCCTTTTTCAAAGCCGTGCAGGCCCGTTCGAATTCAGCATAATCCAACGTCTTCAAACTGTTGTTCAGCGCGTCGATTGAAAATTGAAAGGCCTTGTGGGCGATGCTGGCGGCGGAATCCGTTCTTTTGATCGGCTCGTCGGAGATGGAAAAGGAGTCGGGGCCCTGATACTGGCGGGCCAATGTAATCTTGAAATCGCGGAAACCGTTGAAGTCCAGGGTGCGGCACAGCTTGAAAACCGTGCTTTCACTGACGGAACTTTCGGCCGCCAGCTCGGAAATGGTCATATTCAGAACATCGTCGGGACTGTCCAGGATGTATTTAGCCACCTTTTTTTCGGCGGCATTCAGAGAACGCAAATAGGCCTTGATCCTGGCCAGACAATCCGGGATGACTGCCTCGTTGGCAACTTTGAGTCGCCCGATTGAATGCCGGCTTGTTAGGGTGGATCTTTTATTCAAAGCTAAGCCCTTGGTTTTTTAATTTTTTTTGACTTGTGAGGTCAGGGGCCACGTCTGCTTGCCATTTCTCTTTGGGGATATGGGGAATTAAGCTACTTTTCAATTAAAAAAGTTTTTTTGTCAAGAAAAAAAATAAATAAAATTTTTTTTCCAACATATTATTTATAATTTTAATTGTTTACATTTTTTTGCCGGTAACTGAATTTTCAATTTGGCTCGATAAATATTGACATTTCCCAATGATTAGGCTTTTAATAGGCACTCGATTTTGCGAATCAATCGTGCAACATATTTTTTTATCATAAATTAAAATAGATACACGTTAATCAAAACCGCATCTGCGGATAAGAGGACTTAGTTGAAAACCCAGGTTCTGATCATCGGCGGCGGAGCAACCGGCACGGGACTGGCGCGGGACCTGGCCCTGCGCGGTGTCCGATGTATTCTATGCGAAAAATCCGACATCAATGCCGGAGCCTCGGGCGCCAATCACGGATACTTGCACAGCGGTGCCCGCTACGTCGCCAAGGACCCGGCGACTGCTAAAGAATGCTGGGAGGAAAGCCTGATTCTGAAAAAGGTGGCGCCGCAATGCATCGAGGAAACAGGCGGTCTGTGGGTTGCTGTTCAGGGCGACGACGAAAAGTATGCCGCTGATTTCCCGCAGCTCTGCCGGCGCAGCGGCATACCGGTACAAGCCGTCACCCCGGAAGAAGCCCACCGGCGGGAGCCGAACCTGGCAGAAAAAATTATTGCAGCATATGCCGTGCCTGAAGCCGCGATCGATCCCTTTCGACTTTCCTGCGAAAACATCCAACACGCTGTCGAACTCGGCACGATGCTGCTGCGCGGGAAAAAAGTCGTCGAGTTCAAACAGAAAAACAAGCGCATCGAAGCCGCCCACTTGCTTGACACCCGCTCCGGAGAGCAGACCGTGGTCGAAACCGAAATGGTGGTGAACGCCGCCGGTGCCTGGGCGAGGCAAGTCGCAGCCTTAGCGGGTGCCAGGATCAACCTCGTTTTCTCCAAGGGCACCCTGATCATTACCCATCACCGCATCTGCCAAGGGGTCGTCATGCGTCTGCGACCGCCCTCGGACGGCGACGCACTGATCCCAGGCGGCACCGTCTCAATATTCGGCACTTCGTCCATGTCGATTGACTCCCCCGACGAATGCTATCCGACCGTAGCGGAAGTCGATCACATCATCGGCCAGGGCGCGGCTTTGCTGCCGGTCCTGGAACAGACGCGGTATATTCGCGCCTATGCCGGCGTGCGGCCGTTGATCGGTTTGGCCGGGGGCGATGACCGGGCCTTGAGCCGGGATATGGCTCTGATCGATCACAGCGCGGACGGCGTAGAAAATTTTATCAGCATCACCGGCGGCAAGCTGACCACTTACCGGTTGATGGCCGAGAAAACCGCTGACCTGGTCTGTCAACGTTTGGGCATTTCTACTGCCTGTGTCACCCGCACCGCGCCGCTGCCCTCCAGTCCGGTTTGCCGCTGGACCGAACCGGCGTTTGCGCCCAAACAATGGCTGCAGAAAAATGACCCCGGGGATCTTATCATGTGCGAGTGCGAGCTGGTCCCCCAAAGTGCGGTCAATGATATCATCCGCTCCATCGCCGGCCAGACAGACGGGCCGAAATTGATGACACTGCTTCATCACAGCCGGCTGGGCCGAGGGGCCTGCCAGGGAACCTTTTGTGGGATACGAGCTCTGGCCCACTTTTACAATATGAATAAGGTCGCCGGGGATGAGGGGTTAACCGACCTCAAGACCTTTTTACAGCATCGCTGGAAAGGCCAGCGCCCCATTTTGTGGGGCGCCCAGCTTCAGCAGGCGGAACTGGCAGAGGCGCTGCATTGCGGACTTTTTGGTCTTGAACTGCAACCCGGAGAAAGTCCGGTTTGAACACCATTGATTGTGAATTGGCCGTTATCGGGGCTGGAATGGCCGGGATGGCGGCCGCCCTGTTTGCCGCCAAGCGAGGTTTGGAAGTTGTTCAAATCGGCCGGCCGTTGGGATTTTCCTATGCCAGCGGTTTGTTCGATCTCATGGCGGTGCATCCGGTGGCCGCAGGCAAAACGTGGGAGGACCCCTGGGCCTGCATCGAGGCGGTCGTCCGGGAAATCCCCCGGCATCCCTATGCAAAGGTGACAAAAGATGGTATACAGACAGCACTGACCGAACTGGAGTCGCTGTTGAAAACAGCCGGCCTTTGCTATCGCAGCCAAGACGGGTTGAATGCCGAATTGATCACCGCCGCGGGCACGGTCAAAAAAACATTCAAAATCCCGCAAACCATGTGGCCGGGCGTGGCAGCGCTTGAAAACAGGCACCCTTGTCTGCTCGTTGATTTTCAGGGTTTGAGGGAATTCAGCGCCCGTCAAATCGCGGCAGTCTGTCAAAACCGGTGGCCGAACCTGCGCACCATTCAACTGCCTTTTCCGGGGGATCACGCCGGCCGCGAGATTATAACCGGTGAAATCAGCGCCAGGACCATCGCACGGCCTGAAAATTTAGCTGCCCTGGCCCGGGCCATTCGACCTCATATCAGGGACGCCCAAGCCGTCGGCTTTCCGGCGATTCTGGGATTAGAGGAAGCCGATCGGGTCGTTGCGGACCTGGAAAATCAGCTCGGCGCGGCCGTATTCGAAATTCCCACCGGTCCGCCTTCAGTTCCCGGGCTGAGGCTGCTTGAGGCTTTCAGCCGGCAGCTTCCCCGCCAAGGGGTGCGCCAGTTCCTGGCGCATCACGTACTGGCGGTAAAACCCCAACCAGCCGGCGGCTTTCGGCTGGAAGT
This sequence comes from uncultured Desulfosarcina sp., assembly GCA_964435765.1. Lineage (GTDB taxonomy): Bacteria > Desulfobacterota > Desulfobacteria > Desulfobacterales > JAFDCJ01 > JAFDCJ01. Next base: position 38,371 of record CAYTBC010000003.1, read on the forward strand.
CGGTGGAGGGTGGGCCGAGCAAATAGTCAGATCGCGGGGGATTATCCTGGCCACCGGCCGGTTTCTGGGAAACGGCCTGCAGGCCGACTATCTTGGGATCCGTGAGCCCCTCTTTAATCTGCCGGTATTCCAACCGCAGGTGCGCAGGCAGTGGCATCGCATGAAATTTTTCGACCCCCAGGGTCACCCTGCCAACCGGGCCGGTCTAGAGGTCGACCGATCATTTCGCCCGTTGAACGCTGCGGGCCGTCCCGCTTTTGAAAAACTGCATGCGGCGGGATCAATCCTGGCACATCAGGACTGGACGCGCATGAAATGCGGCACGGGTCTTGCGGTAGCCACCGCCTTCGGCGCAGTCAAGGCTTTTGCGGATCGATGCAAATGAAAGAAAACCGGCCCCTTGGAACTCAGGTGCATAGTTTCATAAATACAGCAACGTAAAATCTGAGGAATGGATTCTAATGGATAGGAGCCTAAACTGATCAAAACGAGACGGAACGGGTCAACGTGAAACAGACGGCCATCATAAAATTAGAAAATCTTACCAAACAGTACGGCGCGTTTAAAGCACTCGACAACCTGCGTCTGACGGTGGCACCGGGGGAAATTTACGGGTTCCTGGGGCCCAACGGCGCCGGCAAAACGACCACCATTAAGATTTTGCTGGATATCGTCAAGCCGACCGCCGGAAAAGTTTCAATTTTCGGCCGGGAATTGGACCGGGCCGCTTTGGATCTCAAACGAAAAATCGGCGTTGTCTCTGAAAAGCAATATATCTACAGGGATATGACCGCCGGTGAATATCTCGATTTTTTCGGCGAGCTTTACTGCGTGTCCAATAAAACCAAACGAATCGACGCGCTGCTCGAGCAGTTGGATCTCGGTGAAGTCAAGCACAAACGGCTGGGATTGTTTTCTCACGGAATGCAGCAAAAAGTCGGCTTTGCCAGGGCTTTCCTGCACGATCCGGACCTCTTCATTCTGGATGAACCGATTTTGGGCCTTGATCCAAAAGGTGTCAAACAGATCAGAGATCTCATTTTCGCGGCCAATCAAAGGGGCAAAACGGTATTTATTTCCTCGCATTTGCTGTCTGAAGTGGAAAAACTTTGCCACAAAGTCGGCATCATCAACCAGGGCACCCTGCTGGCTGAAGCGTCCATGGAGGAGCTGAAAAAACGCTTGGTGGATGCCACTGAACTGACCGTTGAACTGCTCGAAATCAAACCGGGAATTGTGGAGTCTCTGGCCGGCCTGAGTTTTGTCCGACTCGTCCGCCAGGATGGAAACGTGCTTGACCTTCAGGTCAGGTCGGATCGAGATCACCGGGCCGAGATTTCAAGAATGCTCACGGAAAAAGGCGGCGTCGTTCTGGGAATCAATGCCAAGGAAATGTCGCTTGAGGAAGCCTTTATGAAGATTACATCAGAAAACATATCTCTATTGGCCGACACGACGAAGTGAAACGATGAAAAAATCAAAGCGGTGGATATCCATAGCGGCCGTCTTGTTTCTGGCAGCAGCTGCGACGACGGGCTGGTTTTTTTTCAAGCAGGTGCGCTGGGGTGTCGTTGAAGGCACGCTCGTAGACGAGATGAGCCAGGGACCGGTCTGGCATGCCGCCATCGTCGTGGATGGCCGATCCACGTACACATTCAGCAGCACTGATTTCAGGCTGAGCAAAATTTCCCCCGGCGATTATACTCTGAAAGTCAGCGCACCGAATTATTTGGATTTTACAAAACCGGTCACCGTCAGATCGGGCCAAAATATCCTTCACCTGACCATGAAAGGCTCCGGCATCCCCGGCCTGAAAGGTATTTTGGCATTTGGCGTAGCCTTGGAAAAAGGGCTGCGGATCGAAATCCGTCTGACTGACAGCGACGGCGTGGCCATCACCAATCATCCGGCCATTGAATGCCGGTTGGAAGCGGCGCTTTATCTGCGGGAAGGGGTCGAACCGCACTATACCAAAGGCACGCAATTATTTAAAGGCCCGCTGAATCTTTTCTGGGACAAGGAGGATTCGCTGGCCCGCTATAAGGGCATTATTCCCTGGGATAAAATGAAGCTTCGCCCCGGGCACGACCAGATCGGCATGCTTGAGGCGACCCTCTTCACATCCCAGGGTACATTTACATTTACGAATAATGAAATAGAATTTTCTCAATAGGTCCTGCAATGAGCATCCCGCCATTTCTGCCCAGAAGTACGGTCAAAGCGTTGGTGAAAAGAGACCTTTCGGCCGCCATTAAGAGCTGGGGGCCTTATGTGGCTGCCGCCGTTTCTTTTTTGGCATCCTCCGTGGCGTTGAATAATTACTTAAGCGGACTGGGAGCCAACAATATCCTGATCGCATCGGATCCGCTGAACTTTCCCTTGTATATTTCTCTGGTGGTCGTCTCGTTTTACCTCGCTATAATCTCCGCCGTATCCATATCAAGAGAAAAAGACCGGGGGACCCTTGAAGTGCTCTTTTACGGTCCGGTCAGCAACGCTTCCTATCTGTTGTCAAAGTATTTGGCCGACATGACTATATTTTTGTTTTTAATCGGATTATTGATTCCGTATTTTATTTTTGTATCGATTCTCACAAATCTGGCGCTTTCATGGAGTCTGGTAAAAGGCATCGTTTTGTCCGTTTTTTCGGCATCCTGCATCATCACCTTCAGCCTTTTGGTTTCCACTGCAACATCTAAAATGCGAAACTCCGTTATCTGGATGGTCGCACTATTGGGTGCATTTTTGTCGGTCCAATTGGCCAACGGCATTTTACTGCGTTTGAATGAGAGCGCTTTAACCCCGGTGGCCCAATACTTAAGAATGACACTCAATGGGATGAATGCGGGCCTTGAATGGATAACGCCGTTTTCACCGCTCAATAAAGGCGTTCAGGCCATTGTTATCGGCAACGACCAGCTCTATCTAGGCAGCATTTTGTTTGCGCTCCTGTATTCTTTGTTTTTTCTGGTCGCTGCGGTCGCGATGCTGCGCAAAAAAGGAGTTCAGGCATGAAACGTTGGCTGTCGTCGGCAGGGATGGCTATAGGTTTGCTGCTGTTGGTTTTGCAAGGCCGTGTTTGGGCGGACATGCCCAAATACGAAGAGCAATTTGTCTACCACTTAAGGCCGTTTGACGGCAAAGGCTATCCTGAGACATTTATTCCCCGCAGTGAAGATACGATTTACTTGTTGGCCGACACTCCGAATGTGGTCTCGCCGCGCGTGACTTTGGTTTATTTCTGGCCGCTGACCGGCAAGTTCGTCGCGGCGTTCAAACAGCTCAACGAGCAGTTGGACGGAACACTGGAGATATTCAGCGGCCAAAAGAAAATCCGGGAGATCGGCAAATCGGAATTTGTGTTCTTTTACCCAAGCGGCATCATGGGAGAGACGGCGCAGCTGCATGCGGGCAAGGACGCCTATGCGCTTTTTAAAGAACATGAGGAAACCTTGAATGATTTTTACAATAAAATGGGCGCCTACAGTCGGCAGATGCTTGATTATCGAACCCGGTTAATGGAATACGCCCAACAACTTGAAAAACGAAAGGCGCTCGGCGAGACCTTAAACCCGGAACAAATCCAGGCGAACATGCCCCGCCAACCGGTGCAGCCGGATAGGCTGCCGTTTGATCTGACGGGGCTGCAGTCTGACCATGTCGTCAATTTAGCTGCCGGCAACTACCGGATCCGCTTCAGAGCGCCGGACGGAACCATCGTTGAAGGCAGTGAGAAGAAGTTAGTGGCTTTTTCACGACGCCGGGTGGACGGCGTCGGCTACGAAATTATCCCTGGAAATCGATGGACAAAACGGGAATCCTCCAATGATCCTTTGGAGATTATCTATGGCTCCGGCAACAATACACTCTATTTTCGAGCCTTTATGGAAGACGAATATAACGAGCTGCTCTACAACAAATTGCTGGATCCACAAAACCGCGGCAATCCGCAGCGCTGGATCTGGGTGCATACCGTGCCTCTTTTAGATACAGTGTTGGCCGTTCACGGCAAAGAAGGCGAGCGGGAGCTGATTAAACGGACTGCCTACCTGGTCAAACAGATGCCGGGCGCCCGGCTGGGATATGAAATATTGCCATATATTCCGGATCGCGACCCTGATCAACAGCCGGCCTTTGAGGGATTTAAAGCCGAATTTTCAGCAGACAATGATACAGAACATCAGACCATTTGGCTCGAGGACCCGCAGGGCCATCAAATTCCGCAAAGCGTCAGAAAAATGTCGATGGTCAACAGGACGGGTTTCAAGTGGCTTTATTTAATATCCGCATTTCCGTTGATGGTCGGCATGCTGATCTACCTGCGCAGACGCAAGGCGACCGCCTGATTCCGGCAACCATAAAGTACTAGAGTTCGGGCGTGTTGGAATGATGGAAAAAATCCAATACTCCGACACTCCATTGCACCGTTAAATATCAGACAATGTCGTTATTTTCACCCACGGGGCCAACTGATCTCGCTTTATTTTGGATACCAATATTGGCTTTGATTCAAACAGGTTCGGCGGGGGGTACGATTCAAAATCGACTCGATATGGAAGTTTGAAAGGCTACAACTCATGAAAACCCTTGCACTTCGTCTTTACGGTAAAATGGATGTGCGCCTGGAATCTTTCCAGCTGCCGGATCCTCGGGAGGACGAAATCTTGGCCGAAGTGGTCTGCGATACGGTCTGCATGTCCAGTTATAAGCTCCTACAGCAAGGCCGTGAACACAAGCGGGTGCCGACCGACATCGCTGAAGATCCAATTATTGTCGGCCATGAGTTTGCCGGCCGTCTGCTGAAGGTCGGTCAACGCTGGCGAAAACACTACCGGGAAGGCGAGGCATTTGCCATTCAGCCGGCTTTGGACACCACCGCCAGCCTAAAGAGACCCGGTTTTTCGTTTGCGACTTTGGGCGGCGACAGCACCCACGTTTTGTTCCCTGCCGCCGTCATTGAAACCGGCTGCGTGCTGCATTTCGGCAAAGATGCTTTTTTCAAAGCCGCCTTGAGCGAACCCCTGAGCTGTATCATCGGCGGCTGCAAAAACCAGTATCATGTGAACATGGACACCTATGCGCACCAAATGGGGATTCGCAGCGGCGGCCAAACAGCCGTTTTAGCCGGCTGCGGCCCCATGGGATTAGGGCTGCTGGACTACCTGCTGCACGGCCCCGTCAATCCGTCCCTGATCGCGGTAACCGACATTGATCAGGGTCGATTGGACCGCGCCGGCAGGATCCTTGAACCCCGGGAAGCAGGGAAAAACCGGACTGCGCTTTATTATCTGAATGCGCGGGAGACAAATCCGGCGGCCCGGCTGATGGAACTCAGCCATGGGCTGGGTTACGATGATGTGTTCGTGCTGGCGCCCCTGCCGGAGTTAATCGAGCTGGCCGACAGCCTTCTCGCCCCGGACGGCTGTATGAACTTTTTCGCCGGACCCACTGCGCCGGACTTGAGCGCCAAGATAAATTTCTACAAGGTTCACTATGGCGGCACCCATGTGGTCGGCACCAGCGGGGGCAACATCGCCGACTCGCTGGAAGCGCTCGACTTGATGGCATGCGGCAAAATGAATCCCGCCATCATGATTACGCATATCGGCGGCCTGACTGCGGCCAGGGATGCCACCATGCGGCTTCCTCAATTGGGCGGGGGCAAAAAATTAATTTACACCCACCTTGATCTGCCGCTCATACCTTTGGAGGATCTTCCAAAGTTAGGTCGGAATTCCGCCCTGTTCGCCGAACTTGCGCAACTCTGCGATCGCCATAACGGCCTGTGGAACTGGGAAGCGGAGCAGTTGCTTTTGCAGAAGGCTCCGAAAGTGATCTAAAAGTAAAATGATCTTTCTTTTCATTGGCAAATCAGACTTTTGACATAATCGTGCGAGGCCTTGAGGCTCATGCTGATTTGAGAAAGCTGCGGGGCCTTGGCCTTCCTTTGGACGATCAGGTCTTTGGTTGCGGTATAAATAAAAAGCTGTTCGATGCTCAAGGGAAGTAATCTTTTTTCTTCGACCAGTTCCTTCAGGATGGTGTCATAGCCGACAACCCCGGCACCGATTTGAGAAAAATCCCAGCCGTTGTTGCTTCTTTTCAGATCCTTTAAATGCAGGTGGCAGGCATGGGGAAGGGCTTCCTTATAATCTTGGACCGGGTTAACCGTTCCTTTTGAATAGGTGAATGCATTGCCGAAATCATAGTTCAGTTTTATAAAGTCACTGCCGATTGCCTTAACAATTTCAGCGCCGGTTTCACCGGAGGCTATGATCTGGTCCGTCCCTTCAGCCGGATTTTCCAACCCGATGATGATGTTCATCGACACGGCATAGTCTGCTATGGGTTCAATATTTTTCTCAAATTGTTGGCGGCCTGATTTCGCGCCGACTTTGGTGTTGACGATCTTGACCCCCAGCCTTTTGCCAAAATCAATTCTTCTTTTAAGCTCATCAACGGCATCTTCAGTTGTCAGGTCGATATGGGCCGATAACGCGATCGAAGATAAACCCAGATCAGCTAATAGGCGGCTGATTTTCCGGGCGGACGCCTCGCTGAAATGTGCTTCCGTCAATCCTTCGGCAAAGCCCCGCGTAAAACCCAACTCAACATGGCTGGCGCCGATGTTTGCAATTTCCTGCAGGGCGATCGTTAAATCGTATCCCTCATAGGCCAGGGTATTAATTGATAGTATCGCGTCCACTGATCCGTCCTTTTTCCTGGTATAAAAATTATTCTGATGCCTTAACCTTTTCCACCAATGCGTCCATGGCCAGCGGCGGGCTCTTGAGAACCGGCACACCGGCAATCTCCTGAATCGCTTCCGCCAAATGGCCCATAGACGCCTGGGCCAGCACGATAACACCGACCTTGCCTTTTAATTCCCGCGCGGCATCTTTAACAATGCGATCGTGGGTTTGCATGTCGCCCCGTAAAAAACAGTCAAATGCTTCCGAGCTGAGTATTTGATGGATTGTTACCTGCTTGCCGGCTTCGGCCGCTTTTTCTTTAATAAGGTTGACACTGGGACCTATGGTCGTTTTGGCGGTTGCCATCACCCCGATGTTATCGGATAAGGAAACTGCCTTGGCAGCCATCGGGTCATCAACTTTCATCACCGGAACACGCACCATTTTCCGGGCAACATCGACACCGGGGGCTATGCTGGAGCATGTAACCATGATCAGCTCGGCGCCGGCTTCTTCGGCCAACTCAATCTGGTTGCATAAGCGTTTCAGGATTGAAGGTGTAAACTCCCCTTCCTGCAGTAAATCCTGAATCAGGCTGTCGTCCACGATGTGAAATGTCGCTACTCCGGGCAAGCGTTCGGCAATCATCGGTTTAAACATGTCCGCGATCGCCACTCCGGTATGCACGAAACCTATTTTTTTGACCATTGAAAACCTCCTTGAGATATTTTAGATTATTCGAGTGCCGATTTCCCTTATGCTGCTCTTATTCTTTAATTGATATATCCCATAATTTGGGGAAGCCACAAGGTAAATTCCGGGAAAAGGGCAATAATTAAAATCATGCCGAAAATTAAAGCCCAAAAAGACCGGACGTCACTCATGGCTTCTTCGATGGTTGTCTGAGCCAAATTGCAGGCAATAAACAACCCCAAAGCGACGGGTGGGGTCAGCAGTATTGTGCCGCAAATCGTGAGGGGGACCCAAAAAGCCGGCATGCCAAGTTGGAACAAGAGCTCTAATCGCAGCTGATTGCGCCGGCTGCGCTTGCGAACAATTCAGCCCAGTCAATGTGGATGGGATTGACGCCGACCTCTTTAAAAAAAGCCATCACACTGGGGCTTGCCAATACGCGCAGTTTGAGTCCGTTGAAATCTTCAAGCTTTTCGATGGGCTCCTTGTTGTTGGTTACACTCCGAAAACCATTCTTATACCAACCCAGATTGTGAAAATTGGACTCGGCCAGTTTGGCTTCAACATAATCCCCGATCGGACCGTCCAAGACACCGAACATGCCTTCATCATTTTTAAAGATGTAATGCATGCGCGATTGGACGGCCACCATGTTTTAAATGGCATGTCTCCTTGAAACCTATAACTACCGCCAGTGAACACACTTGAGAAAACCTCACCGCCTGCAATCTTTATTATAAACTCATGGAACCCCCGGGTCCGCCCTTGCATAGGCAGCCAATTCTTTCGGGTCACCTTCTAAATTAATATCCTTAAAGAATTCTCTGAGCGTCTTCATTTGTGTTTCGGCGATACTACGGGCGGCCCTTCTTGCTCCTGATGCCTCCAAGGCCGCCCTCAGCTCCAAAACGTCGATGATTTCTCTTTTTGTAAAGGTACGAACATAGTGACCCCGCCTGGGCCTGGTTTTGATAAGCATCTCTCTTTCGAGCATCTTGAGCGCAATTTATTTGTCAAGAAAAAGTGAAGGTTGGAATTCAGAGACTGGGGTTGTTACTGCCGGATTCGACGGCTTTTAATACGGCAGCGCCGATCTGTTCGGTTGTAGCTTTTCCGCCCAGGTCGGGAGTCAGCACTTTGCCGGTGCGGAGAATTTCGGCAACAGCCGCTTCGATCCTGCGCGCGGCTATGATTGCATCAGCGTCGTCGTTGCGTTCGCCCAGCCAGTCCAGCATCATGGATACCGATAAGATAGTTGCCAATGGATTGGCCGCATTCAACCCGGCGATCTGCGGCGCGCTGCCATGGGAGGGTTGGAACAAGGCATACCGATCGCCGATTTCCGCGGAAGGTCCCAACCCCAAACCGCCAACCAAACCGGCGCCCAGATCCGATAGAATATCGCCGAATATGTTCTCCATCACGAGCACATCGCAGTTCCACGGGGCTTGGACCAAGTAAAGTGACATGGCATCAACGTAACAGGTCTCGGCATCGATGTCGGCATGACGGTTTGCCACTTCGTAGAAAATCTTGCGGAAAAAAGCGAGGCTGCGGAACACATTGGCTTTGTCCACGCAGGTCACCATACGCCGGCCATCCAGCGGCCGCCCGTTGCGGCGCTTCGCCAGGCGGAAGGCGAACTCAACAACCCGCTCGGTTCCCTTCCGGGTGATCAGCATCGTGTCGGCGACGGCCTGATCGTGGGCTGCGCTGCCTCCGCCGAAGGAAGCGAAAAGTCCCTCCGTGTTTTCCCGCAGTATAATGAAATCGATACCGGGACCGACGTTTCTCAAAACCGATGGCACGCCCGGGTAGAGCTTGATCGGACGAACTGCCGCGTACAGATCCAATGCCTTGCGCAGGCCGACGACCTGATGCGGCTGGACCTCGGTTCCGTCCGGCAGCCGAACATCCGGCAGGCCGATGGCGGCCAGCAGAACCGCGTCTGATTGCTTGCATTCTTCGATCAATTCCGCCGGCAGGATCTCTCCGGTTTTCTGGTAATAAGCTGCTCCAAGCGGATGTTCGCTGTATTCGATTCGCGGCCCATTATGGCTGGGAAGTGCGCCCTCGAGAACTTTGAGCGCCTCCCGCATGACTTCCGGCCCGATGCCGTCACCCGGTAAAACGACGATCCGATACGTATGCACGTCGGAATCCTTTCTATCGCCCAAACATTATTTTCAGGATCTCAGATCCGATAAACCCGTTCGGCGTTGCCGCAAAAAAGCGCATAACGCTCATCTTCCGAAAAACCGCAGGTGATTTCGCTGTAGGCTTCCCAGAGTCGGGAATAACTGCTCATCATCCCGTCCACCGGAAAATTGCTGCCAAACATGCAGCGCTTTTGACTGAAAACATCAATGGCTTGCAGAACAAACGGTCGGATGGTGTCAACTGTCCAGTTGCGGTCGAACATGCCAAGCCCGGAGATCTTGATGCACACATTCTGCAATTCTGCCAAAGCTTGAATTCCGGTTCGCCAGATTTTGAGGCTCTCGTCATCACGACTGGAAGGCTGGCCGGTGTGGCAGAGGATAAACTGCAGATCCGGATTTTCTTTCACCAACTTACACGCTTGGCCCATTTGTTGAGGATATACCTGCAAATCAAATGAGAAACCGTACTTCTTCAACAAGCGGATATTTCTGCGCCACGTCGAGTTTTCAAGCAGCGAGGGTCCGGGATTGTCCGTTTCCAACATACACTCGTGGAGCATCTGCCGGATGCCCCGAACGTTCGGGTAGTTGCCGTGGGCTTCAAGCATGGCCTCCACATCCGAACGGCTGAGATCTGCGTAGGCGATAATGCCATGGGAAAAGCCTATCGATCCGGATGATTCAGCCAGCATCTGAAGCCATCGAGTTTCCCTCACCGGATCGGCATGATCGTGTTCTGCCTGAACATGGACGGACTTGACCAGATTTACATCGGCCGCATCTTTGAAAAAGTCCTCCAGGAGATAATTTTTGCGGATGGCAGAATACTCACCGCAGACCCGCGTTGAAATCTGATCCGTTAGCCATGGATAGTAATTGACGCTAAGATCCCACAAATGGTGATGCGTGTCAACGACGGGCAGCGAATTGGCCGAAGACATAAGAGTCTTAAAAGAATCAGGATTCATATCACATAAAAATCATGTTCGCAGTTAATTCATTGTCTCAACGATTATTGCTCTTTTAAACCAGCTATTTTAACGGTGGGAATCAGTTTTATAAACAGCTTGTTGTCAGCGCCGTAAACATCGGCGATGTCCGTATTGAGCGTCAGTAATTGGTTGTGGATTTCTGATGTTACCGGCCTTAGATTGTTCAGCTCAACCGGATATTCGATGCCGCTGAATGCTTCCAGCAAGGTGTTCAGCAGTGCATCCCCCTGGCTGAATCCATTCCGATCTGCCGGGCCTTTGACCAGCGGTTTGACAAAGAGTATCTTTTTCTCTTTGTCATAGTTAAAAAAAACATCCCACTGATTGGGCAGATTCACGTTACCCACTACGAAATTGATAACCTGTTTGCCGATTTTTGTGGCGTATTTGATATCCTTGCCGCTGATCACCGAAGAAAATAAAATCCTGTCCTTTTCGATTTTGATGTTCTCAATGGATTGAACAAAAAAAGAACCTATAAAATTTTGGCCGAGATCTATTTTATACGGCAGCAGGGGTATGATGACTTTTGCCAGACTTTCGGCCGGTACCACCATGGTCATTTCATGCAAACCATTGACCTGAGCGGTTGCAGGTAAAACCACTAAAACCAATATGACAGGGACTATGACGATACAAATTAATCTTTTCATATCAAGATACCATTCTTCATCATCTTTAGATTATTTTTATAAATTACCCTGCTTACGCCTATGGCCATAATTCGTGGTTATTCGTGTTCATTCGTGGCTAACTAATTTTTAAAATGGATGCAATGCGCCAGGCAGACATTATCCGCGCAGGCCGGGATAAGCCCCTGCTCTATCCGGTGATGGCACAGGTTGCACTTTTGCGCGATGCATTTGGCTTCATCAAAGGCAATGGCGTCGTAGGGGCATGCATCGATGCAGGTCCGGCACCCGGAACACAGATCGTAATCCATGATGACAAGGCCGTCCTCCCGTTTGAAGATGGCCTCTGCCGGACAGGCCTCGACGCACGGGGGGTCGTCGCAGTGGCGGCACAGGTTGACCCGAAATACAAATGCAGCCGGATCATCGCGCCGCGGCGGACCGTCTTCAAAAACCGAAATCAAACGGACCCCTTCAGCCGTGCGGTTTTCCTGCTTGCAAGCCACTTCACAAGTTCGGCAGCCCCAACAGAGGTCATTGTCAATACTTAAAGCAAATTTTTTCATAACCTGTTCCCATACATCGATCACGAACCGGCGAGATGAAAATTCGAAATCCGAATCACGAAATTCGAAACAAATTCAAATTCCAAAAAACAAAATCGTAACTTCTCAATAAATCCAGGCGGTATTAGAAAAATCCCCCTCGATCCCCCTTTACAAAGGGGGAAGCAGTTAAGATGCACGAACTTATTGAGAAGTTACCAAAAATCCTAACATTTAGGAAATAATATGGGTGGCAACTCATTCCCCTTAAGTTTGGAACATTTGAAAATTAGAATTTTGGTGTTGTTTCGGATTTCGAATTTCGTGCTTCGTATTTCCGTTTGGTGATTGTCCATATTTTGGATGATTGACCCTATTCAGGATAAATCTTACACAACAAAGTCCGGACACTGGTCGACCCCATGGCCGGGTCACAGGTTTCATAAGCGTTGTCGGTCAGGATGTTGATGTTGGAGGCATCCCAGCCATGACCGGGGCCCTTGTTTTCCGGAAACCACCAGCCATGCTCGGCGGAAATAATCCGTGGGTCCATACCGGCAAATAGTTTCGCCCGCTGCCGCACTTTGCCCCGGAGTGATTCGATGATCACCCAATCTCCCTGCCGAATGCCTTCCTTTTGGGCGGTGTCCGGATGAATTTCTACCACCGGATCCGGGTGCAGCTCCCTCATCCAAGGCAGCTGCCGGTTTTCGGTATGGAAAAAGCCCGGCAGACGGCGGCCGGTGATCAGAATATAGGGATATAGCCGATACAATTCCGGTGAACTGACGGGGCTTTCAGGAGGCTCGCGAAACTGCGGCAGCGGATCATAGCCCCAGTTTTCCAGCAGGGTCGAATAGAGTTCAAATTTTTTGGTGGGTGTCGAAAATCCTCGTTCCTTGTACTTTTGGTATTTGACCTCCCCGCGGATGTAATCCTTTTGCTTAAAATCCTGCCAGGTGATTCCCAAGGGCTCCAGGATGTAATCCAGCCCTCCTTCAAATGTATCCCACCAGTGTTCGCCCTGCCCGACCCGGTGGCCGAGGTCGTTGAGCATTTCATGGTCTGAGCGGCACTCGCCGATCTGAACAACCTTGCGCCGGGGCAGCAGATAGCCGTGCCGTTTCCAGAAATCTCCGATGTAGTCCATCTCGAGCCAGGTGGCCGCCGGCAGAACGATATCGGCCAGCTCGGCCGTCGGCGTCAGAAAAAAATCGGCCACGGCCATGAACTCGACCTTTTCAAGGGCGCGGTAGACCGCTTTGGCGTTAGCCCGGGTTAGCACCGGATTGGAGCTGATCAGAAACAGCATCTTCACCGCATAGGGTTTTTCCTCTATGATGGCATCCCAGACGCACTTGGGATTGATGATGCCAAAATTGCCCGCCAACCGAAAACGGTCGCCCCCCAAGCGCTTTAGGGCCTGCTCGTGCGGCAGCATACGGTGAGCCCCGAATTGCCCCACATTTCTGATTTTAGCGGTGTTGAACAGCACCTGGCCGCCGGGGACATCGATGTTGCCGGTGATGCCCATCAGGGCCATCAGGGCCCGGTTGTTGTCGGCACAGTTGATCTGCTGTTCGATGGCCACGCCCCACTGGATGGCGGCGGGTTTGGTGACGGCAAACAGCCGGGCGGCCTGTTGGATTTTCTCCTGGGGCACCCAGGTGATTTCTTCCACCTTATCGAGCGGGTATTCATTGACCCGCTTGACAAACTGCTCCCACCCGTAAACATGTTCCCCGACAAACTCTTGATCATAAAGTTTTTCATTGACGACCACATTGAGCATGCCCAGCGCCAGGGCCGTATCGGTTCCGGGTCGCAGCGGCAGCCAGACATCTGCACGGGCGGCAATGCGGGTAAGCCGCGGATCGACGGCAATCAGCTTGGCGCCGGCATTCAGGCTGGCGGAAAAAGGCTCGCCCTTGTAGCAGTCCGGGTTGCTGATGGTCAGGTTGTTGCCCCACACCATAATGCACTTCGGGTTGTTTTCGTAGTCCACGATCGGGTTGGATCCGCAGGTGATGATGCTGGTGGCAATCCGGGGGCCGTAGCAAAAATGCCCGGCCGTCAGCACATTGGGGGTCCCCAGCAGGTTGGCAAAACGGTAGATCACGGCTTCGTTCTCGCGGCCGGTACCATAACCCATCACGATCGATTCGGCCCCGAACCGCTCCTTGTAATCCAGAATTCGTCCGGCGATGGCATCCAGGGCCTCATCCCAGGAAATCCGCTCCCATTTCCCGCTGCCCTTGGCACCGATGCGGCGCACCGGATGAGTCAGCCGATCCGGATGATAGACCAGCTGCGTGGATGCGAGCCCCTTGCTGCACAGGGTGCCGTGGTTGATGGGGCAGTCCGGGTCGCCGGCGATTTTGGCGATCTTGGCGTTTTGGGTATAGACCAGGACTCCGCAGCCCCCGTGGCACATGCGGCAGTGGCTTTTGACGACCGCGTCATAGCCGTAAACTTCCATTTCCCGCTCGATATTGGAAAATTTGAATTCAGCCATCTTTGGTTTCCTAATTAATCCGCCCTGAATAATATTACATTTTAAAACAATAGAAGCCACAACGAAGAGAAGGCTGCAAAAAATAAGACCAGATAATCAAATATCTTCTGTGAGAGAACCGTCAGTAGCCTTCGACCGAAAAACGTCCCTAAAACAACAAATGGCAACATGTAGGTAAAAAATTTCAGCGTATCAACATCAATCATTTCCTGATAAATGAAGATCGGCAGTTTTGATGTATTCACAATCAGAAAAAACCAAGCTCCGGTCCCCATGAGTTGTTTTTTGTCAAGGCCCATCATTATTAAGTAAATACCCATGATGGGACCGGCTGAGTTGCCGACCGTCGTTCCGAAACCAGCCATGATGCCAACCAGAACGGCAAATGTGCGCATTCGCTTAAATTCTTTTAAATTCAGGTGTCGTGTAATCCCTTCGAGAACTAGTAAAAGCAACACAAAAACCCCCAGAAAAATTCGCATGGATTCATTATCCAGCCGGGCAAGCAAAGTCGCGCCGATCAACATCCCGGCCGCAACACCCGGTACCAGTTTGACCAACGCTGCCCACTGAGCATGCTGCCGGTAATAGATAACCGCAAAGATATCACCGGCTATCAGCATTGGCAGCAAGGCGCCCACCGATTCCTTGGCCGGAAAAACCATGGCAATCAGGGGAACGACCAGTATGGCCATTCCGCTGACGCCGGTCTTGGCGACTCCCACCAGGATTGCCGTCAGGACTGCAAGAATGCTCGTTTCTATTGTGATATCCTAAATGAAATTTTGAATCCGCAAATTGACACGCATAACCATAAATAATAGCAATTGTCAAAAGCAGGGGCAATTAGAATGAAAGATTCAATTCGTGGATATTCGTATTATTTCGTGGCTTATTTAAAAAAATATAATTATAAGCGCTTAATTTAGGGATAGATCGGCTTCAAGGCAAGCAACTCATCCATAATTTTTTCCGCCTTCAATACAAAATCACAGAGCCCGATATTTAAACAAAGGTCAAAGTCTGATTCCGGAGCCCAGTTGACTTCCGGATCGAAAAAAATCCGGGCGGACTTGGAAGCCTTCAGTTGGGCGTAGATTTTCCCGGGGTCTATTTTTTTATGACGCAGCCGGTCGGCAATGTATTCGGCGCAAAGCGTATCCTCGTCAGCGGGTCTGACGGCCCAGGTACCCATGCAAACCAGTGAAACTTTCTCGGGTGTTTTCTTTTTGATGTAAGAGACGATGGCCTCGGCATTCACGAAGCTTCCGGTGATCAGCTCGTCGGCGTCTTTGGCATTGGCAAATCCCTGGGTCCCGGCCGAGGTGGTCTGAATGACGGTTTTACCGGTAAAATCGACGTTCTGAATGTCCGTCGGCGAGTTGCCGTAATCAAATCCCGGAAGCATTTTGCCCTGGCGCTCCCCCATCAGAACAAAGTCCGGGTTTTCTTGCTTGAGTTTGTAGGCCAGGTCGACCTCACCCACCGGAATGATGTGAACAGCACCGTTTCGTACGGCATAACAGGCGGTCGAAAACGCCCGGAACACATCAATGATGACTGTCAGCCCGCGCGCCTGCCGGGCGCCTTCGATTAAATGCAGGATATCGATATTCATTTTGACTTTGAAGCGGATTAATTATGGATTTTGTTCCGGGCTGCGATCAGGTTGCCGGAACTCTTATTTCTTTTTCTTTTGAAAATCAATAATTTCTGCGACAGCCTCGATGGCGGTTTTGATGTGGTCCTCCGTGTTAAAAGGACCGATGCCCATCCGAACCGTCCCGCCGATTTTAGCGGTGCCCAGCTGCTCATGCACAAGCGGTGCGCAGTGCAGTCCGGTGCGGCAGGCAATGTCGTATTCCCCATCCAAAAGGGTGCCGGTATCAAGGGCTTCCATTCCGTCGATATTGAAGCTGACCACAGCGATGTGATCGGTCAGGTCGTCCTGACAGTGGAGGGTCACGCCCTCCAGCTGTCTGAGGCCGTCTCTGAGAATGCGGGCCAGCTCCATCTCATGCCGGTGGATCTGATCGAGGCCGCGCGCCTGAATCCACTTCAAGCCGGCATGCAGGCCGGCGATCCCCAGGACATTGCCGGTGCCGTATTCGAGCCGGTAGGGATATTCGTCCAGGTGCATGCGGGCGGCGGACCGCACGCCGGTGCCCCCGGCACGGGTGTGCCGAATTTCAATGCCCTCCCTGACATAAAGGCCGCCGATGCCGGTCGGCCCCAGCAAAGATTTGTGTCCGGTAAAAGCAACGACATCGATGTGTGACTGCTCGATGTCAATCGGCACTTTGCCGGCCGACTGCGAGGCATCGATCGCAAAGGCGACGCCGTGCTCGCGGCAGATGCGCCCGATGGCCGCCAGCGGCTGAAGCGTGCCGATCACGTTGGAGGCATGATTGACGATGACAAGACGGGTATTGGCCTTGATTTTTTGTTTGATTTCATCCGGATCGACAAACCCCTTGTCGTCAAAGGGCACATAATCGACCTCGACCCCGTTGAGTTTGTTCTGATGATAAAGGGGCCGCAGCACGGAGTTGTGTTCGAGCATGGTGGTGACGGCGTGGTCGCCGGGTTTCAGCATTCCGAAAATGATCAGATTGAGGGCATCGGTGGAGTTGTATGAAAAGCAGAGCCGGTTGGGATCGTCGCCGTTAAACAACTCGGCCATCATTTTGCGGGTTGTTTCCACCAGGGCGCCGGTTTCCATGCACAAATCGTAGCCGGAGCGTCCCGGGTTGACCCCGAAACTGCGGTAAAATGAATCCATGAAGGTATAGACTTCTTCAGGTTTGGGATAGGAAGTCGCGCCATTGTCAAGATAAATCAAATTTTCCATTTACATATCTCCCTCCCGGGTTGAGCGGTTCAGCGTTCAACGTTCCGGGTTAAAATTCTCAAATCAACATCCTGTCGCGTCAGGGCGGGCTTGAACCCTGCTTGTGGGGTCGACTTGTCCCGTCGTAGCTCGAAGAGCGAAGTCGGAAGCTCAAAGTGCGGAGCCCCAAACCTGGAACCAATCAGTTTAGATCCCGGTTGGTGCAAAGAAATAGCCTTCTTCATACGGCATTGTTGGGAAGTTTGCAAGTGTATGTCTTCGAATTTTCACTCCCTGAACGCGCCGGACCTGGCCTATTCGGGTTTAGATCATTTTGGGTTGGTTTTCCCCGGGACACAAAACAAAAGCGGACCTATGAACCTCTAAGCCCGCTATTCAATCAAAAAAAACACCGAATTAAACTAGGTTTTTGCCGGCCGTATCATCGGTAAAACATATCCCAGGGGATTTGCAGCGGTTGGTTGTCGCAGATGGCCTCCACGATCCTGACAGCCAGGGGAACGGCGTTTGCATCAATTTTTCCGCTATCAATCAACCGCTTGACGGTCGCTCCGATCACCAGGGCCAGTTCCGCGCCCTCAACGGTATCCTCGGGCATGTGGCTGGACTTGGCCTCACGGTAAAGCAGGCCGGCACCCAGCAGTTTACCCATGCGGCCGTTGCGGCCGGCCTGACAGGTGACGTACAGGTCACCGGCGCCTGCCAAACCGAGCACGCTGGCACTTTGACCGCCGAGAAAACTGACAAAATAGTGCATTTCCGCCAGGGCTTGGGTAAACAGGCCGGCTGCAAGGTTGTGCATCAGGGCGCCGTTGGGGGCCTGGCCCTTTTGCTCCAATTGACCGGCGGCGAATCCGACCGCCAGCGTGTAAAAGTTTTTAAGGGCCGCACACACCTCGACTCCGATCAGATCGGCGCTCCCGCGGGCATGATAGTACGGGGCATCCACGAGCTTTAAGAGCCAATCGAGCATACCGGTGTCCGGGCATGCAATTACGACACTGCTCTGGCGCCGGGCGGCCAGTTCACCCGCAATGCAGGGTCCGCCGACCGCGGCCACCGGAACCCCGTTCAACCCATGGCGGGAGAGGCCTTCTGCGACGGCTTGAGGCAAAATTAGGATCGAATGGCCTCGCACGGTCAGTCCTTTGGTCAGCATCACAATCGGAACGGCCGTTTTAAGAAGGGGTCCGATCTGCTCCACCGCCCAGTCGACACCGGCTGAATTCACGCCGAATACGATCAGTCCGACGCGCTCGTCCGCAATGTCTTTCAGTTGTTTGCTGGAGAAAGCGCGGACATTTTCCGGCAGCTTCACTTTCAGTTTGGGGTGGGTGCCGTCCGCCAGCACGCTGTCAATGATATCCTGGTCAAGATGGGTGCCGACCAGACAGACCTCGCTATCGGTATCCGCCAGAAGCTGGGCAAAGGCACTGCCCATAACCCCGGCGCCGAGTACAATCACTTTTGCCATAGCGTGTTAATACCTTCTATAGGTTGTTTTCAGCTTTTAGTTCTATGCTTTACTAGTTGAGCAAAAATCTTAAGGTGTGTTGTCAGTAGTTTGTGGTCAGTTGTACGTTTAAAAAATGGCAATCGGCACCTTATATCTCTGTAACCAATGATTAATTCCTCATAGTCCATTTCCGCGGCAAATTCAACCAAGGCTTCTCCGGCCTCTTTTTCTTGAATACAAATTTTCTGATATCAGGTCTTAAACAGCAGCATCCAGTCATCTATCGCTATGCCCGGCAGCTCAAAGTGACCCTTCTGGTAGAAATCGGTGACCACCTCGGCGATCTCTTTGATCGGTGAGCCTTCGACGGCCGCCTCCAGGCGGCTGACGGTATCCTTTGGAAAACAGAAAAAGTCGCCCGATATGGCCACTTGCTTAAATCGCCCTTCCTCAAAGAAAAATTCAGCTCTGATCAGACCGCCGGCTGCCTTGTGCATGCGCTGCACCACTTCAAGCCCCGAGCGGACTTTCACGACCCGCCCGTCGACGTGTTTGCCCCGGCGGTAAAGCCAATCATCGCCCATCATCGTCAATTTCAACGCCTGCATCCTATCGGCCGGCAGACGGTCTTTTCCCGCAGAGGTCATCGGGCCCAACAGCTTCTCGAATTCCCCGGCCAGCATCGTGTTCAAGGTATCTTCACTCCATGAGCCGGCACCCTGCTCACCCAGCTCCCGGCGAATGGTGGTCAAGTTGTCCTGGATGGTCTTTTTAACCTTATCGCGGAATTTTTCATCCGGAATTTTGAGCACTCGTGCCATGGTTTCATAATCGAAATCCAGAATCAGGTTGCCGACAAACACAATGCTGTCACCGATTTCGCCGGCACCGGTTCCCGAAATCTTGCGGTTTTGGACAATCAGATCATTGACCGGCTTGTATTCCGCCGGGATTCCGATTCGGTGGTGAACATCGATGACGGGTTTCAGAAATTTCTGATAAAACGCATCGATTCGTTTAGGAGCGACGGGATTGTCGCGCTTGAGAATCAGGTGAAAGAACAACTGGTTGCCGTCCAGGAAGACAGCCCCGCCGCCGACTTCCCGCCGAAAGATCGGAATATGGTGCGCTCGGCAAAATTCCAGGTCAACCTCCTGCTCTAAATCCTGATGATACCCGATGCAGACATAGGGCGTGGCCGGTGAGACCAGGCACAGCGCCTCTCTGCCCTGCAGGGCCAGGCAATGATAGATCAGCTGGGTTTCTTCCCAGGGGATTTTTCCCAGGTTAAATAACTCCATCTTGATAAGGACCCTTCAACTGTTTTTCGGAACTATAACCCAATAATTTTGCCGAAAGATTTTGCAAGTCTTGCGGCCTGGAATAATGGGTGGCGTGGTGAAAAAAAATGCATCGTTCCATTACTCCAACTATCAGCTACTCCACTACTCCGAGATTAGCAACGTTATCGGCGGCATGACAACGGAAGCCCTGTCGGCACGTTCTCAATCGCGCAGGGCTTTTTCGACGAGTTGAACGATGTCCAGCACTTCGATGGACAGTTTGTTTCGGCGGACATAAGTGTTCATGGTGCGCACACACTGCTGGCAGGCGGTTACGACGGCCTTGGCGCCGGTGGCTGCGACCTCGTCGATTTTCGCTTTGGCAATCTCGCCGGACAGTTGGCTGTCAATCATCTCCAGGTTGCCGCCGCCGCCGCAGCACAGACAATGCTCGCGATTGTGAGACATTTCGACCAATTGAACGCCCGGGATGGCGCCGATGATTCGGCGAGGGGCTTCGTACTCCCGGCTGCCGCGCCCCAGATCGCAGGGGTCGTGGTAGGTGACGGTCAGGTCCAGCCCCTTGAGGACGAGTTGACCGGCGGTGATCAATCGATGAATATACTGGGTGACATGATAAATTTCAAAGTCGTGCGGATAATATTCACGCCACATCTGGTAGCAGGAAGGACAGGCAAACACCACTTTGCGGGCGCCTTTGGCCTGCACCGCTGCGATATTGTGCGCGATCAGATCTTTAAGGTTGTCCCGCAGTCCAGCCCCCAGCAGCGGAAACCCGCAGCACCATTCTTCTTCGGCCAGCAGGGTAAAGTCCACCCCGGCGGCATCAAAAACGGCGGACAGTGCGCGTGGAATCTGCTGCGCCATGGGAAAATAGGCCGCCACACAGCCCGTGAAATAGACCACCTCCGCCCTGTCTTTGACATAGCGGTTTTCGGGGGGGTCCCGCAGGTCCTCGACCCAGTCCCCGCGCTCTTCATTGTCCTCGTCAAAAACATTGTGGCTGCCGGCCACATTTTGCCGGATCATGTCTACTTTTTTAGGATAGGCCGCGGAGTGCACCAGATCCTGGCGCAGCGACAGCCACAGATCGCGCAGCCTGATCCCCGACGGACAGGTCTGCTGGCAGCGCCCGCAAAGCGTACAGCGATACACGGTTTCACTGAACTGCTTGAGCTGTTCGGCTGAAGGCGCCTTTCTGCCGAAAAACCTTCGCAACATTCCCGAGCGCGACCGCATAATCCTGCGCAGTTCCGCGAGGCGATAGATACCGGAGAGCTTTCCGTCTGCGGTGGCCGACACTGCCGGACAGACCTCCGCACACAGACAGCAGTTCGTGCACGCCTCCAGCTGCAATATTTCTTTGATGCTATAGTCGCTTTGAGACATAGCTATCGATAAATTGGAATGTAATCAAACATATAATATATTTCTCAAACCCAAAATCATCGCCATTCTGTAAGAGGCAAAAGGTTAAAGGCTAAAGGATGAGGCCACCCTCTCCCCATGCGGCGCAGCCGCATGACATAAAAGCGCGCAGCGATTTTATTTTTTGAATTTCTCAATGTCGGCCAGCATCCATTTTTCCACCGCCTCGGGTCCGTGAATCAAATCATTGATTTCAGCCATGTCGTCCGGCTGGATCTTAAACATCCACCCGGCGCCGTAGCAATCTTGATTGATGAGCGCGGCGCTGGATTCCAGTTCCTCGTTGCTTTCGACCAGCTCGCCGTTGACCGGAGCGAAAATTTTCCCCAGCCACTTGCCGGATTCCACCTGGGCGAACTTTTTGCCTTTGATAAGCTTTTTGCCTTCAAAGGGCAGCTGGACATAGACGATTTCGCCGGCCATCTGCCGGGCAAAATCATCCATTCCCATCACCAGAATATCACCCTCGACCCTGATCCAATAATGATTTTCCTCGTAATAAAGATCGTCGGGCAGATTGTAGCCTTGGATTTCCATAAGTTACCTCCGAGAGAGATGCTGGGAGGCCAGAAAGCTTGAAGGCTATAAAGCTAAAAACTATCAAAAAAGCCACTTTGCTCTGTAGTCTCCAAGCTTTCAGACTTTCCAGCGGTTAAAAACTAAAAAATGCTGGGAGGCCGGGAGGCTGGAAAGCTAAAAAGAGTCAAATAATTCCAGTCCACAGCTTCCAGACTTTATAGCTTCCCGGCCTCCCAGCCTTAGTGCTTCCCAGCTTCCAGCTTTCCCGCCTTCCAGCTTCCCAGCCTCACTGCTTCCCAGCCTCAGTGCTTCCCAGCTTTCCCGCCTTCCAGCCCTTTGTTTGCAGCATTCATCGCCAGAACCACCGGTGCCATTACCATGTGCAGCATGCGACTGAATGGCAGGTAGACGATAAACGCACCGGTAAGAACCGCGTGCGTGTACCATACGTATCCATAAATGCCGGTCAACTCAAAACCGCCCAGCAGGCGGCTGATCGCATCGCCGACAAACGCATACGGAGCCCCGTCCGGGCTGCCTGTCATGGCCATCCGCATCCCTTCTAGAAAGAAGCCTACCATCATGATTCCGCCCAATAGGGCATACGCCGTCCAGTCGGCTGCCGGTAGTCCTGAAAACGCAGCTTCGGACCGCTTCTGCACCCTTCGAATAATCATGCCGATAATACCAACTATGACCATCATGCCGCTGAGGTCAAATAAAAAAGCGGTCAACGGATTATTTTTATCCAGCATGGCCCAGGCTGGAGACCACTGGGGCCACTGCAGCGAGGCGGTCAGCGCCCACACCCCCCAGACGAATCGAAATAAAAATGGATAAAAGATCAACGCATGCAGCAGCCAGCGCTCCTTTGATACCCTGAAAAGACGTCGCTGCAGCAACCCGTCCAGGATCAGACTGTTTAAAATTGATAGGATACGGCTTGAAAAAACGGCCCCCGCGACCGCCCGGATTGATTGCGTCAGCTTAAGCCGGGTACCGGCCGTCTGATCGCCGCCGGAAAACCACACCGATCCCGTCAGGACCAGACCGGCCAGAAAAAGTACGAGAGACAGGACTGTAACCGGATCGCCGACGGATAAGGTCGCCGCATGGCAGGGCATACAGATAATGCTTTTGGCCGGAAGCACCATGGCCGCCGCGCCGACTGAATTGCCGGCGGTGTGGCAGCTGCGGCAGGAGGCATCCTTTTGCAGTGTCTGCATCTGGTGAATGGGGCTGACGTTGCTCGGATAGTGCGGTCTGCGCCACCCAACGTGTCTGCTGCTTGAGTCTCTGAACGGATCCACCCCGTTGAGATGGCAGGCCCCGCAGCTCACCGCGGCATGCAGGTCGTGGGTTACCTTTTCGTCATGGGGCAGATGGCACTGGCCGCAATCCCCCGGTACTTGATTGCGGTGCCTGAAGGCCGCGGCCTGCGGGTGGCAGACCCGGCAGTCTATATCCTGGTGCACTGTCGATGCATAGCGTTCCGCATCAATCAGCGGAAACGAGCGGTCCTGCCGATTTTCGGCTGCATGGCAGTGAAAACAAAGGTCGGCGATTTGGCGCACGGCCTGGGGATCATCGCCGGAAACGGCCAGATGGCACTGCAGGCAGGGGCGATCTTCTTTTGAAAAGCCGGGAAGCCGGGATTCAAACTTGTGGCACAGGCTGCATTTATCCTTTGCCGGCCTGCTGAGATCCGGTCTGGCAGCTTCGTCCCCTTCAGGGAGTTGATAGTGCGGATCGTGACACGCGATGCAGGTTTCGAAACGCTGCCAGGGCGTTGTTTCCTGCCCGGCGTGGCGGCCTGCGGCGATTTCACCGGCCGCCTCTTCGTGGCAGGCCGCGCATGGGCCGGGTTGAAAAAAATCCTCTAGGGATCGATTGACATCGACCGGATCCGGATGGATCGTTTTCTCGCTGATGTTGCTGTGGCATTCCTGGCAGGACAGCTGCCCGTGCACGGACACGTGAAAACGCTCATGGTCGATCAGCCAACCGGCTTCAGCAGTGGCAGACAGCCACAGCAAGGTTAGGGCCAAAATTGCGGCAATTACGATATCTTTCATAAAAAAGGTAATCTTTTTGGGAATATTCCAATTTCAATTAACTTCGGAGTGTTGGTACTGGAGTAATGCTGAAGGTTTGATATCCACTTTTTCAATACTCCATCACTCCACGACTCCTTTATTCCAAGACCGAAACTTTCAAGACCTCAGATAAGCTTCGATTACCTTATTATTGTTCATAGTTCCAATTATTACAGAACGACATAAGTCATTGTTCATACATACACAGCGCACTGCATGAATATCATTATCTGTTGGTTTTTTTCCATAAATAACAAAAAGGGTAATGTGCAAATAATTACGGCGCTGTGTATAATTACTTCTTCGGCAGGTACAGTGCCCATTTTTCAGCATCCCGGGCGGCATCGACAACGGCTTCTGAAAATGTGGGATGAATCCGCATACTGGCGGCCAGCTCATCCGTGGTATATTCAAGCTGCATGGCCAGCACGGCTTCGCCGATCAACTCGGTGGCGTGCGGCCCGACAATATGTACTCCATAGATAATGCGGTACTTGGCGTCGGCCACAATCTTCACCGCCCCGAAGGTTTCATGGCGGGCAATCGCATAGCCGTTGATGGAGTAAGGAAAATAACCGACGTCAATATCCAGGTCCCGATTTTCCGCCTGCTCCTCGGTCAGGCCCACCGAGGCCACTTCCGGAAACGTCCAGGTGCCCCTGGGAATCAGGTCAAAGGGGAACCGGCTTTTCTCACCCAGGGCGTTCTCGGAGGCCTTCACCGCCATGGCAGAGGCGGCGTGGCTTTGCATGGTGCCGCCGGTTGCGTCTCCGATGGCATAGACAGCACGTGTGGTTGTGCGCAGATATTCGTCCACCCCGATGCTGCCGTCCGCATTCAGCTGGATACCAGCCTGCTCCAGGCCCAGATCGGCGGTATTCGGTTGGCGGATACCCGCCAGAACCCGTTCGACTTCCACGCTGCGGCTTTTCTTTTTACCGGCAAGTTCGCAGGTAAATCCGTTTTTCGAGGCCTTGACGGATACCAGGGTCGAGCGGGCGATAATTTCAATGCCGTCATCGCTGAGGGCTTGCCCCAGGCGTTGACCGGAATCGCTGTCTTCATTCGGCAGCACAAACCGGTTTTCAGTGGCAATGCAGACCTTGCTGCCGAAAGTGTTCAGCAGCGTTGCCATCTCGACCTCAATGGTGTTGGCCCCATAAACCAGCACCGAGGCGGGCACTTTTTGCATGTCCAGAATCTCGTCGGTGGTCAGCAGCGCTTCGGAAAGCCCTTTGATGTCAGGTGTCCGGGTGTATCCGCCGCTGGCGATGACAAAATTTTTGGATGGGTACAACTTGCCCTCGACATCGATCTCGGCCGGATTTTTAAATGCGGCGTGGCCTTTGATGACTTCGATACCGTTGTTTTGCAGCAGGCCCTCCATGCCCAACCGGATTTTTTCGCTGCAGCTGTTTTTGTTATTAATAATGGTTTTAAAGTCAATCTTTTTGACCGCCGCCTGGATGCCGAAGGCCTCCCCCGTCCTTATACGGCGCAGGGTTTCAACCGCCTTCAGCCAGGCTTTTACAGGAATGCAGCCGCGGTTGACACACACGCCGCCCAGTTTATCTTTTTCAATCAAAGCAACTTTGGCCCCCAGCTGCGCGGCCCGAATCGCGGCGGCATATCCGCCGGCGCCGCCTCCGATAACGATCATGTCGTGCATTATATTCTCCCACATAAAATTCGGCGCTACGCCCCAAATTTTAGTTAAAAGACACAGTATTCGGTCTATAGGCGGTAATGAAGCTTTCCCTTTCGCCATGCGCCGGGTGCCCTGCGCCTTGCGCCACTGCGAGAGTGGCAAAAACCATTATCTTGGCAACAACTATTTTAATACACCCCAATAAGGCATTGGTAACTATCCGATCAGGGTCTGCGGATTTTCCAGGCCGAACTTTATCCGGTTAACAAACTTCGACCCCAGAACACCGTCCACCGCGCGATGGTCGGCCGACAGCGTCATGCTCATGGTGTCGCGCACCTTGAAAGAATAGTCGGCCGCAACGACCAGATTCTTGCGCACCGACCCGACCGCCAGAATGGCCGTCTCAGGCGGGTTGATGATGGCCACGAAATTGTCAACATCGAGCATCCCCATGTTCGAAATCGTGAAGGTGCCCGGCGTCAGACTGGCCTGCTTGCCGACCTTGGCCAGATTCACGAGCTCTTTGGTTTTTTTGGCAATGCCTTTCAGCGATAGATTGTCCACTTCGGGCAGGACCGGCACCACCAGACCGTCGTCCAGCCCAACAGCCACGCCGATATTGATCTCTTCCAGGTAGACGAGGTTGTCTTCGTCAATTTTGCAGTTGACCTGGGGAAACTCGCCCAGGGCGATCGCCGTCGCCTTGACCACCATGTCGTTGAGCGAAACCTTGCTGTCTTTATCGGCTTTGGCATTCAAGGCCTCCCGCTGATTAATGGCGTCGGTCATATCCACCGTCACGGTGACGTAAAAATGCGGGATCGTCTGCTTGCTTTGCTGCAGCCGCCGGGCGATGACCTTGCGTATCCGGCTCATCGGCACAGTCTGACCGCGCCTAACGACAGCTCCGGACGGTTCCGGCGCGACGACGGTGGGAGCGGCGGGGGCGGCGTTGGAGACCGCCGGGACTTTTTGGAGGTAGGCTTGAACATCTTTTTCGGTGATCCTGCCATTCGGGCCGGTGCCCTCGACCTTGGCAATGTCAATGCCCTGCTGATCCGCAAGCTTTCTAGCCCGCCCGGAAGCTTTGACCCGACCTTTTTTGTCTCGGCCTTTGGCAGCCACTTTTTCTCGCAAAGCGGCGACATCGATGCCGGTGTCTTTTGTGTCCGGTGTTGCCGCCTTTTCCTCTTCAACCTCATCGTCTTCATCTTCCAACTCGACACGTTCACCGGCAGCGCCCACGAAACCGATGGTGGAAAATATGCGGGCGACCTTGCCTTCGGCCACGACAATTTTGAGCAGAACACCGGCTATCGGCGATTTGACTTCAAAGACCGCCTTTTCGGTTTCAACCTCGCAGATGACCTCATCTTTTTTGACGGGGTCACCCTCGGCTTTGTGCCAGCGCAGCACCCGGCCTTCGGTAATGTCTTGACCGCCCTGGGGCATGATGATTTTTTCAGCCATTTTTGCTCCTTACTATCAATAGGGTCTATCCATAACTATGATCAGTAAAATAGTAATATTTAAATTGCAAGAATTTCTTGAAAGCCTCGGACATGGAGTGCTGGAGTGATGGAGTATTGGAATGTTGAAAAAGACGTCCCCAATTCTTTGGTCATTACTCCAACACTCCATTACTCCGATACTCCGAAATTAATTAAAATTGAGATTTCCCGCGGTGGAATAAGTTCTATCTTTTATAGGCTCCGAATGAGCTATACTTCTTAATTAGGGATCACACCATCTCCAGAATCCCCTCGATGATATCCTCGACGGAAG
>CAYTBC010000004.1:0-59368 GCA_964435765.1 uncultured Desulfosarcina sp.
ATTCAGCCCGCCTTGAAAATTGAAACCTTTGAGTTGGGGAACACTCATAGCGCTTGGGGCCCCCCCGACCAACCAGGCCAGCAGCGGCAGGACGATGAGGAGACCGATGGATACGCTGAAGACGGGAAAATACTCGCCTGTTTTCGCCTGCCGCTTGCGCGCCCAACGGCGCAGAAAATACACAATCAAACAACCTGTCAGTAAGGCGGTGGCCATGTACTTATGGGCTGGCGCATACTGCGGAAAGGCAAAAACTAACCCACGATTACTCATGAAAAAGCCGTTAAACGGACTCAGAGCCTGTCTGGGGGATGGGAGCACCTCATAAAACAATGCGTACCAGAAAAAAAGTTGAAGCAGGACGGGAATATCCTGGAAGACTTCTATATAAATAGCGGCCAGCTTTGAAACCAACCAATTTGTCGACAAACGGGCAATGCCGACCATCGTGCCAAGTATCAATGTCAGGATGACGCCGATAAAGGAAACCAGCAGCGTATTCAAGACCCCGACCAGCAAAGCACGCGCATATTTATTCGCGGCGGAGTATGGAATCAGAGATTCACCGATCTCAAACGAGGCTTCCTTTTCAAGAAACCCGAAACCTGTGGCAATCGCTTGCCGTTCAAGGTTGGCCCTCGTATTTGAGATAAGATAATATCCCAGCAGCCCAACCAGTGCCAGAATGCCGACCTGGTAAATGATCGATCGTTTGCGAGGATCGTACCATAGGGCAGCTTTGCCTTGCCGAACGCTGCTGTCCATATCGGAATCTCTTGCCTGCATGATGGGTGACCCTGAATCCGTCAATTATGACGAAACCCCCAGCCTGGAAAAATGATGTCTTCTCCCTGACGCGGAATTTTCAGATTTAAAAAAGGTGCCATGTGACATGGCACCTTTTGAGGTCTACCAATTACTTAAAAGGCGGTGAATACATCAGGCCGCCGCGGGTCCAGAGATCATTCAACCCGCGTTCAAGGGCCAGCGGGGTGCTGGGGCCCACGTTGCGGTCAAATACTTCGCCGTAGTTGCCGACTTGTTTGATAATGTTATAAGCCCATTTTTCATCCAGCCCGATCGCCTGGCCATTGCCGGGATTTACGCCCAGAAACCGCTGAATCTTGGGGTCATTGCTGTTGAGCATTTGATCAACGTTCTTCGAGGTGATTCCCAGTTCTTCGGCATCAATCAGCGCCAGCACCGAAAAATTAACAATATCATACCACTGGTCGTCGCCATGGCGCACGGCTGGCGCAAGTGGTTCCTTGGAAATAATATCCGGCAAAATAGCGTAGTCGCTGGGATTGGGAGCCACTGCCCGGGTGGAGGCCAGTTGAGAAGCATCCGAGGTCAGCACGTCGCATCGTCCCGCAAAAAAGGCTTTGGCAAGCTCGGGGGTGCTCTCGATAACAACCGGCTTCATTTTCAT
This sequence comes from uncultured Desulfosarcina sp., assembly GCA_964435765.1. GTDB lineage: Bacteria > Desulfobacterota > Desulfobacteria > Desulfobacterales > JAFDCJ01 > JAFDCJ01. The sequence continues at coordinate 1,433 of CAYTBC010000004.1, forward strand.
GTTATGGGACCGAAAGTAGTCGGCGACATTCAGCTCGGTGGTGGTTCCCGGCAGAACACACACCGTGGCGCCGTCCAGTTCCTTTGCACTTTTCACACCCAATTTTTTGGGTATTAAAAAGCCCTGACCATCGTAGTAGTTCACATGGGCAAAATTGAGTCCCAGTGCGGTTTCCCGGGTAAGTGTCTGGGTGCAGTTGCGGGTGAGAACGTCGATTTCACCGGACTGCAATGCCGTAAAGCGGGTTTTGGCGGTCAGGGGCACAAATTTCAATTTATCCGGCGCACCGAAAATTGCTGAGGAAATGGCCCGAGCCGTATCGACATCAAGACCGCGCCACTCGCCTTTTTCATCGGGTTTTGAGAAACCAAACAAGCCTTCATTGACACCTACAGAAATGAAGCCTTTGGCCTTCACTTCGTCCAATGTTCCGGCGGCAGCAAATCCGGCCGGGATAACCAGCGCTAACATCAACACGAAGACGCATAACTTTCTGAAATTCATGTGTGATTCCTCCTTTTGTGATAGTTGACGATTTACTTTACCAAGATTGCATCCGCGCAAGCACCACCGATTCAGCACGCTTCGATTTTTCCGAGGAAACCGATGCATCTCCCCGGCTCAACGGTGATGTGTGAAATCAACCGCTCCGGGTTGATGAAGATGCCTCATCAATTAAATGTTCTCTATTAAATAAAAAGTCTATAGCAAAAAGCGCGCACAATTAGCAAGGGAAATCTGAAACCGGCAAATTGAATTTTTTATTGACACTCGAATAAAATTGTCCTATGAAATCCATTACATCCACAGATACGTGCCGGTTTAAATTGAGCCATGAACACTGTTTGGCATATTTATTGTGGAATCCGCAGCATTGTAAAAAGATTTTGAAAAGGAATCCAAATTCAGCCGTATTTTGATTCGATGTGATTGCTATCGCTATGACCGGCTCCCAAGTTGAAATCTGACATGGTATCTAATATGCAGTTTTACCCGCACGCGGAGTTGAATGAATGAGGCCTCTGTATGAATGATCCAGTTGACAAAAATGCTGCCCAAGTTATGCAACTGCTCAACGATGATTGGGAGGAACGCTCACCGGAAGAGCGTCGAACCGATAAGGACAATCGCAACAGCCAGGATATCTCATATTTTGAAAATGGCGGTCAAGAGAGAAGAAAAATTAAAGAACGGAGGAATTTGGAAGAACGCAGGGACAGATGGTTGCGTGTCGGTCAGTGGCGCAGCGTATCGGTTTTTGATGATAAAAGTTAAATATCATAAAAAAATTAACGCTAATAATTAAGCAGGTTGACACAGGCAGAGCCAAGAATGGTTCTGCCTTCTTCGTTTATATCTCACAACGATTTGAAAGCGTCTATAATCTCAAATAAAGACGGAGCGTCGCCTTGGCATCATGTACGAATTTTTGACCGGTCCGGCACTTTGGGCAGCCTTTATAATTTTCATTGGCGGAATGATTCTGCGGGTCGTCCACCTCTTTCGGCTCAGCCGCAAAATGGATCGAGTCATCTACAATCATGCCAGCTTCAATTGGGGATTAAAATCGATTCTCTACTGGCTGCTGCCGTGGGGCAGTGCTTCCATGCGCCTGCAGCCGGTTTTCACCTTCATGGTTTTCGTATTTCACATCACTTTGCTGGCGGTCCCGTTGTTTCTAAATGCCCACAATATCCTCTGGGATGAAACCTGGGGCATCGCGTTTTGGTCTCTGCCGGATGCTGCCGCCGACGCCATGACGGTAATCCTGCTGGTCACGGTGATCTTTCTGGTCATCCGGCGCATCGTGCGCAAAGAAGTGCGTATTCTCACCGAAATCCGTGATTACCTGCTGCTCGGCCTGACCGCCTTGCCGTTCTTAACCGGACTTTTGGCTTACCACCAGTTCGGGCCTTATGAAACGCTGATGATTTCGCATGTCATTACCGGAGAAATATTATTAGTCATGATCCCCTTTACCAAGCTGGGCCACATGCTCCTGTTCTTTTTCACACGGGCTTTTATCGGATTTGAGATGGGGGGGCGCAGAGGGGCGAGATCTTGGTAGAATGCCTGGATGCCGGGATGCTTGAATTCGGGAAGGTGGGAAGCTGGATGTAACGTTCAAAAGTAAAGCTCATAGCTGAAAGCATAAGGGCGTGGACCTTCTTCCTTAAGAGCTGTGAGCTATGAGCTTCAGCGTCGATTTTACCGGCTAAGATCCTGTTGATCTAATTTCACTATATCTTATAAAGATATTGATTCATGGAAAAGATAGATGGTTGATTTAACGGAAGTACTAGAGCAGGAATTTGAGAAAAACGATACCCCTTTTGATCGGGATAAGATACGTGAAATCCTGGATGCCAACGACGGGGCTCGAATCCGAACCTGGCTCAACATTTGTTCACGCTGCGGACTGTGCGCTGAGAGCTGCTTTGTCTATCTGGCAAACCACCGTGATCCGCGGCTCAGCCCGGCATACAAATTCCAGCACACTCTGGGCGCCATGTACCGGCGCAGCGGCAGGGTAACGCGGGATTTTTTAAAAAAATGCTATGAGATCTCATGGCTGCAATGCACCTTGTGCAAACGATGCTCCATCTTCTGTCCCTTTGGCATCGATATCGCGACCATGATTGCTGTTTCACGCAGCATCTGCCACTCGCAGGGCTTTAAACCCGGCAGCCTGTCCGACTTTTCGGAGAACTGCCGTAAATCCGGCAATCACATGGCCATCCCGGCCGAAGAGCTGGTCGACACGTGTGACTGGATGGAAGAAGAAACGGAAGACGAGTACCGGGACGTCAGAATTCCGGTGGACCAGCCGAAGGTGAAATACATGTACACCCTCAATCCGCGGGAACCGGTCTATTATCCCCAGGATATATCCAATGCCGCCGTCATCTTCGCTGCCGCTCAAGAAAGCTGGACCATCCCCAGTTTCGGATGGGACTGTACGAATCTGCCCATGTTCTGTGGTGATCGCGCCCTGGCCGGGCAGCAGGTTCGAAATGTTTATGAAAAAGCGCGTGAACTGGGAGCCCAGAAAATATTGATCACCGAGTGCGGACACGCCTACCGTTCCCTGGCCTTTGAGGGCCCGTATCTGGCCGGCTATAAGGACGGCAAACCGCCGGTTGAAATTGTGCACTTCGTCCGGCTGATGTATGAATATCTGCGGGACGGCCGCATCAAAATTGATCCCTCAAAAAAAATCAAAGCGCCGATTACCTACCAGGACCCTTGCAACATATCACGAAACGGCGGCCTCTGGGAAGAAGCCCGCAAAATCATGCCCTATATCGCGGAAGATTTTCGGGATATGGTGCCGAACCGCGACCACAATCACTGCTGCGGCGGGGGCGGTGGGATTATGCCCATGGGGCCTGCTTACAAGCCGACCCGCATGGCATCGGGACGGGTAAAAGCGGAACAAATCCGGGCAACGGGCGCCAAAATAGTGATCACCCCCTGCCACAATTGCTTCGACCAGATCAATGATTTGAGCGAGGAATACGAATTGGGCGTAAAAGCCCTGGCGCTCAAGGAAATTATCGTTGAGGCAATGATCATCCCCGGACATATGAGATTGGATCCGGTGTCTGAATGACGGGTGAATAGATACTCCATACCGGATGCTGCACCCTCGATAAATTTATGAAAAAACTTTTCTCCGACTACTGTCAATAATTGTAATACGCATTTATCAGTTGGTGAGACCAAGGCATGTATAAAAAAATCCTGTTTTGCACAGACTTGTATCCCGGTTGCGACTATGCCTTCGCAGCGGCCCTGGATCTGGCGGAAACTTCCGGCGCCGAGCTGGTCATTTTACACGTGCTCGAGTCCCGTCATCGTTACTCCGGCCAGTTCATCGCCATTGACGGTGAAGTTTGGGGATCGGCGGAGGTTTTTAACAAGCTGAAACAAAAACTGCAGGAATACTACCTGATGCGGGTTGAAAGCGAACAGCCGGACTTTATCAAGATCCAGGTGCGGGCCGGGGTTCCCTGGCTTGAAATTCTCAGGGTCGCCCGCAAAGAAAAAGCGGATCTAATTGTCATGGGACCCTTTACGGTGCGCGGATCGATTCTGGATTATGTCTCGCAAAGCCCGCAATTGGGAACCACCGCCCAACAGGTTTCGTTGAGAGCCCGCTGTCCGGTGTCGATCGTCACGTCTCCCAAGCAGCGCCAGGCTTTGGGGGAAAAGGTATAAGGCGAAAGATCAAAGGTCAAAGGTTAAAGATGTTTGGTTTTAAATCAAATTGAGGTTGAATTGATAAAGATGGAATGAGTTCAAACTTCCGAATTATCGCTTCCGAATTCCGCATTCCCACTTCCGCCTTTAAAAACCTTTAACCTTTTACCTCATTTCTTTCTCCGACGATATGCCCGCTGCACTGTCCGCCCTGCCCTATGCGCTTTGCCCTCTGCCCTCTGCCCTAAGCCCGCTGCGCCAGCAGCGCCGCTCCAATGGCTCCGGTCAGCTGACTTAGGGGGGAAACCTCTATTTTCTTTCCGATTTTTCTCTCGACCGCTTTAACGACGCCGATATTTTTGGCGACGCCGCCGGTCATCATAATCGGGGCTTGAAGGCCTGTGCGCGTGGCCATGGCCACGACCCGGGCGGCAATGGATTCGTGGATGCCGGCAATGATGTTTTCTCTCTTTTCACCCTTGGCGATCAGTGAAACGACTTCGGATTCCGCAAAAACCGTACAAAGGCTGCTAATTTTTGCCGGCTGATCGGCCGCCAGCGAAAACCGACCAAAATCGTCGAGATCCACCTCAAGCGCCTTGGCCATGACCTCCAGAAAGCGTCCGGTCCCCGCCGCGCATTTATCGTTCATCGCGAAGTTTTTGACGTTGCCGGTTTGATCCAAAGCAATGGCCTTGCTGTCCTGTCCGCCGATATCGATGACCGCTCGAACGGCAGGATTCAAGTAATGCGCACCCGCTGCATGGCAGGTGATTTCGGTGACCGCCTTGTCGGCCATCTTGACACTGTTGCGGCCGTAACCCGTTGAAATGATCTTATCGACGGCAGACGCATCGATACCCAATTCCTTGATGATCGCTGTAAACACATTTTCACCGGCTTGTCGCGCATTATAGCCGGTCAGGATCAATTTATCGGATACGACCCTGCCGTCTCTGACCACCGCAGCCTTAGCCGTTATCGACCCCACATCGATGCCAACGGTTATCATAGCCACACCTTTGTCGAAAAATAAGGAAATTTGAATCTAATAATGATGGAACCTGCGTGTGGGGTCGAAGCCCGAAGGGCGAAGCCCCAAACCCCTGAACCCTTCTCCTCTTTTTTCCTTGACTAGAATACAATGTAGCTGTATTGTAGCTTTGAATCATTTTATTTACCGCATCCTGCGGTAACAATCAAGTCTATTGTTACCGGGAGCAATGCGGATTCAGCCTGCAGGTTATCGAGAAAGCCGGCTTTGCCTTTTTCCGGAGTAACCAGTTATTCCTGCCGGTATCGCCAACGGTGAACCCGCATTTCAAGGTCGCCTGCGAAATGTTGACTGCTTCGATCAGGGGTGCCGCCCACGCGGCAAAATTGAATATCGCCTGAATCAAAGTCGCGGAAAAGATTGAACTTTTAAAGCCAGACTATCAAACTCGGTATAGCAAACTAAGGGAACAATTAAACTAGTTTGAGAAAGAGGCCAATCAAAGTGCCAAACATTAGTCATCAAGGCAGTCGTCAAAATCCCGACAATGAGAAGGAACCCGTCGCCGACGCTTCCAACAACAAGGTTAAATTCGAAATATACGGCGAAGAGATGATCGAAAAGCGGGTTAAATCCAGCGGCAACAGCGGAAGAGTCTACCTGCCGCCGAATTGGGTCGGACACAAAGTTAAAATCATTCGGACGGATTAATACGGCCGGACGTTCCGGCCCTCGCAAGTTCGCCAAATGCCGGGAAATCTCATAAACCCAACCCAAAAAAGGGATTCATCTGTGGATCAAATGCGGATAAGAAAACTAAGGAAAGAAGATGCAGACGAAATCAGTCGCATTTACGCTGCCATCACCAGAAAAGCGGTTGATCCGGATTTCAAACGCGTGGTTGAAGAACATGCCCAACGGGATGAGGAAGCCTGTTTTGTTGCTGAAAACGAGGGCAAGGTTGTCGGCTTTATGATCAGCTACATCATCACCGCCGGGTTCGGCATCGCCAAAAGCGCCTGGATCGCCACCCTGGGGGTTGATCCCAAATGCATGGGCCAGGGAATCGGTGCCCGGCTGGCGGAAGAAATTTTTAAATATTACAAGGCGCAGGGTATCGAAAACGTTTACACATCGGTGCGCTGGGATTCCTCCGATATGCTCTCATTTTTCAAAACCCTTGGTTTTGACCGCAGCAATTTTATAAATCTGAGAAAGACGGTTTAACAAATTAACCCCATTGGCAATTTTCGGACTATTCTACGAAACCAACAATAATTGAACTTCTGAAAAATGAAAGCCCCAAAAAACAACATATTCTTTGGGGCTTTCGGAATAGCTTAAAATTTTCAGCTGCCTGCAAATCCGGGCGATACTAATTTTTGCCCCCGAAATACTTCATAAACTGAACTCTTTCGTAGGCTGCCGGATTGCTGCTCTTGGCCTGGCTCATCTTGCCTCTGAAATCGGACAGACTGCTGTATCCCTTCTTTTCCATCCACGCCTCAAGGGTTTTGAGCATTTCACCAATTTGCCCTTTGCCGTTTTTATAGACGGTGGAGGCTACCTGGACGGCATTGGCGCCGGCCAGTATCTGTTTAATGAGCGCCGCCCCGTCGTGAACACCGGTTGAAGCCGCCAGATCACAGCTGACCCGCTCGGCCATGATGGCGATCCAGCGCAGCGATATCGGCAGATCGGAGGGGGCGCTGAAAACGTTCGAAGATACTACCTCCATCTTATCAATATCAAAATCCGGACTGTAGAAGCGGTTAAAAAGCACCAGCCCACCGACGCCGGTTTCCGATAGTTTTTGAATCATGGGGCCGAGGTTGGAAAAATAATAGCTGATTTTCAGGGCAATCGGAATGCTGACTTCTTTTTGAACCTTATCGATGATCTGAAAGTAAGCCTTCTCTTTTTCTTCACTGCTGCGCCCGAATTCCGAGGGCAGGAAAAACATATTCAGCTCCAGGGCATCCGCCCCAGCCGTCTGCAGCTGCTTTGCAAATGAGGTCCATTCGTGGGAATAAACACAGTTGATGCTTGCAATCACCGGTATGGAGACGCTCTTTTTGCTTTCCTTGATGAGGGTGGTGTACTTGTCCAGTTTTTCGCCCTTGATGTGAAAATCATAATAATCAAACTGATCGAGGTTGACACCTTCCGCGGAGGCCTCTTTCAAAATATCCTCATATTCAAACGCGATCTCCTCCTCGAAAATAGACTTCAATACGACGGCGGCGGCACCATTGGCCTCAAAGTCTCTAATATTTTGAACTGAATTGGTTAATCCCGAGCTGCCGGCGATAATTGGGTTCTTCAGCGTCATTCCAAGATACTTCGTTGAAAAATCCACCATTTTTCCCCTCCTTTACGAATTGTTTACAATTTCCTAAACCGGAGTAAAAATTTTGCTGTTTTACTCCGGAACAATAAGATCGCTGAATCGAGCTGTCAATTAATTTAGAACAGGTCCTCCAGGTCATCCGCACCGGCGCCGGGCATTTTCCCGTGCGCCTGCAGATACTTCTGGATCAGTTCGCTTTCGCGTTGGGAATACATTTTGTCTTCTTCGAATTCAAACAGGGCGGCAGGCTTGTTTGCACCCAGCGCCTTTAAAAGGTCTTGGCGCAGATTGGCCGTGCCTTTGATGGCCAGCACCTGTTGATCGGCGCCCAGCAGGCGATAGACGCCTTCAGTTTCCGGCACCGCGTTGAGGTGGTCTTCATCCAAGGGTTGTCCGGCATGCGGGGGGGCGGGATTGCAGCCGATATGCAACCGCAGATCGCACTGCAAGCAGCGTTTGGCTTCCCTGACTGCCTGTTCGTCGCTGTAGCCGACGGCAATTTCCTTAAAACTCTTGATGCGCACGGCAACATCGAGTTCGGGCATCGTTTCCCGTTGTTGGGCCGCAAATCCTGCAGCACGACCCAGGTAAGGGGCGGGATTGCCGCGTCTAAAGAGCACCTCATCGATGTTGCCGTCGCCGCCCAGGGCGCGGCCAATGGATTCGGCCGCCTTGCGTCCGGCGGCAATGGCATGAATGACGTCGCCCGGGGCTTTGACAATATCCCCGCCGGCATAAATGCCCGGCAGGCCGGTTTCAAGGGAATTCTCTTTGACGACAATCAAACCCCGCGAGGTTTTGATCGGGCTGTTGGCCGGCAGGAAAGATAGGTCGGGCACCTGCCCCACCGCCATGATAACCTGATCCACCAGGATGCACTCTTTTTTATCGCTGAACTCAGGACAGAAGCTGCCCCGGTCGTCGAAAACACGGGTGCATTCCACCAGGTCCATGCCGGTCGTTTTACCATCCTCACTAATGATTTTAACGGGTCTCCGGGATGGCAGGATCTCAACACCTTCAGCTTGAGCCCTTTCGATTTCCCAAGGACCGGCCTGCGTTTCATCCAAGTGTTCCAGGCAGGCCATCTTGACATCCGTGGCTCCGCAGCGCACGGCTGTAAGCGCTGCATCCACAGCCACATTGCCGCCGCCGATTACGACCACCCGGTCTTTAAGGCCGACCTGTTTGCCTTCGGCAACCTGACGCAAAAATTCCACGCCCCAGAAAACGTCGGGCGTGGTGCAGCCCTCCAGCGGGATGCGTCGGCTCTGCTGTGCGCCGACAGCTATAAAGACGGCATCAAACCCGTCGGTTTTCAGTTGATTCAGAGAAAAATCTTTTCCCAGGGATTGGTTCGGTCTAAAGTCCATACCCAAATCCAGAATTTGCCGGATCTCATTTTCCAGGACCGTGCGCGGCAGGCGATACTGCGGAATGCCCCAACGCAGCATGCCGCCAGCCTGCCTGTCGGATTCAAAAATGGTTACGGCATGGCCTTGTTTGCGCAAATAAAAGGCAGCCGTCAGTCCGGCCGGACCGGCGCCGATCACCGCCACCTTTTTGTCGGTGTCGGCTGCCATCTGGCCGTCATTTTTCCACAGCCCTTTATCGCCATCGGCGGCGCATCGCTTCAAAGCACAAATGGCGATGGGTGCGTTGACCTCCCCCCGGCGACAAGCCTGTTCACAGGGATGAATGCAAACCCGTCCCAGCACACCCGGAAAAGGCACTTTTTCCCGGATGATGGCATTGGCTTCATCGGTTTTGCCCCGGGCGATCATGCGCAGGTATCCGGGAACATCGATATGAGCCGGACAAGACGCCCGGCAGGGCACCAGATCTTCCTCCCGGGTGGCAGGTTCTACGGCTTTGTCCACCAGCGCTCCAGTCGGACAAACCGCGACACAGGCGGTGCAGAATTTACAGCCGGACGCCTCGAGCGTCTCCGCGAGGGTTCCAACCTGCACCTGTCCGTTAGGATCATAAACAAATCCGATGGCTTCAATACCTCTCAAATCGCGGCAGATGCGCACACAGCGGGTGCAGCCGATGCACAGATTATAGTCTCGGGTAAACAGGGGATGATCTCTTATTACCGTCAGATCCGTGGGAATCCATTTGGGGGTTGAGTCCAGCAACCCCACATAATTTGCCACGCTTTGCAGTTCGCAGTGGCCGAACTGGACACAGCAGCGCTCATTTTCAGGCACATTTGATGAGCATTGGCTGCGGGCACATCCATCCTGTTGGCCACACGTCAAGCAGGCGTGCCGGTGCCGGATCATGATGGACGCCAACTTTTCCCGGCGGGCGGCCTCAATCCGTTCGTTGCGGGTGGCAACCACCATGGCCTCCCGGACTTCGGTGGCGCAGGAAATGACAAGCTCATCGCCGCCTTCGATCTCGACTACACATAGACCGCAGCCGTGGCCAGATTCTTGCGGCCTGGCGTTTTCGAGTTTGCGCCCGCCCTGGAAAATAACCCGGACGGCCTTGCTGCCTTCAGCCGGCGGCAGATCCGGGTGATGACACAGGGTCGGTATATAAATGTCGAGTCTCCGCGCGGCTTCCAAAATCGAGGTGCCGCCCGGCACCTGCACCGGCTGCCCGTCAATGCTTAAATTCACAACTTCCATAGACTTTAATCCTTGACTTCTGTCCTCCATGATAAAATCAGATTTGGTAAGCCGATTAAAATTCCGCATTCCGACTTCCGAATTATTTTTTCCGCCCTTTGCCTTTCTGGCACATGGCAAAGCTAAACAAAGCCGCTCCGGCCGCACCCGCAATTTGGGTATCCCACTGGGTTTTCATGCGCTGCATGCCGATCTTTTGCATCAACCGGTCCATCACCCCGCGGTTTTTGGCCAAGCCGCCGGTTACGGCAAACCCGATTTTGACGCCGAGGCGTTCCACTATAGAGTATATTCGATCGGCGGTCGCACGGCAGTAGGCCGCCAGCACTTGCTCCTTACTCCAGCCTTTGCGCAGCAGACCCATGGCTTCGGATTTGGCATAGACCACGCAGGTGTTGGAAACTGCCTCCGGTTCCTCTCCTTGGAACCCAAAGGAGCGATCACCGACTTGGTTGATGGAAATCCCCAGCAAATCGGCAAAAACTTCCATGCCGCGACCGGTGCCGGCCGCGCACTTGTCGTTCATCAAAAAATTGGTGACCTTGCCTTTTTCATCACACTGGATCGCTTTGATATCCTGGCCGCCGACATCCAGCACGGTGCGAACCCCGGGTCCGTAAATGAAGTTGGCTCCCCTGGCATGACAGGCAATCTCGGTAACGGTTCGGTCCGCAAAGGGTACATTTACCCGCCCGTAGCCGGTGCCGATGCAGTAATGCATGCGGTCTGCGGACATATCGGTTGCTTCCATCGCAAAGTTTAAGGCATTGCGGGCACTGTTGGGGCTATCAAAACCGGTACGCATGTTGCCGTAGGCAAATATTTTACCGTCGGCCATGATGACGGCCTGCGAACTGACGGAGCCTACATCAATGCCGACGGTTATATACCGAGCAGCCTTCCAATCGATATCAGGGCTTTTCCAGTTGGATTCCGGCCACCGCCAGAATTCTTGTATTTGCGATCCTGCCATTTCCATATGCTCCAGCAATCCATTCCCCCGGCTTCTATCAGACAATTTGCCGGTCTTCGCTCGCCATGCCGACTGGGTCCGATCTATTTTGGAAGCCAATGTTCCGGGTTATAGTTCTAATAACAAATAACAATTAACCAATAACTTAATTCAGACCCCTTCCGCCGCCAAAACGGCTGCGCCCACGGCCGCACCGTATTCCGGTTCATCCGGGATGAAAATTTTTTCGATCTTCAGTTCCCGCAGCATGGCCGCCGTGAATCCCGGGTTTAAGCCCACGCCGCCGAGCATGGCAACGTCTTTGTTCACCCCGATGCGTCGAATCATCGACACGATTCGGCCGGCCATAGAATCATGGATGGCCTTGCTGATATCGGACTTGTCCGCTTTGGAATGGATCAGGCCGACGACCTCTGATTCGGCAAAAATGACGCACTGGGCATTCATGGGAATTTGTTTATGCGATTGCATACTCAGAGGTCCCATGTCTTCAACGGCAACCTCCAGAGCACGAGCCATGGCTTCGATAAAAGCCCCGGCCCCGGCCGCGCATTTTTCATTGACGGCAAAATCGACCGGATTGCCGTTTGGGTCTATTTTTGCCGCCCTCCCCTCCTCCGCGCCTACATCCGCGACGGTACGAACGTTCGGGAAAAAAAAGTTGGCGCCTTTCGACATGGCCTTGATGTCATCGACAGCATCGTCGGCCATCCTGATGGCATTCCTACCGGAACCGGTTCCGCAGATCCGCTGGATATCTTCTCCGGCAATACCGGCAGCCCGGACAGCTTGCACCAGGGAGTTTTCAACGGCCTGTTGTTGATCAAATCCGGTCAGAACCTTGCCTTTACCGATGACCTTTCCATCTTTGAGAATAACGGTTTTGGTGTTTTTGGCACCACAATCGATTCCTGCGGCTATCAATCTCTTTTTCCTCTATATAAGCGAAGTTTCGGCTATTATGACATGTTTTGTATCTTTTAAATAGAATCGATAGGTTCGCTCTATTTATAAAATCAATCTAATTCCTTGCTTTGACATTCAGTGTTCGACATTCGATATTCTAAATTCTCAGTTTTACTCCCCAAAAACGATACCCTCAAATATCCCTCGGCAACTCTGCATAATTTTATCACGCATGGCGGTCACATAAGCCGGCCTGATGTTGTCCCTCCATCGCGGGTAGCCGCCGCGCCAGACATAGTTGATCAATTCATGAAATTGAAAACGGTCAAATCGATAGTCACCGATTTGAATTTCTGCGCCGCCGGGCGCTACCGCGACCTCAATCTCCAGCGCCACGGCATAACCGGCGATAATTTCCGAAACTTGGGCTTGGGTCCGGTAGCCTTCCGGGTTTTGTTTGAAGTCCACGGGTTGGGTCGGGAATGGGAAATGGCTATACAGCGCACCCATAAACCCGGTGAAACGGACCCCATGAATGGCACCCATCAGGTCACCGATGCCTTCATCGGGCCGAATCAGCTGCACGGACAAAGAGGACCGATAATTTGGGTCCCCGGCCTTGTCGGCAATGTCTACCACATGCGCGCAAAACGCATCGGCAAATAAAAAATAGTGGTCACAGAGCAGCATATCGGATTCAATGTTAAAAAATCCAAAAGCAATGGTTCCGTGACTAAGCGATTCAAAAGCCAACGGCATTAAAAATGCTCCCGACTTAGAATTGGAGTTGGAAGTTAGAGACCTGAATGTACAAGTACCGCAACCGAAAGCTTACGGAATTCGGAAGTCGGAATGTCTTTGAAGTTGGAAGTCGGAATGCGGAAGTTTCAACGGAAAGGCAACCCACCGTCTCAACTTTTAGGACCCTTAAAACTAGAAATTCGTCCCTTTTCTTTTTAATTTTCACCTTCCGCATTCCGACTTCAATCAACCCTCCACTTAATGCATCTTATCTTCAACCTTTCGCCTTTGACCTTTAACCTTTATCCTTTCAGTTTTGTCCTTTGAGCTTTCAGCTTTGAGCTTCTTTTTTTTTCGCCCTCAGAAAGAACCTCCACCGACAATGCACATCATCCGGATGGGGATCCGGCGGCGCAAACAGGCATTCGACCCGGATGCGTGGGTCGATTGCCGTTGCAAAGGTCGAAAACTCGGCCCGATGCATGGCCTTACAGTCGTACTCATCCAGTCCCCGGCGTGTGCGCGCCGCCTGGGTCGGACACGACGGCACCGTGATGAAAACTTCCTTCCGGTTTTGCTGGATCTGGTATCCCACCAAAATGCACCAGGGAAAATACCTTAAAGCCCTGACAAAGCCTTCCAGACCTTTTTCCTCGATGTTAAAGCGTTTGACCAGATCTTTCGCCGCCATGGCGGCGACTTTGCCCCAGACTCTCTCATTGAGCTGATCGGCCGCCTTTTGATCAAACTGTTCGGTAATATAAAGGTACCAGAACGCATCCACAACCCGATAATGCCACAGCAGAAACTGAATATACCGGCGCAGTTGGGGCGCGTCCATTTTTTCAAAGACATCAAGATCCATGGCCTCTCCTTTCTGGTCGTCACTGGGTTTGGCTCGGCAGAAGGCAGGTTGTCGGTTATTAAAACAAACCGGCCGGCACGCTGAAAAGCTGCAACCCTGCTTAACACAGGCAACGTTTCCAAACAAGAGATTCAAAATCTCTGATTTGATTTCGATGCCGGCCTATTGGGCAACACTTCACCTCCTGCCAATAACACAGTTCCCATGGGTTCAGGAAGCCGCTTTGAGTTCTGTTTTCAGTGATTGAATTCATGTCATTTGCTGCAGCATATGGATTGGCGGAAATCAAAAGGTCGAGTCTAAATATAAAATTCACTCTCTGAATTATTTTCATTAAACTTTACAAATTCATTCACTATTTTGAATCAGTCGATAAATTATATTTAAATAATTATTTCAGTTTGTTATCAAATAATCATTGACTTGATGCGACTATTGTCCTAATAAGAAAAGTAGGAAAAAAATATTGAATAATGTCCAGTTTTCCATGAAACAGCGCATAAGTTAACCGTACCCAAACTGTGATGACCCCCGGGTCAATATCAACCGGAGCCGGGGAAATAACCGTCCACATCGATTATTCTATAAAACTAAATGGTTGAATTATGGAGACTGCCGCAAAGCTACCTCAACAAATCGACCTGCGTACTGAAGTAAGCCCCCAGGAAAAAGCCTTTTTAGTTCACGGCTCCCAGAAATTCCCCATCTTTACCGAGAGCGCTTCGAAATATTCGCTGTTTTTCCGATATGCGGAAGAGCCGCATTTGACTGATTTTAAAGAGCCGGTCAGTCTGCTGGTTCAAAAAAATGGGAGCAGCGTCCAGCTCGGCCCCTGTCGGATTTTAACAAACCCCAACCTCAATGGCCATGCAGGTCGCATCGTTTTCACAGAAAATGTTTACGACATCCAAAGTCTGCTTTTGGATAAAAAAGTCGTTAAATTACAAAGTACGTTCGACGACCTTCCGCTCATACTGAAACGAAAAAATAATATCCGCAAAACCTTCAAGGATTATACCGGAGATCTGGTTTATGATCTAAACGTTTACAAGAGAATTTTTGATGATCTGGATTGGCAGTATCGGGACGAACCATTTGAGATAAGGGAATCCATTCAGAAAGCACTAATAGATAAGGAAGGTCAAAAATTTTTAAAGTTCCTCAATGACAAACTGTTTGAACTGACAGATATTGTTTCCGATTTTTCATCTGAAGAACACCAGCGCCATGGGTATTATTTCAGACAACAGCTTTGGAACTTTATCGGCTGCTCAGTCTTTATGACTCGAACAAATTTAAAACCTAGAGGATATGCCGGCGATTCGAAAATGATGAAGATGGTTTATGCAAATGACTATCAAGGTGATACAACTTTTAAAAAATTGATGCATAAATTTCCGCTCGAACAGCCAGGAGCTAAGTCTGTCAGAAACAGAAAAAAAATTGTCGTAAAAACAATCACTAAGATTAACGAAACTATGCGGATCCCCGAAGACGGGATTTTCAGGGTACTATCGGTGGCTTGCGGTCCCGCTGCCGAATTGCAGGATATTTTAGTATCCGAGCAGGATATCGCAAGATATCATTTTACATTGCTCGACCAGGATCGATTGGCTTTGGAGGAGGCATCTCAGATTGTGGAGGAGCTTAAGAGCAGGACAGGCGCAAAGGCAAATGCGGCTTTCGTGCCGGCATCGGTGCGGTTAATCATTGCGAATAAAACCTTTAAGAAAAATATCGGTCGGTTCCATTTTATATATTCTCTGGGACTTTTTGATTACCTTACTCCAAGGGTGGGCAGCATTGTTATTGAAAACCTTTATCAGCTTCTCAATCCCGGTGGTCGAATGATTATAGGCAATTTCCACGTTTCAAATCAAAGCAAACATTTTTTAGATTACTGGCTGGACTGGAATCTGTACCATCGAACTGAAGAAGATTTTCTAAGGCTCTCAAACGCGGTACCTTCATCTGAAGTATCAATTTTTTTTGAAAACACTGGAAACCAGATGTTTCTGGAAATAAAAAAAGCAGAATCGACGTAAAACAGAGAAATATAATTTTCATATTCATCCCTCCCTCCAAAACCATTAGGTTCTACTTCTCTCAAAGCCACTTAATTAATCTTACCGGATCTGATAAGCATTTCAAGGAATTTTGCCGTCAGACCGACCTTCAAGGCTAAAACGAACCCACCTGATCTCCATCGTGTGCTGAACCTAACCCCCGGTTAAACCATAAACGAAACCCCTCGTGACATTCCGGTTTTTGAATTTGTATATGGATGTCAAAGTATTGACAAGCAGCCAAATGGATGTTGATCATTTTATCAACCTCTGTCTTCATCCGAGTGAAGGATACAAAATACACCCACCTGCAGGTAAGAACATTGTAATGACAGGCTGGCCGAAACAGTTCATCAATCGTCAGAATAATGGCACGCAATTTGCTTAAGTTTTTAGGTCCGGTTAATTGCTTCTAATTCATTTCATTTTTATAATCGAACAAGGCATCCCATGCAAAAATCGAAAAAGTTTTCATTAAGACCAGTTAATCAGGAAATCAAACAAGTGGTGAAAAAGATCGCCATCCTGCTTAAGTCTTTAAAATTTTCAGATTACAATGTTCAAACCCAGACAATGATAATCAGGCAACTTCTGAAAAATGGTATAAAATACGGCCATTTCACCCTGCCCGAAAATGAAATCACGGTAAGTATTCATATCACCGACAATACCATTGCCGTTGAAGTTATGAATCCGGTGGACGCGGAAGGTGCTAAAAACCTCAGTGAACTTGATAAAACGATCCAGTTTATTAAAGGGTATCAAGATCCTTTTGAGGCATTCATGATTCTGCACAAAGAAGCAGTAAAGGGCAAATATCACAACGGGTCAAATGATTTGGACCTCGCAAGAATCGCCTATCAAGGGAATGTGGCACTCGATTTTATTATCAGTGAAGATAATACCCTGATTCAATCGGCTGTCCGAAAATTAGAAGGAAGCAACCGTGTAGAAACATTGATTCAGCAAAAGGCTTTAATCAACAAATCTTCTCAGGACGGTCGATTTTTCTACCAATCAGATTCTGAGTAATTAAAGAATTATAGCATTTGAGAGCACGTAAAAAGTGGCAAATCTTTCATTCCCGGCCGAAAAAATTAAAATAAATTTGTTCACCCTCTCGTTTCCGAAAGAGTATGAAAAAGCCTTTCTGGAACAATATGCGAATGATTCTTTGCGGCAGGCCCGTATAGCACTCGCCCTGGCGGTCTTTTTTTATGGTATATTCGGAATTTTGGATGCATGGTTGGTACCGGAAGTAAAGTTCCAGCTATGGTTTATTCGCTATGTGGTCGTATGTCCGTATATATTCCTCGTTTTCCTTTTTTCCTTTACCCGATGGTTCAAAAAACATATGCAGCTTGCGACCAGCTCGGTAATTTTACTATGTGGGGTGATGATAATTTACATGATTGTCATTGCCCCATATCCGGCCAATTATTCATATTATGCAGGCTTGATACTGGCGTTTCTCTACGGCTATACATTTACAAAAATGAGGTTTATCTGCGCAACAGTTACCGGATGGCTGATCGTGGTGGCATACGAATTTGCAGCAATATGGCTGACCGAGACGCCCGTTCCCGTATTAATTAATAACAACTTTTTCTTTCTCACAGGTAATATATTTGGGATGTTTGCTGGGTATTCTATCGAATACTATTTACGACGCGATTTCATCCAAGCGCGCTTGCTGGAAATTGAAAAGAGAAAAGTTACCGTCATCAATCTTGAGCTGGAGAATAGAGTACAGGACCGCACAGCTCAATTGTTAAAAACCAACACAGAGCTGAAGCAAGAAATCGCGGAACGCAAACGAGCTGAAAAAGAACGAAGATATCTGGAAACTCAGCTGCGAAAATCGCAAAAAATGGAAGCCATCGGCACCCTCGCCGGTGGGGTAGCCCATGACCTGAACAATATCCTCTCCGGCCTGGTCAGCTACCCGGAGCTGCTGTTGATGGATCTTGCAGATGACAGCCCGATGAAACAACCGCTTTTAACGATAAAGGAATCAGGTCAAAAGGCGGCCGCCATCGTACAGGATTTGCTGACCCTCGCCCGAAGAGGTGTTTCCGTCACAGAGGCCATGAATCTGAATCAACTGATCGCGCAGTATCTAAGCAGTCCTGAAAATCAGAAAATCCTGGAATATCACCCCGGAGTGAGGGTGAGCACGCGCCTGGGTGAAAACTTACGAAATATTCTGGGGTCTCCGGTGCACCTTTCCAAAACCATTATGAATTTGATCGCCAATGCAGCCGAAGCCATGCCCTATGGCGGCGAAATAGTGGTTTCCACCGAAAATTGTTATATCGACCAATCCATAAAAGGCTTCGAAGCCGTTGAAGAGGGCGATTATGTCCTTTTTAAGGTTTCTGATACCGGTATCGGGATCTCGGCTGAAGATATCGACCGGATCTTTGAGCCCTTTTACACCAAGAAGACCATGGGCCGCAGCGGAACAGGTTTGGGCATGGCGGTTGTTTGGGGAACGGTGAAAGATCACGATGGGTATATTGATATCAAAAGCAAGCTGGGGAAAGGCACCACCTTTTCGCTATATTTTCCGATCACTCGCAAAGAAATTCAAAAACAGCAGCCCAGCATATCACCTGAAAAATATAGGGGCCAAGGCGAGTCGATTTTAATTGTCGATGATGTCAAGGAGCAGAGGGAAATCGCTTCGGAAATGCTTAAAAAAATGGGCTATAATGTGATCGCGGTTCCCAGTGGAGAGGAAGCCCTCAGGTTTCTGAAAGAAAATGCAGCCGATTTGCTCGTGTTGGACATGATTATGAACCCCGGAATGGACGGACTGGAAACTTACAAAAAAATTCTCCATTTCCATCCGAATCAAAAGGCGGTTATCGCCAGCGGGTATTCCGAATCGGCCCGGGTAAAAGAGGCGCAAAGTATGGGCGCGGGCGCTTACGTAAAAAAACCCTACTCCTATGAAAAAATCGGCCTGGCGGTCAAAGGCGAGTTGATGAAGCAAAAAGGCGATTTCGGATGTCAGCTTTCTGATTTCGGAAGCCTAGATCGAAACTGTTGAATCCTGCAATTTAGTATAGCCGGCAAAAATGGCTCCGGTCAGAATGAGTGCCCCCACCAGTGCGATCCCCCCTCCGAACGAGCTGATATCTCCGATATATCCAATCAGAGTCGGTGTGCCGCCGCCGCCGATAAGAAAGCCGATGGGAATCGTAAGAGAAATTGTGATGCCTCTTTCTTTGGCCGAGCTGACCATGGACAGAGCGGCCAGGGCGGCGGGAAAGAAGCAGACCGCCATGATCGGCTGCAGGAAGACGGCAACGGAAACCCAGGACGTGGAAGCCATACCGATAAAAATAGTCATCGATCCGGACAGCAAAAATACGATCCGTAAAATCCGTCGTGGACCAAATTGGTCGGACGCCCACCCGCCGATCAGCGCCACCCCCATGCCGGCAATTCTCGAAAGTGCGATCAGGGTGTTGGCCCAATTCAGTCCCATGCCGTGGTCGGTGACCAGATACAGGGGCAGCATCGTGTAGACTCCCAGGGTGCTGCTGATGCCCAGACTGAACAACACCACCATAATCCATAAACCGGGGGTCGACAGGATCTTTCGAAAGGAAGCAAAGCCCACGGATTCGCCTTTAAAATCACCCCCTCTGCCAAACCGGGCGAATACGGCCGCAAGCAGGAGGGCGGCGATTCCGAGCACCATAAATACCGCGCGCCAGGAGAACCAGTATAAAAAGATTTCCGCAACAACCGGCGCCAGGACAAAACTGAGATTGGGCGCCAGTTCATGGATGGCGATCGCTTTGCCCCAATGCCGGAATTCAATCAAGGTGGTCAGAGTTGCAAGCCCGGACGGAATGTAGGGGCCGGCCGCCAAACCCAATGCGATCAGACCCAGGCGCATCCCCCACAGACCGGAGCTGAAAGAGGTTAATATCAGCGCAATCCCCACGGCGGTGCTCGAGCAAATAATTGTGTTCCTGTGGGTCAGGCGGGAGGAAATAAATCCTGACGCCAGCAGGGTTGAAAAATATCCCAATGAAATCAAAAAAAAGAGTGCGCCTGCTTCGGCATGGCTCAAGTTCAGTTCGGATTCGACTTTGGGCATTAAGGGAGCCAGGCTGATGCGGGCTAAAAAGTTTACAAAAAAAATAGAGGTCAGAAGCAGGAGCGGGGGCAGCTGAGCTCGAAATGATTTTTGACTGTCCGATGATATGCCACCGGTATCCGATGAAGGTGAACTGTATGTCATTCTATGACTCCGCGGATCAAAAAAGTTTAAACCTTAAAAGCTGGGCGCCGGGCAACCTTATTAAATTCGCCATCTAAATGTATCCCTGGAGTCCGTCTCATCGGGTTTGTCTGCGTTGAATCGAGCGTTTTAAACTTTAACAGGTAATTAATCCGCCCGGGCAACATCAAAACAACCTCATCTGTTTCAAACATACCAGTAGGTTTATCCACACCAGATGTTTCTATTTTTCAGGGCGGCGTAATTATCTATTTACACCTGCTGATTGTCCAGATTGTAATATTCCAGAACCGGCGGCTCAAAGAGGGCTTGTCCGATGACAATGCGATTCAATCCGGTATTTTTCTGCTTTAACAGTATTTGAGCGATCCTTTGACCGGCTTGCAGTTTTTCAGCCGCATCGGCCTGGTTGCAAAAAACAGTGCGAACTGCGGCCGGCGGGGAATTCTTAAATATCCCCATGGGGTGTATCAGCACATCCGCAATGGCCGATGCGGTCACCTTCCGACCCGGCCTCAGGCCGGTCACCTGCGAAAAGTGAGCCTGCCTGAAAACCCACTGGTCTGTCAAGGGTTGACCGACACCGTTCAAGCCCACCAAGCCGATCACCTGACAGGAGCCGGCCGGAATTACCGGTTCGTGATCAGCGGGCGCTTTCAGGGCTCGGCCGGCCGCCCCGTCAGCCTCCACGATAATCCATTGAAACAGATGGCTGTTCCAGATTTGTTCGATGACGTCGGGTTGAAACCCGATGAACTTGCCTTGATCCGGCTGCCGCCCGGCAGCGGCGCAGATGTGCCGGTGATGCTTCAACCGGTCACGGGCCTGTGCCAGAAGCTCTGAAACGGATCCGGTTACGATCACGCCGGCGGCCTGATCCGCTGAAGGCTCATAAATTTTGGTGGTCGTGGTGGTTAAAACCGGCTCACCGGCCTGCGACAATTCGCGGGCAAGTCTGAACATCAGGCTGGTTTTACCGCCGGCCCCCACCAAGCTGACAATCCCCCCGTCTTTTAGCTGCAATCCCTCACGCAGCAAAACCATTGATAATTTCCTTCATTTTCAGAATGGAATTGCTTAAATCCCAAATTACGAAACTCAAATCCCAAACAAATCTCAAAATACAATGGACCAGATCCCAAAGGCTTCCCGCCTTTTCTAAATGAATCCCAGACGTTTCCCCCTTTCTAAAGGGGGTTAGGGGGATTTTTGGGTGCTTGGAATTTGGATATTGTTGGTGTAGGACACGACACTAATTGAAGATCCTCATAATGGCTTCCAACACCGACCCTCCTATTGCGCGGGCCTTGTCGGAAATCGTATAACAATTGTCTTTCTGGCCACGGGGGTCGATGTCGCCGATTTTCAACCCCTTTGACACAGCTGTGCCTGACCGAATCAGTCCGCGAATCACCCCGCCGATAGCGGCTTGTACCGTCACTCCGGCCACACTGCCGATGGATTCTTCTGCTCTAACCAATTCACCGATGGATCGCAGTGCCTTGAACAGGCCATCTGCCGGTGCCCGCAGCACCCGTTCTTCGGTAACTCCGGCGATATTGCCCGGGATGCCGGTGTTGGGCTCGGCCGTCCCTTGCGTAATAATGCGGCCCAGGTTGTGCCCCCGGTTGGTTTCAATGACCATATGAACATCGCTGCCGGCGATAAATCCGGGACCCAGACCGATTACCAGGGCCGCCTCATTCATTCTGGTTCCAATATTTTTTTTGGCCAGGATGGCATCCACCACCAGGTCCGGCTTGAGCTGTTCAAGGAGTCGCCACTGCGGATCGGCCGCAACGGCGATTTTTTTGCGCCCCCAGGCCGCATGGATATCGGCCGGTTCGAATACCCTTATGGCTTCGACACCTTCGACTGTTTGGCAGCCGTCGTGCACCGCTTTACAAAAAGAGACCGCACACCGCACCGCCAACGGGTCAGAGGTTTCCAGCATCAAAATCTTTTTAAGATTGGCCATGTAAAGTCGCCAAGCCACGGCGCTGGCCATTTCCCCGGCCCCCTTGATGACGATCGTGCGTTCTGATAGCTGAGACATCTGAAGCCCCTTTAGCGTCTTAACCCTATAATTGCATAAAATATTGCATTGGACTTAGGCGGTTCCTACGAAAACCATTGGCAATATTGCTTGATCCTGGATCCTGGTTTCTGGATGCTTCTGGTTTTCATTCTCGGTGCATTCCTGAATACCCAGCATCAAATATCGAGCATCCAGCATCGACCTCGCAAACGCGACGGTCTTGCGCCCACCCCTCTTAAATGGTTATACAGATTTACGCTATGAACTTTCTGCTATGAGCTGTTTCTTCTTCCCCATTCAAACGACTTCTTCTTCACCGAAACTGCGTCCCGGACCACCCTCTGATTTTTCGTATGCCGCTATCCATTTTCGGATGCGATCCTGGCCATACTCTTTGGCCCAAGCCGCAACAATATCATCAACCGGAATGTCGGCGTACGAGCCGTGGTCTGCCACGTATTCCATGAACAGCTTGTTTTCGGAGTTGAAGGCATGAAATATAGAATCCCGGCAGCCATCGAACTCTAAAGGAATGACGTTATGCCTTTTGCAGAGTTGAACATTGAAGGCAGGCGTCGCTTTGCACCATTTAGCGTTCAGATAAAATTCTGTAAACCCATGATAGACGAACAAATCGGACCCCAAAAACTCGAGCAGTTGTTTGGTTGCCAGATGATTGCGGACATCGGCAAATCCAACCCGCGACGGGATACCGCAAGCCCTTCCCAGAGCACAGAGCAGGGTCGCTTTGCCGACGCAAAATGCCCGTCCTTTCATTAATACATTGCTGGCGCGGTAATGTTCCGGGCGGTAAAACGGCAGATAGGGATCATACCAAATGACGTCTCTGACGGCATAGTAGAGCTTGACGGCCTTTGCGGCCGGGTCCGGACCGGCATCTTTAATGGCGGCCGTGGCATAATCCACGATGGAGTCATGGTCACTGTCAATGATCGATGTGGGGGACAGATAAGCTTTATTTTCTGAGTCCATCTATTATTCCCTCTATATCTTTGACCGCATGATCAATTCGACTATTTACGAACTCATCAAATTGGTATACCGTATACCAGCATTCCAAGACTTCGTCAAAGGATTGGTGCTGAAAAAATGATAAATCGTTCCGCAGTTGAACTCATCAAGGGTTTATTTATTCGGTCGTAGATAATGTGAACTTGTTATGATAGTATCGTTCAAAACATTTGAACGGAAGGAGGAACAGATGGCATCCAAGGTATTGGTAATTGTATCGACGGCGGAAAAAGAAAAGGCATTAACCGGCATTATGTATGCGGTCAATGCACAAAAAAACAAGTGGGTGGAAGATCTCAAAGTCATATTCTTCGGACCCTTTGAAAACCTTATGTGCGAAGACGAGGAGGTTGCCAAGGCGGCATCGCGACTGCGGGATTACGAAACACCGATTGCCTGCAAATTTTTGTCCGACCGCGACGGCATTAGTGAAAAACTTGAAAACATGGGCGTCAATGTCGATTACGTGGGCTCTCTGATTTCCGGCTATATAGCCGAAGGCTACGCGCCGATGGTGTTTTAACTAATCCGCCTGTAAAATATCACACGCAGGGTATAGACCGATCTTTGAAATTGAAGATGGTTGTCAAATCGAAAGACCGGCGGATTAATTTTTTTAGGCTGCGCATTTTGTTTAAGGTTGAGCTTGATGCCCTCCCAAAAACCTACAGCCGGTGTGATTTTAGCGGCCGGAATGTCGCAAAGATTCGGGCGTCCCAAGCAGCTGTTAAGGCTGAAAAATAAATATTTGCTCGAATGGGTGCTGGATGCGGCCTTGACATCACGGCTTCAAACCGTTGTCCTGGTGATCGGGCACCAGCATCAAACCATCCTGCAGGCGCTGGGGTCCATGAGCCGGCATCCGCGTCTGCAGGTCGTGATTAATCCCCGCTATGCGGAAGGTCAAAGCCAATCGTTAAAGACCGGTCTTTTAAAGGTTCACAAGACGCACTCAACGATCATGTTTTTGCTGGGCGACCAGCCCCTGCTGCGATCGGACACCATCGATGATCTGCTGGTAAGGTTTTGGCGTTCGGATAAAGACATGGGTGTACCGGCCTACAGGGGGCAAAGGGGCAACCCAACCCTTTTCAGACGCACAATGTATTGCAGGCTCATGGCCCTGCAAGATGATATCGGCGCCAGAGAAATCATCCGGGCAAATCCTGCACGGGTGCTGTTTATGGAAGTCGATGACCCCTTGTGTTTTCTTGATATTGATTCGCCCAAAGATTATGAAAATCTGCAAAAGTTGATTCGCTAGAATTTTTAGCAACAAGTTGAAACGGGAATTCACCTGCACCCTTAACATCTGCATATCGTCAACCCTACAAAAGCACCCAAAGCGGCACCGCCGGCACCGCCGACCTTAAACCCGTAATATGCGCACGAAACCACAACTAAAAAACCAGAAACCGTCAGTACCGTAAATGGCTTTTTCTTTTGAATCTCTCTTTCAGTCTTGATATGCATGGCTTCCCCCGGTGAAAAGTATCATTCCACTTATCGGCATTTAGGCGATCAAACTTTAGAACGACATAAGTACCACACCCATTCATTCCTACAGTGTCGTATTAGAATGGATAGCACCGGCATCAGCATCTAAAATATGGAGGTCGGCTAAGCGGATGCGGCAGAGAAGGCCGACTAAGCCCAGATGCCCGAAAACTAACATCGAAAGAATGTTTCACGAACTGCGGCAGCAGGGGTATCCGCCCTCAGAAGCGGTTTCGCGAACATTGGAAAAAGCTGGCTCCAGGCTTGAGCGGTTCATTTTACCGCTGAGAGGCGAAATTCGGCAGTGAGGCCTAAATTGGGTGATATTTTGGTTTTAGCCTTCTGATTCCCGGTGCTGCTTACCGGGTAGGGTCGCCAGTTGACCGTTGTAAGCGGCCATGCTGACGGGCAGCAGAATCAATCCACCCAGGTAATATAAAACGCCCAAGACGGAAACGATCAACGGTATATTGGTACCTTAATACCCAAGTGTGTCAATCAGAAAGATGTTAGTATTTTTCTTGACATAGGAGGGCCTTTAAAATATTAACTACCCGTAAATACATATTTTATTGCGCCTTTTGTCACTAAATCCGGTCGCTGTTGAAAAATTTCTCTCCTGCTCATTCAATCTGCACTGTAACGAAAATTCTATTGTCTGGTCTCATATAATTACGGATGATCAAAGAATAGTGAATTCTTATGTGAAAGGGGGCTATTATGCGCGTCACGAAAACGAATGACGGTCTGAAAGTTCATGCGATCGCCGGAACCTATGTTGTTCTGCTCGGCTTTGATCTTCCTGAAGCCGATTGTAGCGGTCTTCTCGGGTTTTCCATTCATCGCATCGACTATACGGAAAATGAGTGCTATTTTCTGTCGGGCATGAAAGCGTTTGCTGAAACCGACCCCGGCTTTCCCGCCGGTTCGCTGTATTCGACCAGGGACCAGCCGATTCAGAGCTTTCAGTGGGCCGATTATTCCGCCAAGCCCGGCCATGACTACAGGTACACGATCACCGCTAAAAAGGGTACGCCAGCTCATCTGACGCCCTACGCGGAAACGGTGATCGATATCACAACGGAAAGCCCCGAATCCGGCAATCATGATATCTATTTCAATCGCGGAATAGCGGCGTCACAGGCCTATGTCCGCCGTTTTGGGGATAAGGCGCCCGGGGATGTTCCCGACCGCAAGGCATTTGAATGGTTGTCCCGCGGCCTTTACGAGGCGCTCGAGGACTTCATCCGCTTGAGCGTGCCCGGCCGCCACGCCCTGCGCATTGCAGCGTATGAGTTCAACTATGATAAATTCCTCAAATTAGTGAAGGAAGTACTGGATACAGGGGTCGATATTCAGATCGTTTACGACGCCCGCCAGGACAACCCGAAAATCCTCAACCGTCAAGCAGTCGCCGCCGCAGGCCTTGAAAATGTCAGCATCGAAAGGACCCAGCCAAAGTCCTACATTTCCCACAACAAGTTTATCGTCAAACTTGAATATGGACAGCCAAAATCGGTTTGGACCGGCGGTACGAATTTTTCAGAAGGCGGCATCTACGGACATTCCAACGTCGCCCACGTCGTCGAAGAGGAAACCATTGCGGCCAAATTCCTTGACTACTGGACGGTGCTTTCGCAGGATCCTAAAAGCACACCCCTTAAAGACAGTGTCGAGACGATCTCACCGCTGCCGCCGGGTCCGCCGTCCGACGGAACCACCGTCATCTTCAGCCCCCGCAAAAATCTCGACGCACTCAACTGGTACGCAGATCTTGCCCTGAAGGCCAGGGAAGGACTTTTCATGACCTTCGCGTTCGGGATGAACGATATCTTCCAGAATGTCTATAAAAATGGGATTGCGCCGTTTCGCCTTGCGCTGCTGGAGAAGAAAACGCGTGCGATGAAAGCCGGACCGGAACGCGACGCGGAAGAACGCAGGATTCAAGCTTTGCGAAACATGCCGGAAAATGTCTTCGCCATAGGCGATTTCATCCGGACAAACGAGATCGACGGTTGGGTAAAAGAGAGGCTCTCCGGTCTAAACTCGAATGTGCGCTTTGTGCACAACAAGTTTATGCTGATCGACCCGCTCACGGACGAACCGATTGTGGTCGACGGCTCCGCCAATTTCAGCGACGCTTCGACCCGGCGCAATGATGAGAATATGGTGATCACGCGGGGGAACAAACGCGTCGCTGATATCTTCCTGGGCGAATTCATGCGGCTGTACACCCATCATGCGTTCCGGGAGTCCCTGCAATGGCGCGATGCCAATGATCCGCCGAAGCTCCTGAGAACGGATGATTGGTGGCGGGATTATTTTGGACAGACGCCCCGTTCGACGCGCAGGAAATTCTTCGCTCGATCGCAGGGATAAGAAGGGTCGAAACATTACATATTGTGCCATATCATTTCATAAGTTCATGAACTGCTTTTTGACACTTTTCCCCGGAATGTAGCCACTTTTGACGCTCGCCCGCGGCATTAAACGATATAATTTTGTCTAACTACCTGAAACCGTTTATAACTATTGTTGTCTGCGCTTATGGCATAATTTTTGAAATGCCCTTTTTTGATCTGAACAAAGCAATGGGCCTGACGATTTTTCAGGAGCATTAGATATTGACAGAAGCTTTATCGGGGAACTAGCTATGAACAACAACGAGATCCTTGCACTTGCAGACAGCGTCCAAAAAAGGATTCAAAAACAACTTCCTGATTTTGAATTTATTCGCAAGAGGGATGAGATTGAAGAAGAATTTATGGAGAAATGTGAAAAGACGAATAGTTGGACCAACCTTCCCATGAAAATCCTTGACCTTCTGACCTTATTTGGTATTTAGCTTAAAAATAAGCTTAAGACCCATACCCAACGTTTGTTTAATAATTGGATATCACAAGGATTCATCTACATGGAAAACCGTTGGATCATTCTTGCTGTCCTGTTCATCGTGCGAACCGTGATGGGTATCCAATCTCAGTCTGTTGCGTCCGTTTCCCCTTTCCTCATAAAAGATCTTGATATCGACTATACCCGACTCGGGATACTTATAGGTTTGTACCATTTGCCGGGTGTCGTTCTTGCCTTTCCTGGAGGACTTCTGGGTAAACGTTTTGGTGATATGTTTCGTTGGGATTGGTATCGGAATGTTTCTATTGCCCTATTGGCCTTACCCAATCGTATGATGTATCTGGCTGGGTTTCATTTTTGGCCCGCCTGCCGGTATCATCATGGCGCTTCCAGCGGAGGTTTTGCAGCCGGAAAATCGTGCAGCAGGTTATGCGCTTGTAAAGTGGGTTTTTCTTGACATATTGAAGGGTTCAGAGTACAAAAGTTTAAAGCAATTCCGCTATCGGAGTTCAATCACATATATTTAGAGGGCATTTTCATTATCAATTCTGAATTCCTACACACATTCTCCTGTTGAGCCGTTCACATACATCTAATTCCGATTTCTGCTGAAATAGTATACCGGTTTCCCTCAAATTTAACCTAATGTCGGGTGAAAATTAAATATGTTCAATTCGAGGTTCACCCTGCTGCTTCTATTAGTGAAGTAGATGAACTGATTAAACATCTAACTGGATAAGGCAATAGCCGTATAAATTGTAAGTTATCGATCATTTCGTTTCTTAAGGGTGTTATGGCATGTCTTTTTTTTAGATGGCATCTGTTACCTCCAAAGGGTATTGGTTATATTAATCTGAGAGGAGGAGATAATGAACATTGATAATTTGATATCGAGTTTCGATTTTGACAAAATCAAAAACGATTGCCCCATACATGAATTCTTGAAAACATATATAAAAAAAATCGATTCTATCCTCATGCCATGAAAATGAAGCCGACATGCTAAGAGTGCAATTAGAAGACTATTCAGATATTTTGGAGCGATTATTAAAAAACGCTGCGTGTTTTCCTTCAGGATGTGAAAATTGTGTGGGCATGCAAAAATGCTCTGATTGCCTTAATCAAGATATTTTGGCAGAGGCGTTCATAAAATTACAGAAGTATTTATAAAACAAAGGATAATCACCCAGTGTAACAATACAGAAGTTTTTTGAGTAGTTTGGATTTTACTACCATAGATTTTGATAACTGTCGAATTACAGAAAATAGCAAGAAAGTACAACTTTATTCAACGATCCCCCAACCACAAGATGTCGATTCTCTATTTGATTTAAAAACATAATTCCCATATACAAATTTAGATCCATCCAAACTTAATATCCATGTTTAAAAATTCAGACCCTCTAAGCCCTTCTTTGAAGGCGGATGGTCATACAACCAAAAACACGGACCCGAAAAAAGCGATAGGGTAAAGGGCTTACCCAAATAGCCTCCAAGCCAATATGATCAATGCGGCAAAGGTATTTTTTAAATTCTTTAGACACCTGAATTTTTAAGCAACAATCATCGCACCAAGCCAATTGCGCTAACTTGATCTCAAAATTCGATGAGGGCTATTTTCGTCCACAATTCAGGTAATAGGAGGAGCCATGATGAAGCGACCGCTGTATTCAGCTTTGTTTTTTCTGATATTTGCTTTATGGCTGAACGGATGCGCGACAACAGCTAAACATCCCACCCTGAAGGGTTCGCAGCTGCCCGGGCTGATTCCACTACGACACCTGGTTGTCAATCGGGAGACGAGTTTCAATTACCGCATTTCGCCTGACGGCTTGAAGCTCGGTTGGATCGCAGTCAAAGGCGAGATTTTAACGGTTCATTTCAAACAAATCGGAGGTGATAAAGTTACAACGCTTTCGCCGGCGGTTCCGGGGAGCATATTCGGCTTCGTCTGGACACCCGACAGCCAGCGAGTTCTCTACTGGCAGGACCAGAGCGGCAACGAAAACTATCATATTTACCTGGCCGACAGTGATCATCCGGATCAACCCGCAGTGGACCTCACCCCCTTTGAAAACACCCGTGCCGGGATTCACCAAATTGTCCGTACGGATCCGGACAATGTTCTTATAACCCACAATAACCGCGACAAGACAGCATATGATCTTTATCGGGTTAACCTAAAGACCCGCGAACAAACCATGCTGGCCCAAAATCCCGGTGATGTGCTTTTCTGGTTAACCGACGATGCAGGCAGCCTGCGGGCGCGCGTGCGCAAAAAGGCCGAGGAAATGCGTATTTTCGAAATTTTCAATCCATTGGAGAACACCTGGAAAGCACTAATGTCTCTGGATTTGGAAGATTCTCTGCGGATTTTGAGCTTTACTGCTGAAGGGGATGCGGTTTGGGCGCTTTCAAACCGGGCCAGGGATCGTATCAGTTTAGTGCGCCTGGACCTTGCAACCGGTGCAGAAAAATTGGTCTATGAAGACCCCCAGGTTGACATAAGCGGTGCGTTCATCAGTTATCTTACCAAAGAACCCTTGGTTGCGGTCGCATTTCCGAATTATCAAAACCTGCATTTCTTCAATCCTGAAATTGAAGCAGATGCCCGCATCTTTCTGGATCAAGACCACGTCGCTTTGGATCTGAACAGCGCCGATTATGAAGAGCGCACTTTCACCGTTGCCGCTTACACCGACAAAGGTTATGAATACTATCTTTTTAACCGGGACACCCGTCAAAAAGTATTGCTTCATCGCAATCCGATATCCAAATATCAGGATTCGCTGGCAGCGGCCCAACCGGTCTCGTTTAAAAGCCGCGACCATCTGACAATTCACGGATACCTCACCCTGCCGCAAGGAACACCGGGGAAAGAACTGCCCATGGTGCTGCTCGTACATGGCGGCCCCTGGGCCCGCGACTACTGGGGCTACAGCTCAACGGTTCAGCTTCTGGCTAATCGCGGCTATGCGGTGCTGCAAATTAATTATCGTGGGTCGACCGGCTACGGCCGGGCATTTAAAGAAGCCGCCATAGGGGAATTCGCCGCCAAGATGCACACGGATCTGATAGACGGTCTCAATTGGGCTGTCACCCAAGGCATTGCCGATCCGCAAAAGATAGCCATTTTCGGTTTTAGCTACGGAGGATACGCCTCCCTGGTGGGCCTCACATTTACACCGGAAATCTTTGCCTGCGGGGTTGATGTGTTTGGTATTTCCAACCTGGTTACCTTCGCGCAGTCGGTTCCGCAATACTGGAAAAACTGGATGCCCCTCTGGTATAAGTACGTAGGCAATCCCGACGATCCTGAGGACCGGCGCCGGATGAAAGCCCAATCACCGCTTTTTCGCGTGGATCAAATTCAACGGCCGCTCCTGATCGTCCAGGGAGCCAATGATGCACGCGTGAAACAGCAAGAATCCGACCAGATAGTAAACGCCATGCGCAAAGCCGGCAAAGACGTCGAATATATCATTTTTAAAAACGAAGGGCACTCCATCCGCAACTGGCAAAACCGAATAATTTTCTACCGCAAACTGGAAGATTTTCTCGCCGGCCACCTGGGAGGCCGGAGTGCCGGCTTCGATCTGTATGAGTTCGCAATCAACAGTGAGTGATTTAATTATAGAGATTTCAATCCAAACCAATGCCGCTATGTTACTGTAACTAAGAAATAGAGTACTCGGGGATAAGTTTTATTGTTTGTGGGGTTAGAAGTTTTGGGCTCGGCCATGGAAAATGAATCTTTGCCGTGCGCCTGAAGCCTTGCGCCTTGTGCCGTTACAATATTGACTAAGGCCTTGGAATCGGCAAAAACCAATTTGCTGCCTAATTATTTTCGGTCCGATTCGTCATCCCCAGGTATTGCTGCTTGAGCTCGTTTTTGCGCACTTTTCCGAGCGCCGTGCGGGGAAAATCATCGGCTAATAAAACTTTTTTGGGCCATTTGTAGTGCGCCAGCTGGCCGTCGCAAAAGTTGATTAAATCAGCGGCCGCCAGCTTTACCCCCGGTTTGGGTATCACAAACGCATATCCCACCTCACCCCAGGTTTCGTCGCGCACACCCACGACCGCGATGTCCTCGACAGCTTCATGCTTTCGTAAAACTCTTTCAACTTCGGCCGGGTAGACATTTTCGCCGCCGGAGATATACATGTCTTTGACGCGATCGACCAGGTAGAAATAGCCGTCTGCATCCATGCGGGCCAGGTCGCCGGTATGCAGCCAGCCGCCCCGGATCGTTTCTTCGGACCTGACCGGGTCCTGCCAGTATTCGGTCATCATGATAGAGCCGCGCACGACGATTTCTCCCACCTGCCCGGGTTGGCAGGGACGACCGGCGCGATCGACAACCCGCACTTCAGCGTGAAACACGGGTTTGCCTACCGATCCCGGTTTGCGCCGGACGTCTTCCTCATGGGCCCATAAAAGGATAGAGGTTTCCGTCTGTCCCATGATCTGGCGCAACGAAAAGCCGCCTTCTTTGAACTGGGCCATGAGCTCCGGAGTTAATTTCTCGCCGCCGATCGCACATACTTTCAGAGAAGACAGGTCAGCTTTTTGCTCCGCATTCGCCTTGACCAGGGATTTGTAAATCGTGGGGACACCCAGAAATTTCGATACCCGGTATTTCTGGATGTCTTCATACGTGCGGTGGGGATCGAACTGTTTGTGAAGAATCATGGTTGCCCCTTTGTAAATCACCGGCGAGGCCTGAATGAACAGGCCGCCGGAATGGAAAAGAGGCAATACGATGAGCATAATGTCATCGAAGTAGAGCTTGAAAAAAATGTCGGCGTTGAGGCAGTTGAAAAACGTTTTGCGGTGGGAAAGCACCGCTCCTTTAGGTTGTCCAGTCGTACCCGAAGTGTACATGATTACATGCGGTTCTTCCGGAACCGCCGGCGCCAGCAAATCAGAGAGAAAGGGCCGCTGACCGCTGTAGGCTTTCACGCCACCTTGATAATCCATGATGTTGCCGCCAGGCGGGCATGCGGGGATACCGGCCAGCAGCATTAAGGGTCTGCGCTTGTTCAGGTTAAGGCTCAAAACAGTCTCGGCAAATTCCTCTCCGAAAACAAACAGTCTGGGACGTGAATTGGTCAGCGTATAATCCAATTCCGGTGCCGCCAGGCGATAGTTGAGCGGCACAAAGAGAGCGCCCAAGGTTGAACACGCCAGGAAAAGCTCGATAAATTCAGGGCAGTTATTCAGCATAATCGCTACCCGGTCACCTTTTTCGATTCCGATGGACTGCAGCCAGCAGCATGTGCTGTGGACTTTCTCATGCAGCTGCAGATAGCTGATCCGGTTTCCTTCGAAAATAATGGCCGTTTTATGCGGATGCAGTTCACTCCAGCGCTTTACCCACCACGCAATGTTCATTGACTTGATCATTTATTTAACCTCTAACACAAACAGGCAGTTTTCGTCGCCTTTGGCCCGGCAGGCTGTTTCCTTGGCCATGCATTTCCCTTCAAACAGGACTGTCGCCATGCCTGCCAGCACCCCCCGGATGAGATGGCAAACCCCATGGGTGGATTTTCCATACGCCT
This sequence comes from uncultured Desulfosarcina sp., assembly GCA_964435765.1. Classification (GTDB taxonomy): domain Bacteria; phylum Desulfobacterota; class Desulfobacteria; order Desulfobacterales; family JAFDCJ01; genus JAFDCJ01. The sequence continues at coordinate 34,415 of CAYTBC010000004.1, forward strand.
GCGCAAAGGGTGAATGGGCTACGGAAACGCACAGGCGTTTTGCCTGGGAATCATAGTGTTTTAAGGTGAAATTCCCCCAGCCGATCTGATTTCCCATCGTCATCATAAATTCAACAATTTCACGGTCGGAAAAATTGAAGACTTCTTTGTATTTGCGGGCCGACAAGCGGCCGCCGTTCAGACCGCCCTCAAACAGCTTTTCCTCAGCCTGGCGGCCGCAGCTCTCTGCAATTGCTTTCTGAAACCCAGCGATGGTCTCAGGCCGAATCAACAGGTACCGCACACCTTTATATAGGAGGGTACCCGAAGATGCATCATGTTGCATTTCATCTAAAATCGGATTTTCAGACATTTTTTCGAAGCTGCCGGGTTTCAGCGTGATCAACCTCGAAGGTCACGGGGTCCACAACCACCGCGTAATCCTCTTTGGCCTTCATGAGGGACAAAATGCCGTTGCGCACATCTTTGGCCACCCGCTCGGCCGGCCTTTGACAGGGGTCTCCGTAGCCGCCCCCTCCGCCGGCAACCTGGCGCAATACGGTTCCCTTGGGAATATCTGAAATCAACTCTTTGGATTGGGGCTTGTGTCTGCGGCCGTCTGGGAAGCTGAATTCCATTTCATTGAGGCTGCCCGGTTCGCCGCCGAACAGGCCGAAGGCGCGGGTCTCCGCATCAATTCCATCACCGAAGACAACCCCTTTGGAATTTTCGCCTTCAAACCGAATGATCGTCTCAACCCCCAGACCGCCGCGCCATCGGCCGGCGCCGGCCGAATCCGGTGCATATTCGTGTTTGGCAATGCTGTTGGGCGTTTGAAGTTCGAACATTTCCGGGTCTTGGGCCAAAATCCCGCCGGCGCAATTGATCAAACCGATGTGATCGTAGCCGTCATAATCCCGCGTTGCACCGGACCCGCCTTTGAGCGCATTGAACAGAATATCCACATACGGCCGGTTGACCCTGGGGTCATGCCCGGAGACGGCCAAGGCCAGCATCCGGTTCCAGCCGGCGGTTACCCGATCCGGCAAAGCCAGGGAAAATGCTTTTAAAATGGCATCCGCATTGGGCCCGGTAATACTGTTGCCGAAGGTTGTGGCCGCCGGATAGCGGGCGTTTAAAAAAGTGCCTTCCGGAATGTGAATGTGCAGGGGGCGTGTAAGTCCGTCGTTATGGGGAATGTTGGGATCGATCAGCATCAGAAATGTCAGAATAATCGCAGAGACACTGGCTCCTAAAGGTGCATTGGCAAAGCCTTCCGTTTGTCCGTCGGTGCCGGTATAGTCAAAAAATATCTCATCGCCTTTAACGGTCACCGCCACCTTAATTTTGAATTTGGACCCTTTATGGAACCCGTCATAATACATCCAGCTTTCACCCTCATAACAGCCGTCCGGAATGCGCTCGATCTCGGCGCGCACCATCTGCTCGGTCGAATTGAAAAGCAGGTCGATGTGCGCGCGCAGGCTGTCGGCGCCGTACCGCTCCAACAGAGATTGAATCAGCCGCTCACCCACCGCACAGCCGCCGATCTGGGCTTTGATATCTTCTTCCACAATGGGGTAGCGGATATTGGCGAAAATGAGGTCCCAGACATCCCGTCGTATTTTGCCTTTCTCAAACACCTTGACCGGGGTGATGCGCAGTGCTTCCTGCCAGATCTCCCTGGCATTCGGGTTGTATCCGCCGGCCACCGCGCCGCCGATATCGGCCTGATGCCCTTTGACGGCCGCCCAGGCAAACAGCTCGCCGTTGTGAAAAACGGGTTTGAAAGTAGCGACATCGGCATTCTGATTACCGCCGGTGAACACGTCGTTGTGCAGGATCACATCCCCCGGATGAATATCATCGCCGAAATACTCAATAATTTTCCTGCAAACCGGCTGTAGTGCGAAAGCCAGCACCGGAATGTATTCCGCCTGCTCCAGCATCCGGCCCCCGGCATCATATATACCGGTAACAAAATCCCTGGCTTCATTGAGAATGGGTGATCGCGTCGTCCTCAACAGCGTATACCCCATCTCCTGAGTGATGGCCTTGAGGCGACATTGGAGGATGGAAGTTAGAACGCGGTCCCTGTCATTGTTTGATTTCATATTCACTCTAAATTTAAGGTGAAAAAATCCGAAATTCGAATCTCGAAATCCGAAACAAATCCTAAATTAAAATGACTAAAATTCAAAACAGGCGTGAACCAATACCCATCTTCAATATTGGAAGCAATCAATTTCATAGTTTAGGACATTTGAGGATTTGAATTTTGTATTTGTTTCGTGCTTCGAATTTCGTGCTTCGAGTTTACTTTTGAGCCTGCCTATATAATTATTTCTTCCCTATCTCAATTAAGGATGTCTTGCCGGCTTCGCGCGGCAGCGACCGGGGCGGAACCAGTTCAATGAGAGGATTCACCCTCAGCCTGTCCCGCATATGTTTCATCAAATCGCTTTCCAACTGCTGCTTCTCATCCGCTCTGACGCTTTCGTCGCCGTATTCGATTCGGAGCTTTAAGGGCGGCGTTACCAGGGGTCCCGGACGATCCAGCACAATCCTGAGCGCGCCGGTGGTGCGGGGAACCAACTCGCCCACAACACTTTTTATGGCGGCCGGATAAATGTTGACCCCCTTGATGATCAGCATGTCATCCGCACGTCCCATGATTTTAAACCGCATCTCCGGCCAGCCGCAGGCGCACGGTTCGGTGAAAATCTGTATCAGATCACCTAAGGCATAGCGCATAAACGGAGCCCCCTCCCAGCCAATGAAGGTGAAGACCATCTCCCCGATGCTGCCCTCTTTAATCTCCAGCGGCTGCTTGCTTGCGGGGTCCACCAGTTCCAGAATACAATGATCCGCAGAGACAAAATGCATCCCCGCATACGGCTCAAGGCCGCAGGATATGCCGTGAAAGGCGTGCCCGCCCCCGGTGTGATCGAAAACCTTGGCCCCAAACCCTTCCTGTAATTTCTTTCTTAACGACGGGATGCCGGCGCCCGGCTCGCCGGCGCAATAAAACCAGCGAATTCCGAGCTCCCTTGCCTCCCGGCCGATAAGCTTGGGAGTCTGCTCGATGAGATATTCGCCAAAGGAAGGGGTTGCGATTAAGACGTCCGGCCGGGTCAGTAGAGTGAAATCGAGCACCCGCTTGGTGCCGCCTTCAATCCCCACCGGGACCACACAAAGCCCCATGGCCTGCAAGCCGTCCGAAAGCGGCAGTCCGCCGGTGAACATGCTCAAAGACAGGGCCTGCAGCACGATATGGCCCGGCCTTAAACCCGTGCGCCAGTATTTGCGGGCGTGCATCTCATTGAGCACGTCGATATCATTGCGCGTGAGCGTATAAAGCGTGGGTTGGCCCGTGGTGCCGCTGGTGGAATTGATGCGGATGATTTTTTCTCTGGGAGCACAGGTGATCAGCCCATAGGGGTGCCCGAAGCGCCGCAGGGACTCCTCCTGGGTCCAGCGATGTTCATCTTTGGTCATCAGGGGAATTTTTTGAAAATCCTCAAACGTTTTAATATCCTGCGGAGTGAGACTTGCCTTGTGAAATTTTTGCTCGCGATAAAATTCGGAATGGTCGTAATTGTACTGTAGCTGCTCTTTGAGCCGCTTCCACTGCAGGGCTTTCAATTTGTCGGGCGGCAGGGTTTCGATGCCCGAGTTCCAAAATTTTTGATCTTGTTTCATGGCATATCAAAAAACTTATGCATAATTTTGGTTTCCAATATTATTCTAAAATATACAAAAATCTCTATTTAACCGTTAACGCCCGAATTAAACCTGCGGGGCACTGGCAGGCGGGGTTCATCCCTGACCTACAAACCTGGAGTGATCGTAACCGTAGCGGCGGGGTTTATCCCCGCCCGGCCTTTCAGAGACGTAACCCCTGTGATCTCTGCAGACTCGAGCGACTCGTCGGCTCGTCTTGTCCCTTCGTCTTGTGGGGTCGTAGCCCGAAGGGCGAAGCCCCAAGCTCGAAGAGCGAAGCCAGAAGCGGGTGTGAAATATGCTTTAATGCTCCCGCCCCTCGCATATCTCAATCATCAAATCCAGCCCTTCGGGCGGGTAAAAAAAGGCTACTTTCCCGTGGGCGCCTTCGCGAGGAAAACCCCTGACGACCTTCAACCCTTTTTGGGTCAACTCCTTCAGCTGCACATCAAAATTCTCCACCTGGAAGGCCACGTGCTGCACACCGGATCGGGGCTCGAGAACAATCGGATCAACTTCGGACATGGGCTTTTGAAACTCGATCAGTTCCATCTGCCCCGCACCCAGAGGATAAAAAGCAATCCGGATTCCGGCCGTCTTTATTTCCATCTGCTCCCGGGGCTCAAAGCCGAAAAAGAATGCAAGCGCTTCCTGTGCTTTGGTTAAATCACCCACCACGATGCCGATGTGATCGAACTGTTTAAAAGCCGCCATGGGTCCTTGACCTCGCGTATGACGTTCTAATGCAATTCATTGGTTGACACTGTTTGGGCCTTATGCTAATCGATTGTATACTGTATACTAAAATCGTTGTCAATGTTCGACTATCTTATCCCGGCAATATTTTCAACAACCATTTTCTCAATGATCAACTGACGGAATCACTAAGGAGACTGGATGCTTCTTCAGGTCATATTCAGCGGTCTTGCAACCGGAAGTATCTATGCCCTGGTTGCCCTGGGCCTGGCCCTGATTTACAACACCACCGAGCACGTGAACTTTGCTCAGGGCGAAATGTCCATGATCTCGGCCTTCATCGGCTTCACCTTTTTTAACTTCATGGGGTTGTCCCTACCGGTGGCTATCCTGCTGACGCTCATCCTATCGGCTATTTTAGGCGTCATTGTTGAGCGGCTGGTTATCCGCCCGGCCATACGGGCGCCCCATTTTAATATTTTTATCATTACGCTGGGCCTTTCCATCGTCCTCAAAAGCCTGGCCGGTTTCATCTGGAGCCACAATGACTACCCGTATCCCAGTATCTTTCCGGATGAAACCATCACCGTCGGCAGCGCCACGATCGATTTGATCGGACTGGGCAATATCGCTACGACGGTGGTGCTGATGATCATACTGTATATCTTTTTCAAGTACACCCGCTATGGTACGGCCATGCGGGCGGTGAGCGAAAGCCAGAAGGCAGCGCTCTTGATGGGCGTCAACGTCCATCAATCTTTTTCGCTCACCTGGGCCATCAGTTTTCTGGTGGCCGCGGTGGCCGGTATTCTGATGGCACCCGTGGTTTTTTTAAGCACCCACATGGGCGTTGTTGTCATTAACGGATTTGCCGCCGCCATCCTGGGCGGGTGGGGGAGCATACCGGGATCAATTATCGGGGGCTTGCTGCTGGGCGTCATCGACAACGTAGCCCCCCTTTATCTTCCCTCTCAAATTAAAAACATCGTCCCCTTCATGACGATTTTCATTGTGCTGGTCATACGCCCCAAAGGAATCATGGGGGTTGAACGGTTTACCAAAGTATAGTCAGCGCAACTACGACAACCGAAATGGCCAGTTTATCGAAGATAGGTTTATAAATGCAACCACCGGAAAAAAGGAAAATATCGGCGTGGATCATCGCATCGATTATTCTGCTCTTGTTGCCCCTGTTTCTTGGAAAATACACTATTTTTCTCCTCAGCATGCTCGCAATTTATGCCCTGGTATCACTGGGCCTGAATCTGTTGATGGGCTATACGGGACAGATCGCCGCCGGCCACGCCGGATTTCTGGCACTGGGGGCCTACTTCACAGCAATTATCGGCGAAAGCCTAACATGGCTGCCTTGCCCCGTAATTCTTCTGCTGGCCGGTATTTTTACCGGTATAATCGGATTTCTGCTGGGGATACCCATCCTGCGCCTGAAGGGATTTTATATCGCCATGGCTACACTGGCCTTCGGTGTCGTTGTCAGCGAAGTCATTCTTCAATGGAGTTCTTTGACCAATGGAGACAATGGGCTTAACGTACCGGTTGCCACCATCGCCGGCTTCGCCTTCGATTCGGATTACAAGCTTTATTATCTGATCATTCCGGTGACGCTGTTAATGACCATTTTGGCAAAAAATTTAGTGAAGGGGTATATCGGCAGAGCATTCATCGCACTGCGTGAAAGTGAAATCGCAGCCCAGACCTTCGGCATCGACCTGGCCCGGTTTAAAACCATCGCGTTTGCCATCAGTGCCTTTTACACGGGTGTGGCCGGCGGCTTGTTCGCTTATTTAATCACATTCTTATCACCGGATGCGTTCACGATCGAACTCTCCGTCGACTTCATTGCCATGATTGTCATCGGCGGCATGGGCTCGATCCTGGGTTCCATCATCGGTGCCGTCATCCTGACCGGAATGCAGCAAGTTCTGGCCGGTTTGTTGGATTTGGAGATTTTAATCTTTGGCCTTTCGCTGATTGTTTTTATGATTTTTATGCCCAGAGGTATCAGCGGAATGATATACAACCTCAAGGAAAGATTCGTGAGTTCAGGATAAGGAGGTGAAACAATTTAGATCTTTGCCCCAATTGGAAGTTTGGAATATCGGATGAATGGATATGCGGGTCAGGAAGTCCAACAAGATTCAGATATGAACCCTGAACCCTAAGACGGCTACATCAAACAACATCATGAAAAGGAGGGCTTTGCGATGAATCGTTTCAGTAAACTTGCGGTGTTGGGAATCATTCTGCTGCTTTTTTTTATGGTAACAGGAAATAACCTCTACGCTGAGGTCGGGGTGACGGACACCTCTGTTCTCGTCGGATGCTCCAACAGTTTCTCAGGCCCCCTTGTCTATCCGGGAACCCAGTTGGTAAACAACGGCCTGGAAGGCTATTTTGGGTTCATTAACGCCCAGGGCGGGGTCAACGGCCGGAAAATTCTCAGCCAGTATTACGACGACGGTTATAAACCCCAGAATGCCGTGGCCAACACCAAGCGACTGGTGGAGCAGGACAAAGTGTTTGCCATTGTTGCCTCCCAGGGTACCGGCGCCGTCATGGCGACGGTTAAGTATCTGACCCAGAATAAAGTTCCCCTGGTCTTCCCTTTCCAGGGCGTACCGATTACGGGAGAAAAAACCATTTTTACATCATTTACGCCCTACGACAATCAATCGGAGCTGGTGGTAACCTGGCTGGTAAAAGTCAAGGGCTTCAAAAGGATCGGCATCCTGTACCAGGATGACACTTACGGCTACACTTTCAGAGACCCTGCACAAAAGACGCTGGCAAAATTCGGTTTGAAACTGGCGGCTGCCGAGTCCTACAAGCGCGGTGCCACCGATCTGAGCGCCCAGGTGGCCAAGCTTCGCCAGGCCAACCTGGACGCCTGCCTGCTGGTTGCCACGCCCCCCCCGGGTGCTGCATTCCTGCGGGAGGCCCACAAACAGGGCTGGAAAGAAACCAAAATCATCTCTTCGGGACCTCTCACAGATGAGAAATATATCAACCTGTCGGGCGGCGTCGGCGAAGGGATCTGGGGCCTGTCGTTATGGCCTGATCCGGTGAATGCCACTGATCCAGCCATGGTTGAATACAGGGAAATCATGGAAAAATACGGCAAGGATCGAGACAAAACACCGAACCGTTACAGCCTTTTTGGATACTTTTATGCCAAGTTGACGGTGGAGGGCTTGAAGCGGGCGGGCAAGAATCTGACCCGCGAAGGTTTTATCGCTGCACTGGAAGGTATTAAGGACTGGCAAAGCGGCATCACGCCGCCGGTGAGTTTTTCAGCTACCGATCATCTGGCGCAGGACTCCGGCTTCATGGTCGAAGTCCAGAAGGGTGTTTTCAGGCCCATTTCCGGCTGGATTACGCTGAAAGACGGTGTTCTCACCCCCTTGAAGTATTAATCGTAAAAAATCCGGCCCAAATGCCCCGGCGCGGATACGCCGCCATAGGGGTCTTTGGGCCAAACTTCAATACTCCACCAGTTCCAGTACGCCTTCGTTTCTAATCGGCCCCGAGATAGACCTGCCTGACGTAATCGTTTTTAGATAAATTTTCGGCCGTGTCGGCCAGCGCAATATTGCCTGTCTCCATAACATAACCGTACTGGGCGGTTTGAAGCGCCATATTGGCGTTTTGCTCCACCAGAAGAATGGTGACGCCTTCCTGGTTGATCGCTCTGATGATGCGAAAAATCTCTTCAACCATCAAGGGCGCCAGGCCAAGGGAGGGTTCATCCAGCAGCATCAGCTTGGGCTTTGACATAAGTCCCCGGGCGATGGCCAGCATCTGCTGCTCGCCGCCGGAAAGGGTGCCGGCTTGCTGGCGGGTCCTGTCTTTTAAAATCGGAAAAGATTCGTAGATGCGCGCCAGGTTCTGTTCGACCTCTTTGGCATCTTTGCGGGTAAACGCACCCATCTTGAGGTTTTCCCGGACGGTTAATCCCATGAAGATGTCTCGGCCTTCCGGAACCTGGCAAATCCCCAGCCGCACGATTTTGTGAGGCGGCGCTTTGTGGATGGCTTCACCCTGGAACAGAATCTGCCCGCGGGCGGCCTGGATGAGCCCCGAAATGGTTCTGAGGGTCGTGCTTTTGCCGGCACCGTTGGCGCCCAGGATGGCGACAATCCCGCCTTCGGGCACTTCCAAGGTTATGCCCTTGAGAGCCTGTATTTTCCCGTAATATGATTCAATGGACCGAAGTTCTAGCATGCAAAATCATCTCGAAATTTCTACTATATATCTAAAATATGTGATGTTTTTCAGACCTAAGTCCTGTTCCCGAACATGGAATAATGGAACATTGAAAAGATTCAACGTCGAACATCGAACGTCCAACGTTCATTAGTTTCGTTTCTGATCAAATTTGCCACCTTAAACCGTGCGCCTTTAGCCATGCGCCCATAATATCCAACCGCTACGCACCGAGATAGGCTTCGATGACTTTCGGATGCCGCTGGATTTCCTGCGGAGTACCTTCGGCGATTTTCACGCCGAAGTGCAGAACGCAGATCCGATCTGAAAGTCCCATTACCAACCGCATGTCGTGCTCGACCAGCAACACGGCAATCCCTCTTTCGTCCCGGATGGCTTTGATAATGTGCATCAGGTGCTCGGTCTCCTGCGGATTCAGACCACCGGCCGGTTCGTCGAGCAGTAGAAGTTTGGGATTCATGGCCAGGGCTCGGGCCATCTCCACCCGTTTCTGAATTCCGAACGCAAGATCCGCCACTTTTTGATCCCGGTAAGATTCGAGCTCCAGAAAATCAATAATTTCCAGAGCCCGGAGTTTATTCTGTTTTTCTTCAGAGACCGCTCTCCCCAGGTACAAAAAATTGGCCAGTACCCCGGACTTGAAAAAGAAATGGCGTCCGACCAAAATATTTTCCAGCACCGTCATCTCGTTGAAAAGCTCGATATTCTGAAATGTGCGGGCGATGCCGCGTTTGGCGATCTGATAGGGTTTCAGCGAAACCAGATCCCGGCCCTCCAGCAGCACGCGGCCGCTGTCGGGCCGGTACAGCGCGTTGATAATGTTAAAGATCGTCGTCTTGCCGGCACCGTTGGGGCCGATGAGGGCAAAGATCTCATTGCTTCCGATCTCAAACGAGCATGCGTTGACAGCCTGCAGTCCGCCGAAACTAATTGAAATATCTTCTAATTTAAAGATGGGAGGTCCGGTTTGCATAATTATCCGTGGCGATAATTTAATTACCTCTACTTTGTCATTTTAAATTTTAGCTCATTTTCTCATCACTCCAATATCCGCTTTTCAACCTCGGGGGTCCTGCCTTTCAGATACATGGTATAGGAGCCGAATTTATCAACCATCAGATTGTATTCCGGGCTCACCAGAGCGGTGGTGTTCACCTGTTCCACAATCGCCGGTCCGCTGATTTTGTTGCCGAATTTAAGCCGCAATCCGTCAAACACATCGACGCTTTCAATTTTCTTTTGCAGCGGCAGAAAAATGCTTCTGCGTTTTTTAAAGGCTGCGGATGGATCGGTGCCGTCATATTCTTCCTGCTGGAAGGCCGGTTTGAGGGTCTCGCCAATGCACATCAGCCTGAGGTTGATCAATTCGACGGCGGTGTTTTCATCTTCCAGTGAATAGCCGTAGAGGTCGTTATGCTGCCGATGAAACTTGACGGCGATGCCCGCAAGCGTCTCCGCCTGTAATTCATCAACGGTTATCTCAACATTTACCTCGTGGTATTGTTTCACATAGCGCAGATCCAGCGAAAACCGGTATCGGATGTTTTCCGGTGAAATACCCTCGGATTGAAGCAGTTTGTTACCTTGGGACTGCATCTCGTCGAAGATGTCCCGAACAGCGGCCGGACCCGTACCCTCCAGCGGGACAACGTAGGTGCGCACGAAATCGTGCTTGAGGTCAGACCTCAGCATGCCCGCCGCACAGAAAATGGAGGATTCCTTGGGAACGATCAACACCGGAATCTCAAGCTCCATGGCAAACATGCAGGCGTGATTTGGCCCGGCTCCACCGGCCACTACCAGCGGAAAGTCCCTGGGATCGTATCCCTGCCGGATGGACACCTCCCGTATGGCGGCCGCCATATTCACATTGATCACATTGTACATGCCGGCCGCCGCCTCATAAAGATCCAGTTTCAATGGTTCGGCAATGTTCTTGGCAACCGCTTGCCGGGCTTGTTCCAGACTCAACGGGATGCGTCCGCCGGCGAAAAAGTCCTTGTCCAGATACCCCAGTAAAAGATCGGCATCCGTGCAGGTCGGAAGCTGCCCGCCGCGGTCATAACAGGCCGGGCCCGGATGGGCCCCGGCGCTTTGCGGACCCATTTTCAACAGGCCGCCGTCATCGATCCAGCCGATGCTGCCGCCCCCGGCTCCGATCGTCACGACGTTGAGCATCGGCAATGCCAGCTTCAAACGGTTGATTTCACCGTTGGTGGTTACCATCGGGGTGCGGTCTTTGACCAGCGAAGCGTCAAAACTGGTACCCCCCATGTCCACCGTAATACAGTCCCGGTAGCCTTGAATCGAAGCGTATTCCACCCCGGCCACCGGGCCGCCGGCCGGTCCGGACAGCAGCGTGGTTGCAGCCCTTTCGATCGCCAGATCGGGCGCGATGACACCGCCGTTGGATTGCATAATCAAAAGGACCCCGCTGTACTCGGCTTGCTTCAGCTTCGACAGCAGGGACTTGAGATAGCGTCTTAAGGTCGGTCCGACATAGGAATTCAGAACCGTCGTACTGACCCGATCATAAAACCGAATGGAGGGTATCAACCGGTTGGAAACGGTCAGATAGGCTTCGGGGATTTTTTCCGCAACGATCGCGGCGGCTTCCTCTTCGTGGCGGTTGTCGGCAAAAGCGTTCATAAAACAAATCGCCACTGCTTCCACCTTCTCCCGCTGCAAGAATGTCGCCGCGTCTTCAACATCCCGGCGGTTTAAAGGCGTTTGAACCCTGCCGCTGTAGTCCAGGCGCTCTTCGATCGGCAGCCGCAAATAGCGCTCAACTAGCGGCGGCGCATTCCTGAAGCGATTGTTGTATTGCTCCTCCCGCACCCCCCGGCGCATCTCCAGGGTGTCCCGCAGCCCTTGAGTTGTCAGCAAAGCTGTTTTGGCACCGCTGTAAGTTAAGACCGCGTTGGTGGTCACCGTGGTTCCGTGAACAATCACGCTGACATCCCGCAAAAATTCCGGTAGGCCGGCCTCAAGATCGGCAGCCATCTCATTTAGGCCGTCGATGGTCGCAATGGATGGATCCTGGGGCGTGGAAAGAACTTTGTATATTCTGGAGGAACCGTCTTCAAACGCCAGCAGAAAATCCGTGAAAGTTCCCCCAACATCGATGCCTATCCTGTATGTCATGTTCCGCCCACCAGGCGCTTAGCAGCCTATTTTTGACAAGATGTTGTCAGAAAATGAAGGTTTCAGGTGTCAGGTTTCGGGTGTCAGGAAACCGCATCAATAAATCCTGAAACCTGAACACTGACACCTGAAACCTAAACTTTGCTTCGCAAAATAACCAGCACTCTCGCTGCGCCGGCAGCGGCCACTTTTCCCGGTGCAGTCTCGCAATCTCATTCCTCTATAATGCAGGCATCAGCGTCTTCTTTGTCCACTACCTGTCCGCACAAATCCAACCCTTTTTTCTCACGGAGCGCGGCCAGCACCTTTTCAGGGGTAATCGGCAGGTCTTTGATGCGCACCCCAACGGCATCGTAAACCGCATTGGCGACCGCCGGCGCCGTGGGAACACAGCCCGGCTCCCCGATGCCTTTGGCGCCATAGGGTCCGTCTTCATCATAAGTTTCAAGAACGGGCGCTTCGATGGGAACCACGTCTTTGGCAGTCAATATTTTATAATCCCTGAAATTGGGGTTCATGTTTTCGCCCTTTTCGAGGATCACCTGTTCGGTCAGGGCATAACCGATGCCCATCATCACGCCGCCGTAAACCTGCCCTTCCAGCAGCATGGGATTGATGGCTTTGCCGACATCATGGGCCGCCACGTATTTGATAATCTTTACCTTGCCGGTTTCCTCATCCACTTTGACCCGCACACCGTGCGTGCCGAAAGTATAGGTCATCGACATGTTGCCTTTGAAATCCCTGCCCATATTCTCATTGGCGGGATCATAGAAATGCTCGGCCATCAACATCTGGCCCCCATGGCTGAAATGGGCCTTCCGGAGAAGCTTGCCGATTTCAATCCGATTTTCAGGGTTGTCACGGTCGACGATGCATTGATCGCGCAGAATTAATTTTTCCAGCGGCACCTCAAACTGCTTGGCGCCCATTTCAAGAATCCGGGATTTGATTTTCCTGGCGGCCCCCAGGGCGGCATTGCCGGCAATAAAGGTCGTTCGGCTGGCATGGGCGCCCACATCCCAGGGACAGACATCCGTGTCGCTGTGAATGACATGGATATCAGCGACCTGCAAACCGAGTTCTTCAGCCACAATTTGGGCAATGACGGTGTCCGACCCCTGCCCCATATCGGTGGCGCCCGTGAAAATATCGACCTTGCCGAAATCATCCATTTTGATGATAGTGCCGCACCCGTCCGACTTGTAGACCCGGGCGCCGCCGCCGACATGAATCAGGGATGCCATGCCGACGCCTTCGCCGGCTTCTCTGGGTTTATCCCACTCCAGGACGGCCTTTACCCGGTCCATGCATTCTTCAAGACCGCAGGTCGTGATGCGCAGATCCTGGGGAGACACCTCCCCGGGCTTATTGGCGTTGATGCGTCGGAATTCGATGGGATCCATACCCGCCTTTTCCGCCAGCATGTCCATGGTGCTTTCGATGGCATAGGTAGCCTGCGGGTTGCCGTATCCCCGCATCGCCTGGGAATAGGTGTTGTTGGTGTAGACACATTTGGCTTCGTAGCGGATGTTGGGAACCCGGTATAGAGTCGTGATGGGCATCATCATCACCGATGGAGTTGTTGCCCCCCACGACGTGTAGGCCCCGTTGTCCAAGATCATGGAGATGTCCCGAAAAAGCAGTTTGCCTTCGGCGTCGCACCCCTGAGATATCCGGGTGACGGTGGGCTGCCGGGTGGAGGTGGCAAAAAATTCCTGGGTTCGGTCAAACTCGACCTTCACCGGCCGGCGCGTGTAATAGGACAAAAGAATCGCGATGTACTCGTAGGCATAGGTATCCAACTTGCTGCCGAATCCGCCGCCGATGCACGGCTTGATCACGCGCACCCGCCTTCCCTCAATACCCATGGCTTTGAGGGCTTCCAGGAAATCTTTTTGAGCTAGAGACGGAATCTGGGTGTTGGTATGGATCGTAAGATTGTTGGCCGGGTCAAACTCGGCGATCGCACCGCTGGTGCCCATGCAACAGTGTGTCACCCAGGTGGTGCTGAAGCGCTCTTCCACGACATGGACCGCCTGCCTTCTGGCGGCCTCCACATCACCGTAATGCAGTTTCCAAGGCATTTTGAGCACATTGGTTTTGTGGGCCTCATGCACCAGGGGCGCACCTTCCCGCATGGCCTCCTCCGGGTCAAAAACGCCGGGCAAAGGCTCGTAAATCACCTCGATCAGTTGGAGGGCTTCTGCGGCGGTTTGGGGGTCAACGGCAGCCACCGCCGCCACTTCATCCCGGTAGGAGCACACTTTGCCGGCTTTCAGGGGTCGGTTGTCTTTGTAGACGCCCATTTTGATCACAGGGATGTCTTCTGCGGTAATAACCGCCCGAACACCCGGCAGTGCTTTGGCTCTGGATGTGTCTATTTTTACGATTTTGGCGTGGGGAAACTTGCTGTAAAGGATCTTGCCGTAAAGCATCCCCGGCAGCTTTAAATCCTGGATATACTGGGCGCGCCCCGTGGCCTTGTCGACCGCATCGATTTTGGGAATCCGTTTTCCGACCGAGCATAAATCTTGCATATTAAAATCTCCATCAACAAATTGACTAAACCGACATTCATCATTCCAATTTAAAATATGTTTTTTATTCGCCGCGGTCGCCGTCTTCCGTCTTCCATGCCACCACGTGCGGCTGCTCCGTCTGGTAGTGCCCGCTGACGGATTTAATCGAATCGATTATCTGCACATAACCGGTGCAGCGGCAAAGATTGCCGGCGATGGCATCCTTGATTTCATCTTCGGTAGCATTGGCGTTTTCGTCCAGCAGCGCCTTGGCGGACAGGATCATTCCCGGCGAACAGAACCCGCATTGGATGCCCCCTTTTTCTACAAACGCTTTTTGGATCGGATGCAGGGTTCCGTCTTCGGAAGCCAGGCCTTCGATTGTGAGCACCTCCTTGCCGTCGACGGCCGGCGCCAGGTAGAGGCAGGAATTGACGGCATCGCCGTCCACGATAACGGTGCAGGCGCCGCACTCCCCGCTGCCGCAGCCTTCCTTGGTCCCGGTGTAACCAAGCTCCTCTCGAATCAAGTGCAACAGCGTCCAATGATCTTCAACCGTCATGGTCAGCCGGTTGCCGTTAAAGGTAAACGATATTTCTCGTGACATAAACGATCTCTCCTGTTCTTGTAACTGAAGGGAGTATTGCAGTATGGGAGTGTTGGAGTATTGGTTTTTCCATTAATCCACTACTCCATTGCTCCAGCAAATATTCTCATATTTGAAACTTGGAAAAAAACTAATGCTTAGTTTATTGCGTGGCCCGATGCAAAGCCTTGAGCCCCATGCGTTTAACCAGTACCCCGACCATCTCGCGGCGGTACCAGGCCAGGCCCCGGATGCTGTCCCGTACCCGGGATTCCTCGCCGGCCAGTTTGCCGGCCTCGGCCAGGGTATTTTCATCAACGGTTTTGCCGACCAAATACTTTTCGGCCGCAAAGCAGCGCAGCGGGGTTGGGGCCGCAACGCCCAGACAGATCCTCGCTTTGGCGCAGGTGGTCATATCTTCTTTCAGGCTCAGCAAAACGCCGACACCGAGCATGGGCAGTTCCATGGCTTCCCGCCGGCCGTGTTTGACATAGGCACTGCCGGTACGAAGGGCCAGCGGCGGAATAACAATCTCGGTTAGAATTTCTCCCCGATCCAGATCGCATTGACCGGGCCCCAGAAAAAATCGCAGAAGATCAACGTAGCGGTCACCCTTGGTCCCGTAAATGTGGGCCCGACCGTCCAGCGTAATCAACGGAATGGCCCCGTCAGCCGAGGGAACCGCATTGACCAGATTGCCGCCGATGGTGGCAACGTTGCGAATCTGGACCGAACCGATGTTTTTGACCGCATCATGCAGCACCGGATATTTCAGCTGAACAATTGACGATTTCTCTATTTTGCGATGCGTGACAAAGGCCCCGATAAACAGCTCCCCCGTTTCGGGATTCATGTAAGGCTTGTCCTGTTTTAAAATTTGCTTTAATGAAATCAAATAATCCGGTTTCAGTTTACCTTCCTTGACCTTCACCAGCACGTCGGTGCCGCCGGCTATGTACTTGGCGCGCTCGCCGTATGATTCGTGCAAAGAAACCGCCTCGTCCAGGTTTTTAGGTACGAGGTAGGTGAATTTTTTCATAAAAACCCCTCTTTTATAATGAAGATTGAAAAATGAAGATTGAAGATTTATGGAAGTCGCAAGGCTCCATCATTTTGACTGTAAGTACTTTTAAAATGATAGAATTCCTTCAATAGACTATCTTCAATCGAAAATAGTCAATCCTTTTCTACCCCACCTTGACCAACAACGCCGCTGCCGTATCCCCTGCGGCACAGCCCGCAAAAAGCATGTAGCCGCCGCCGGCCATAACGACTTCTTCGATACCTTCAATAATCAGGCGGCCGCCGGTGGGTCCTTGGGGATGGCCGTAAATCAGAGAGCAGCCGTAGTTGTTCATGCTGTTCACGTCAACACCCAGTTTATCTGCCAGGTAGATGTCGTTGGCGGCAAAGGGGTTGTGCGTTTTGATGGCCTTGAGATCGGCGGCGGCGATATTGGCATTTTCCAAAGCCATCCGGGCCGCGGGATAGACGGCTGCAGCCATGAAGGCCTTTTTGGTGCGGGCATAGCCGTAGGAAACCACCTGGATCTCGACTTGCGGATCCGCGGCGAGTTCCTTTGCTTTTTCACGGGTGGTAACGGTGATGGCACAGTTGCCGTCGGCGGGATGGGTTTGGGCACCGAAAGTGTGAACCCCGTTGGGCAGCACGGGCTTGAGTTTGGCCAGGCCCTCGGCCGTGCTTTCCATAATGCCTTCGTCGGCTTCTAACATAATGGTTTGTTTTTTGGAGATCTTGAGCATCACGGGATACATGTAACGTTTTTGAAACGCGCGGTCATCGGCCAGGGCATCCTGGTACTGTTGATACCGTCTCAATGTCACGGCATCGCACTGCTCCCGGGTAATGCCGGCTTCCTCGGAGACGTTTTCAGCCGTTTTAATCATGGCCTCACCCGCCCAGGGATCGCGTGCGAAGTTATCCATCAACCAGTCTTCTGAAACCACCTGGCCGCCGGGACCCATGGGGTTGGGCCAGACCGCGTGGGGGCCGTTTGAGCAGCGGTCGGTCAACAAACAGATGGGCGTGTTATATAAACCGGTTTCAACCCCCACGCTGGCCTGATAGACGGCTACGGTAGAGGTGGAACATGCCTGACTGACCAGAAGCCCGGGTATCCCGGGCGCTCCCATCATGGCCGCCGCCCAGGGGCCGCCATAAAATCCATGGAGTTGATGAACGGTGATTCCCAAAAAAAGATAATCATAAATCTTCGGGTCCCAGCTTTTTTCCGCCAGCCATCTTTTGGCCGTTTCAGCGGCCAGCACGATCGAATTCTCATTGCCCATGCTCCCCTGCCAGCGTGAAAATGGAGAACTGAAGTACCCTCGGTACGGTATGTAGGCTTTTGTCAACATCGCAACTCCCTCCTAATTTTCGTTACATTTTATAAGCTATATATTCGTCAATATTCATTCCGTTGGCTTGGTGGCAATTCGTTTGGCATTCGGCCAAAACGAAAATTAGCATATTTTTTCTATAAATTTTGGGGATCTTAGATTCACCCCTTTTCGAGTCCTGAAGATAATGGCTGACAATCGAAGGATAAAATTCGATGCTTCCCTAATTCCCCGTTTCTCCGTCTCACCGTTTCGCCGTTTCTCAGCGCCTTACTCCGGTCTATTATCGAAAAACCGTTTCGCCTTCCTCTCCGATCGCGGCAGGGAGCAGTAGTCCAACACATCCACCTCGCAGCTGACCAAAATTTTCTTCTTGATTTCCTGCCGAACCCTGGCGGCAAGCTCGGGCTTGTGCAAGGCGTCGTAATTTTCGCAGCATTCCAGCCGGATGGTCATATAGTCCTTGCCGTCTTCTCTGCGATCCAGGTGAATCTGGTATTCGCAACTCGCATCTGAGACCGTCGACAGGACTTCATCGATTTGCCCGGGGTAGATATTGACGGCCCGGAAGATGATCATGTCATCCGAACGACCCAGAATTCGGTCATGCAGGGGCAGTAAAGTGCCGCATGAACAGGGGCGGTCAATCAGCCGGGTCAGGTCCCGGGTACGATAGCGGATCAGCGGAGCTGCTTCCTTGCACAGGGTGGTCACCACCATTTCGCCGACTTCCCCGGCCGGAACCGGTTCAAGCGTCTCAGGATCCAATATTTCCAGGATATAGTAGTCCGCCCAGTAGTGAATCCCTTCATGCCGGGAACAATCCAGACCGGTTCCGGGTCCGTAAAGCTCCGTCATACCCGGAATGTCGAACATATCCTCCAGGCCCAGCAGTTCCTTGATCCGCTGGCGCATGGCATCGCTGCTGCGTTCGGAACCGAAAATCATCTTTTTCAGTGCGATCCGGTCTCTGAGGTTTCGGCGCTTGATCTCCTCGGCCATCAGCAGACCCATGGAGGCCGTGCAGCACATCGCTGTGGATTGCAAATCCACCAGAAACTGGCATTGCATGTCAATATTACCGGGGCCTACCGGCAACGCCATGGCACCGAACTTTTCACAACCCAACTGAAAGCCGACACCAGCCGTCCAGACCCCGTAGCCCACCGCAATCTGCACGCGGTCTTCAACGGTGAGCCCGGCCATCTCGTAGCAGCGGGCAAAAAAATGAGTCCAATCCTCGATGTCTTTGCGGGTGTAGGTCAGAATCTTGCGTTTGCCGGTAGTACCGGATGAGGCATGGATCCGGACCACTTCCGATACGGGCACCGACAGCAACGGGAAGGGGTAACCGACACGCAGGTCATCGTTGGTGGTAAACGGCAGTCTGCGGATGTCATCCAGGGATTGAATATCTTCAAGCCTCACGCCGGCTTTTTCCAGGCGATCGCGGTAAAAGGATGATCCCCGGTAAGCGTGGCCGACCGTCCACTGAAGTCCTTTCAATTGATGCCGCTTAAGTTCAGCCAGATTTTTAAAAGACGGCATAAAAGTTTCTGCCATGGTTAAGATCCCTCTGCACTTTTACAATTAGGAATTCGGGTTTTAGATGTTGGCCCGACCGAGTCAATCGCGGTTGCAAACCGCTCCCACAACATCTTTAAACTGTGTTCAGGTACCAAAAAAAAAGAGGACAGAGGACGCATATTGGGGCATCAAATCGCCCTGCTCTATTCACCATGCTCTACGCTTTTAAACGCCCTCACGCGATGCTCTATGCCCTATGCGCTTTGCTATATACCCCGCAAAATCGATCTTATCCACATACTTTGAGCTTTCAGCTTTGAGCTTTGAGCTGGTACCGAAAGTGCCCTCCCGCACCGCGCAACGCGGTTATTCCCGCCCGGCGCGCACGCTCTCCGTCGCTGCCGGGTCCACTTTCAAACTTGCCGGATCTATGACGACCCCATAGTCTTCCCGGGCCCTTTCAATGCTCACATATCCGTTGCGTACGTCCGCTTCGACCGCCTCGGGATCCCGCTGCAGGGGGTCACCGTATCCGCCGCCGCCGGCGCTTTGAAACTGAATCATATCTCCGTTGGCGCACAGGGTTAACCCGCTGGGGTCGCCGTTCTGCCCGTTGACTAAAAATTGAGCAATGGCCCCCGGCCGGGCGCCAAACAGCCCCCGGGGAGCGTATTTGAACCGTCCGGCTTGAACCGCAATGGAGGTAGGCCCCTGGGGTGCGTATTCATCATCCGGCACCCGGATCACCATTTTGCGCCCCAAGCCGCCCCGCATCTTTCCGGGGCCGCCGGAGTCGCAGACCAAACTGCGTTCGGCCACCATCAGGGGCGTATCGCTTTCAAATATTTCCACCGGGGTGTTGGCCCCATTGGCCGGAAAAATTGCACATTGGTGGCCGTCCATGCGGCTGCTGGCTCCCAAGCCCCCCCCTCGTATAATCATCGTCAGCCAGGGCTTGCTATTGTGGCGCTTGCCGTAAAATATGTTGGTCTGGGCCGGGGTGCCGCCGCTCTCGGCAATGATGTTGTCGGGCGTGGCATTGGCCAGGGCCTTAAATACCATTTCAGTCATAAAATGGCCGACCTGCATGCGGGCGGCCACAGCCGCCGGAAATTTGCAGTTCACCACGGTACCCTCGGGTGCTGTCATCTTCACCGGCCGGATAGCGCCTTCATTGATCGGGATATCGGGGTCAAAAGCACTCTTGACAGCCATAAAAACATAGGCATAGGTAAAATTATAGACCACGTTACCGCCCCAATCCACCTGGGGCGATGTCCCGTCAAAATCAATGTGAATATCGCTGCCTTTAACGGTCACCGTCAACTTGATCATGATGTCATTTCTTCGGCCGGCCCCTTCAATGATGCCTTCATACGGGTAGACCCCATCCGAGATCCCAGCGATGGCTTGCCGCATGCTCTTTTCCGTGCGTTCGATGATCTCGTCGGCCAGATCATCCAGGGTGTCCAGACCCTCATCCTGCAGCATCTCGATGACCTTGCGGGCGCAGACGTGATTGGCGGCCACCTGGGAACGGATGTCGCCGGTGACCTCTTCGGGCGTTCTCACGTTCCAGCGAATCAGATCCAAAACCCCCTGGTTGAGAACACCGGCATCGTATAGTTTCAGGGGCGGTATAAAAATGCCTTCTTCATAGACCTGGCGATTGTCCGAGGCGACTCGGCCGCCGATGTCGGAATGGTGAAATACGCAGGCAGTAAATGCCACCGGTCGATCCTTATGAAAGATCGGGCTCATGACGCAGACATCATTCAGGTGACCGGCCAACAACCAGGGATCGTTGACAATGTAAACGTCTCCCGGACGATAGGCGCTCTGGGGGAAGGAGTTGATCAGCTTTTTGACGCCCAGGGCCATGGCCCCGGCCTGTCCCGGGGTGCAGAACGTGCCCTGGACCAGTTCCTGACCTCGGCTGTCGGTGAACATACAAGTATAGTCATGGGCGTCGCGCAAAAGACTTGAAAACGCCGTCCGGGCCACGGAGGCATCGGCTTCATCCACAATCGAAACCAGCCTGCGCCACAAAATCTCCAAAGTTATCGGATCAAATTTAGATGGCGGCGGTCCGCCCATTTTACTTTCGTCGGGCATATTTAATGCTCCTCTTGAATGCCAGTCTTAAATTTTTTTGATACTAATTTAAATTTCGCTTTAGAAATTTAAATTAATCCATACAAACCCATACGCATCAACCTCGGCTTTGGCATCTTCGCCGACAACGATGGTCGACTCCTTTTCCTCGATGATAGCCGGGCCATCCATTTGCGCACCCGGGAAAAGTTTAAAGCGATCATACACCGTAAAGGGGATATACGCCTTGCGGATCAACGAGAAAGCCGGGCGCTGGCCTTTAATACAATCTTCCAGCCGGCCCTCGGTCTGCCGCAGGGGCGGTATGCGAAACTCACGCTGGGGTAAACTGGCCCGCACTTTGAAAGTAACGAATTCAACCGGCGTATCAGGATAGGTTCGGCCGTAGAGCTTCTTGTAGGCATCGTCGAAAAGCGCCCGGATGTGCTCTTTTTCCCATTGCTGGAATGGTTTGTGTTCGATGAGCAGGTCGGTTTCGGCGCCCTGGCCCACAAAGCGCATCATCAGCGTGCGCTCGAACATAATATTCTCGTGCTTGCCGGCTCGCTGAAGGATGACGGCGCCTTCTTCTTCGAGCGCCTTGAACAGATGTTCAATCTCGCTAAAATCAGCACTGTTCAGCCCGACACGGTGGCTGCGCGTCAGGTCAAAGGCAACCGGCGCGGTGAAAAAACCGAGCGCAGAACCCACCCCGGCCAAGGGCGGAACCAGGATGCGGGGTGCACCGATCTTTTTGGCCAGGCCATAGGCATGCACGGGGCCGGCCCCGCCAAACGCCGATATCGTCACGATGTTGGGATTGCCTCCTTTTTCGGCGATATGAGTTTTGGCCGCCGCGGCCATGGTTTCATTGATCAGATCATGGACGCCGAAGGCGGCCTCGACGGTGGTGGTTCCGAGGGGTTGGGCCACCTTTTCTTCGATGGCTTTTCCGGCCGCCGCTTTGTCAAGCGGCATGGTGCCCCCCAGAAAATAGTCGGGGTCCAGATACCCCAGCACCAGGTCGGCATCGGTCACCGTTGGGTTTTCACCACCCCGCCCGTAGCAGGCCGGCCCGGGATCGGCCCCGGCACTTTCCGGTCCGACCTGCAGCAGTCCCATTTTGCTGAGCTTGGCAATACTACCGCCGCCGGCCCCGATTTCCATTAAATCCACCACCGGCACCTGGATCGGCAAGCCGCTGCCCTTTTTGAAACGCTGCACGCGTCCCACCTCAAAGGTTGAAACCAGACCGGCGTGGCCTTTTTGAATCAAACAGGATTTGGCCGTGGTTCCGCCCATATCAAAGCAGAACATATCCTTGATTTCAAACATCCGGCCGTAGTGCTGGGAGGCAATCACGGCGGCGGTGGGGCCGGATTCAATGATGCGCACCGGAAACTGCCGGGCGGTTTCAACGGAGGTAATGCCGCCGCTGGACAGCATGATAAATAGTTTTCCCTTGAACCCGAGAGATTCCAGGCGGGAGGAAAGCTTGGCCAGATATTTGGCTGTGATGGGTTTGACGTAAGCATTGGTGGCGGTCGTGCAGGTTCTTTCATATTCGCGGATCTGGGGCAAAACCTCAAATGAGGTGGACAACCAAAGCTCTGCTGCCTCCCGCTCCACAATTTCCTTGATCATTTTTTCGTGGACCGGATTTTCGTAGGAATTGATCAGGCAGACCGCCAGCGATTCAATCCCGGCAGCAAGCAGCAGAGAAAGCACTTCGCGCAGGTCCTGCGCCTCCAGCGATTGAATCACCCGCCCGTCGCTGGCGACCCGTTCATCCACCTCGCGGCGCAGGGCCCGGGGCACCAGGGGCAGCGGGTACTCAGCAAAGATGTCATAGGCATCATAGCGCAGCTCGCGGCCTAGCTCCAGCACATCGCGAAATCCCCGGGTGGTAATCAGACCCGTTTTGGCGCCTTTTCTTTCGATGATGGCATTGATCACCAGAGTGGTGCCGTGGATAACTTCTTCGATGGCGGGCATAAACCCGGGTCGACGTTCTAACAGCTCGCGAATTCCCTGCTCAACGGCATCCGAGGGGTCCCCCGGTGTCGTCAGGCATTTATTAATCTCAAATTCACCCGTCTCATCGTTTAACAGAACAAAATCCGTAAATGTACCGCCGATGTCGCAGCCCAATCTGTAAGTTCCGTTCGCCACTTATACTCTCCTATAAAGAATCTGTTGAGCATTTACATCCCGCAATATGCTGTATAACCAGATTGGAAATTCGAAGCACGAAATCCGAAACACGAAACAAATCCTAAATTAGAAAAAAATTTAAAGGCTCAAAACCGGGTCTTTATCCACCATGGTAAACCTCTTTGATGGAATTTGGATCATTAGTTTTTTGAAAATTATAATTTGTTTCGGATTTCGATATTCGGATTTCTTATTTTCAACATCTATATGCCCAAAAAGCAAAAACTGACAAATACTCAAATATCTTAGATTAGTGGTTTAGAAAATACTGGGTTCTTCCCACTCGCCAAAAATATCCCGGAAAACGCCGGCCATCTCTCCCACGGTGGCATAGGCCCGGCAGCAATCCACCAACAGGGGCATCACGTTTTTGCCGGCCCGCGTGCCCTGTTCCAGATCCTTGAGCGTTCGTGCAACCTCGCGGTTGCCGCGGGTGCGCCGCAGATCCTTGAGGCCGCCGATCTGCTGGTCCACCCACCCTTCGTTGTATTCATGCAGAGCCACATCGGTTTGTTCTCCGGTCTCGTCGACGTATTTGTTGACGCCGACTTTAATGTATTCGCCTTCCTGAACCCCTTTTTCGTATTCGTATGCCTGGCGGGCGACTTTGCGCTGGATAAAACCGGTCGCAACCGCATGCACCATTCCGCCGATCTCCTGAATCTGCTTCATTTCCTCCAGAATTTTCGCTTCCATCTGTTTGGTGAGCGTCTCGATAAAGTATGAGCCTGCCAGGGGATCCACCGTGTCACGCAGACCGACTTCATCCATAAGGATCTCAAGGGTGCGCAGCGACAGGAGTGCCGCGCGAGGCGTCGGTATGGTGTAGGCTTCATCAAAAGAACACAGGGCCGTGGTCTGGGCCCCGCTCAGAGCCGCACCCAGGGCATAAAAAGCGCCGCGCATAATGTTGTTTTCGGGCTGTTCTTTGGTGAGTCCGCTGCCGCCGCCGCCAAAAAGCCCCCGCAGGAACAGGTTTTTCGTTTCCCGCACGCCGTATTCTTCCCGCAGCATCCTGGCCCATAGCTTGCGGGCGGCCCTGAACTTGGCAATTTGCTCCCAAAGGTTGCCGAAAACATTCAGGTTGAACGAAAAACGCCCCACAAAGTCTTCGACTGGCATGCCCCGGGCGATGACGTTGTCCATGTAAGCTTTTGCGATCTCAAAGGCACATGCGATCTCCTGGGCCGGAGTCGCTCCGGATTCGCGGATGTGGTAGCCGCAAATGCTGACCGGGTTGCAGCGCGGCAACTCTTTTACGGAGTATTCGATGCTGTCGCCCACCAGACGAACCGCGTCTTCCACAGGATAAATCCAGGCGCCGCGACCGATCATTTCTTTGAGAATATCGTTCTGGGGCGTGGCACTGATTTTTTCCTTGGGGTAGCCGAATTTCTCGGCCACCGCCTGATACATCGCCAGCATGATGGAGGCCACTGCATTGATGGTCAGCCCCGAACCGATTCGATCCAGCGGGATGCCCTCAAAAGCGGTTTCAAAATCACGCAATGAATCGATCGGCATGCCGACGCGGCCGACCTCGCCCAGTGCTCTGGGATCATCCGAGTCATAGCCCATCTGGGTGGGTAGATCAAACGCCACATTCAGCCCCGTCTGCCCGTGGGAGATCATCAGTTTGAAGCGCTTGTTGCTCTCCTGCGGTGTGCCGAAACCGGTGTACTGGCGTGTGGTCCAGGCGCGCGAGCGGTATCCCTGGGGGTGCAAACTGCGCGTGAATGGGTACTGGCCGGGATCACCGAGATCCTGACTGTAATCGAATCCGACGTCTTTCAGATCCTGCGGGGTATACACCGGTTTGACACGAATGCCGGATTGATAGATGACTTCTTCGATGCCATCTTTT